>CAOKRG010000019.1 GCA_948471095.1 uncultured Oscillospiraceae bacterium
GGCACCTGGTAGGGTTCTTAGGGGGACTTGGCGAAGCCAATGTCATAAGCCCCTAAGCCGCCGGAGGGTGAGCGTCTGCCAGTGGCAGACATGCCGCGAACCGACCGAGCCGGCAGGCGAGACCCCAATACATTCCTTCAAAAGGCCGCAGGCCCCTTCGGGACGCAGTCCCGACCTTCCTTTTCCTATCATTTTGCGCGGAAGTAATAGAAATGAGGAGATTCGGATGAAACATCTAATCGTTGCCGGGGTTCCCCGGGCCGGGAAGAGCACCCTCTCCCGGCGGATCGCCCGGGAAACAGGCTGGCAGCACGTGAGCATGGACGCGGTCATCGCCGGATTTGAGCGGTGTTTCCCGCAGACGGGCGTGGACACGGGCTTAAGCGTCAACCGGGGCAAGCCCTCTTTGGAGATTCTGCGGATCATCAGCGGGAAGATGGCCCCCTTCCTCCGGGCCATGACCGACCCGGAGGAATACGACGAAAAGAACGGGCCCATGGTCATTGACATGTACCAGCTGCTGCCGGAGGACTATGCCGCCAGCGGGCTGGCCTCCACCTGCCGGGTCCTCTACCTGCTCACCGGCGACGTGGACCCGGAGGAGCGCTGCGCCATTCAAAAAAAGTTTGACACGCCGGAGGACTACACCTATGAGCTCTCTGACGAGGAACGCCTGGAAGGCTGCCGGGACCTGGTGGCCCAAAGCCGCCTGATGCGGGAGCAGTGCGAACGTTTGGGCCTGCCCTATTACGAGACCGCCCACAGCCGGGAGGCGGTATTCGCGGAGATCCTGCGCCGTGTTGTGGAAGAGCGAATGCGCCGCGGGGGCGCGGAGGGAGGGAAGATGTCGTAAATAGACTATAATAACGCAAAGGAGCGATAGCAAGCATGATAGCACAAGACGGCATTCGGCTGGTAAGGCCGGGCCCAGAGCACCGGGAGCAGGCCCTGGCCTTTCGGAAGGAGTTTTTCGAAAACGGCGAGCCGGTTATTTTTGGCAGCGAGCTTTTCGACCAGACGGAGCGCTACGAGGACTGGCTGGAAAGCGTGACCCGGAACACGGACCCGGAAACCGTCAACCCCAATTGGGTGCTGACCGACACCTTTTTCGCCGTAAACGGGGCGGAGGAAATCGTGGGCGTCATCGACCTGCGCCATACCCTTAACGGCTTTCTCCAGGACCTGGGCAACTGCGGCTACAGCGTCCGGCCCAGCCAGAGGCGCAAGGGCTACGCCGCGAAAATGCTGGCCCTGGTTTTGGCGGAGGCCCGGGCCGTGGGCATGGACGGGCTGCACATCTCGGTGGAGCGGAGCAACGCCCCCTCCGTCAGGGTGATACGGGTCAACGGCGGCGTGTATGAGCGGAGCTTTGTCCACGAGGGGGAAACGGCCGACGTCTATCAGTTTGCGTGGTAGGCTCCGCGCTTCGCCAAAATCATTTTCTCGACATAAATCTATTTTGCAAGAGGTCTATTACATACAAAGAGTAAATTCTTTGAGGAGGAATTGCTATGTCCGAGTCTGCCCGCTCTACCGGCCGTTCTTTGGACCTGCAGCGCCGCCTGGTGGCCTATAAAACCTATGCTGCCTGGCAGGAGGTGCCCCATGTGGCCTATCAGTACGAACCGGACGCCACGGACTTTTGGGTAGAGTTTCAGGCTTTGCGGAATGAGTTCCGGGGGCGGGGCCTTTCGCTGAGCGTCAACACAATTTTGCTTAAGGCCGCGGCCCTGGCTTTGGCGGAGGCTCCCATTCTCAACGCCAGCTTTGCCTATGAGCCGGAAAGGCAGGATGGGACCATCCATTTCCATGATGAGATAAACCTGGGCGTGCCCTGGCTGCTGCCCGATGGAGGCATGATCACGCTGACAGTCTTTGACAGCGGAAACCAATCTTTAGCGGAGATTTCCAGCCAGGTGGAGAAGATACGGAAAAAGGTGGAAAGGACCGACTTCCAGCGGCTGTTCCGGGCCACCGCCCTGATGAAGCCCGGAGACCCCTGGGAAGACGACGGGGGGCTCTCTCCCATGGACATTACGGGCAGCACCGCCACTGTCTCCAACATCGGCTCCATCTGCCGCAGCCCGGGGCAGTTCAGCCTGCTGGAGATTCTGCCGCCCCAGGTTTTTGCTCTGGGGATTTCCGCTATGCAGGAGAAGCCCGGCGTTTTTGTCAACGAGGCCGGCGAAAAGGCCCTTGGCATACGCAAATATCTGCCTATGTGTCTGGCCTTTGACCACCGGGTGCTGGATTTCAGCGACCTGGTCCCCTTCCTTTCCCGGCTGGACCGGCTCTTCCAAAACCCAAAGGAGATCCATTCCTGGTAAAATTTTTGACCCGGCGGCGCATTTTTGAAAAGTTCTTCTTGAAATGCGCCGCGTTTTGTTATACAATATTTGGTAGTAGGAACTGATTTTTTGGGAGGCCTTGCGCTTTCCGCCTAATTTATGTTCTAGGTAAAGGAGTGCTCTAACATGAACTATCTCAACAAGAAGACCGTGGAAGACATCGACGTTGCGGGCAAGCGGGTTTTGGTCCGCTGCGACTTCAACGTCCCCATGAAGGACGGGGCCATCACTGACACCAAGCGCATTGTGGGCGCGCTGCCCACCGTGAAGTACCTCTCCGACCACGGCGCGAAGGTCATCCTCTGCTCCCACATGGGCCGTCCCCACAACATCTTCAATGAGACCGTGAAGCTGGACAAGAAGGAGAAGAAAAAGATTGAGGCTCTGCCCGAGGCCGAGCAGGCCGAGGCTGCCGCCAAGGCGCTGGAAGCCGCCAAGGGCGACGTGCAGAAGTTCTCCCTGGCTCCCGTAGCCGCCGAGCTGGGCAAGCTGCTGGGCAAGGAAGTCATCATGGCCAAGGACGTGATCGGCCCCGACGCCAAGGCCAAGGCCGCCGCCCTCAACGATGGCGACGTGATGATCATCGAGAACATCCGCTTCCACGCGGAAGAGACCAAGAACGACCCCGAGTTCGCCAAAGAGCTGGCCTCCATGGCTGAAATTTACGTCAACGACGCGTTCGGCACCGCCCACCGGGCCCACGCCTCCACCGAGGGCGTTTCCCACTACCTGCCCGCTGTGTGCGGCTACCTGATCCAGAAGGAAATCACCGTGATGGGCGGGGCCCTCACCGAGCCCAAGCGCCCCTTCGTGGCCATTCTGGGCGGTGCGAAGGTCTCCGACAAGATTGGCGTTATCGACAACCTGCTGGGCAAGGTGGACACCCTGATCATCGGCGGCGGCATGGCCTACACCTTCTTCAAGGCCCAGGGCCACAGCATCGGCACCTCCCTGTGCGAGGAGGACAAGATCGACCTGGCCAAGGCCACCCTGGAGAAGGCCGAGAAGGCCGGCGTGAAGTTCCTGCTGCCCATTGACACCAAGGTGGGCAAGGAGTTCGACCCCGAGACCGAGAGCCAGGTGGTGGATTCCACCGCCATCCCCGATGGCTGGATGGGCCTGGACATCGGCCCCAAGACCATCGAGCTGTTCTCCAATGCTGTGAAGGGCGCGGGCACCGTGGTCTGGAACGGCCCCATGGGCGTTTCTGAGTGGGACAACTTCGCCAAGGGCACCATCGGCGTGGCCTCTGCCGTGGCCGAGAGCGGCGCGATCTCCATCATCGGCGGCGGCGACTCCGCGGCGGCTGTGGAAAAGCTGGGCTTTGCCGAGAAGATGACCCACATCTCCACCGGCGGCGGCGCTTCCCTGGAGTTCCTGGAGGGCAAGGAGCTGCCCGGCATCGCCTGCCTGAACGAGAAATAATCACCTGATATGGGGGCGGGGGCTGGCCCCGCCCCTTTCTTTCATCGCAAAGACCTTGGGGCTTCGCCCCAAACCCCATTTAAGGAACTTTTTGAAAAAAGATCCTTAAAAATCCTCAAAAACTTTTATCCGCTTCGCGCGGTCCCCGTTGGGACCAATATTATCAAATTGGAGGAATACTACCATGAACAAAGCACTGCGCAAGGCCGTTATCGCCGGCAACTGGAAGATGAACAAGACCCCCGCCGAGGCCAAGGAGCTCATCGCCGCCATCGCCCCCCTGGTGAAAGACGCGGGCTGCGAGGTGGTGGCCTGCACCCCCTTCGTGGACCTGTCCGCCGCCCAGGAGGCCGCCGCCGGCACCAACATCCAGATCGGCGCGGAGAACTGCCACTGGGCCAAGTCCGGGGCCTTCACTGGGGAGATTTCCGCTGAGATGCTCAGCTCTATGGGCGTAAAAATCGTCATCATCGGCCACAGCGAGCGCCGCCAGTACTTTGGTGAGACCGACGTGACCGTCCACGACCGGGTCCGGGCCGCTCTGGACGCGGGCCTCACCGTGATCCTCTGCGTGGGCGAGACCCTGGAGCAGCGGGAGCAGGGCATCACCAGCGAGCTGTGCGCCATGCAGACCAAGATCGCCCTGGGCGGCGTTTCCGAGGAAGAGCTGAAGCGCATTATCATCGCCTACGAGCCCGTGTGGGCCATTGGCACCGGCAAAACCGCCACAGCCGAGCAGGCAAACGAGGTTTGCGCCGTTATCCGCGAGACGATTAAGGAACTGTATGACTGCGCTGCAGGCGACGGCATCACCATCCAGTACGGCGGCTCCATGAACGCTGCCAACGCCGCCGAGCTGCTGGCCCAGCCCGATGTGGATGGCGGGCTCATTGGCGGGGCCTCTCTGAAACCCGCCGACTTCGCCGCCATCGTAGAAGCCGCCACCAAGGGCTAAACCGTGGAGGAACGCTGCGGGCGCTATGTCCGTACCCTGTGGGTGCTGGCCGCGCTGTTCAAAATCACCCAGTACCTGTGCGCGGCTATTTTGACCGCCGGTAAACTGGCCAACGACGTCACCTTTCGGCTGGCGCTGGAAAGCCTGGGGCCCTTTTTGCCGGTGATGTCCCTGGTCTGCCTTTTGGGCGGGCTGCTGTTCGTGGTAGCGGAGCTGGCGGTCAGTATCATGAACCGTAAAAAGAAATAACGAAAGGAACCGAAATACAGCATGAAAAAACCCCTTGTTTTGATGATTCTGGACGGCTTCGGCATTGCCCCGGACGAGGGCAACGCCATTGTGGCCGCCAGCACGCCCAACCTGGACCGTATCCTCAAGGAGAACCCGGTCACGAAGATCGGGGCCTCCGGCCTGGACGTGGGCCTGCCGGACGGGCAGATGGGCAATTCCGAGGTGGGACACACCAACATTGGCGCGGGCCGCATTGTCTATCAGGAGCTGACCCGCATTACCAAGTCCGCCCAGGAGGGGGACATGGAGAAGAATCCCGCCCTGCTCCACGCCATGCAGTCCGCCAAAGACAACGGCAAGGCCCTGCACTTTATGGGCCTGCTGTCCGACGGCGGGGTACACAGCCACAACACCCATCTCTATGCCCTGCTGAACATGGCCAAGAGCATGGGCCTTGAAAAGGTGTTTGTCCACTGCTTCCTGGACGGCCGGGACGTGCCCCCCAGCAGCGGCAAGGACTATGTGAAGGAGCTGGTGGAGAAGCTGGAGGAGATTGGCGTGGGCAAGGCCGCTACTGTTATGGGCCGGTACTACGCCATGGACCGGGACAACCGCTGGGAGCGGGTAGAGAAAGCCTATGCCGCCATGGTCTACGGCGAGGGCGTGGAGGCCGAGTGCCCCATCTGCGCGGTACAGAAGTCCTATGACGAGGGCGTGACCGATGAGTTCGTGGTACCCACTGTCTGCAAGGGCGCGGAGCCTGTCCGGGAGGGCGACTCCATCATCTTCTACAACTTCCGCCCCGACCGGGCCAGGGAGATCACCCGCACCTTTGTGGACCCGGAGTTTGCCGGGTTTGAGCGCCGCAACGGCTTCTTCCCGGTCAACTACGTGTGCATGACTCAGTACGACGCCACCATGCCCAATGTGGACGTGGCCTACAAGCCCGAGAGCCTTACCAACACCTTTGGCGAGTATCTCTCCAAGAACGATATGACCCAGCTGCGCATTGCCGAGACCGAGAAGTACGCCCATGTGACCTTCTTCTTTAACGGCGGCGTGGAGAAGCAGTACCCCGGCGAGGACCGGATTCTGGTGAAGTCCCCGGCCGTGGCCACCTATGATTTGCAGCCCCATATGTCCGCCTATGAGGTCACCGACAAGATGGTGGAGGCCGTCAAGTCCGGCAAGTATGACGCGCTGATTCTCAACTACGCCAACTGCGACATGGTGGGCCATACCGGCGTGTTTGAAGCCGCTGTCAAGGCCGTTGAGGCCGTGGACGCCTGCATCGGCCGGGTGGAGGCTGCCGTGAAGGAGATGGGCGGCTGCATTCTGCTTACCGCCGACCACGGCAACGCCGACAAGATGGTGGACGACGACGGCACGCCCTTCACCGCCCACACCACCAATCCGGTGCCCTTCTGCGTCATCAACCGTCCCTGCGAGCTGCGGGAGGGCGGCCGCCTGGCGGACATTGCCCCCACCATGCTGAAGGTGCTGGGCCTGCCCCAGCCTGCCGAGATGACCGGGGAGAGCATCATCCTTTAAGGCCGTGGGGGCGCTGCCCCCACACCCCTGCAAGGGGAACACAGTCCCCCTTGACCCCTTCTTGTTACTCAATTTTATATTTAGCAAAGATTTTTAGGGTTGCAAGAACACCACAACCCCTAGGCTGTCCATTCTCAAGGAAAGAAAGTGTTGTAATGAAACCCACTGACGTTATCGGACTTGTGGTTGTTCTGGTTGTGGCCCTGAGCCTAGTTGGCCTGGCCGTCCCCCTGCTCATGGGCCGGGGAACCTGGCTCATCGCCGGGTACAACACCATGAGCCCCGAGGAAAAAGCCCACTGGGACGGCCCTGCCCTGGCAAAGTTCACCGGCAAGCTTCTGCTGGCCATTGGGCTGGCCACCCTGCTCTTTGGGGCAGGCCTCTTTCTCCTGGCCCTGGAATGGCTCACCTGGGTCTACCTGGCTGCGGTCATTGGCCTAAGCGTATTCGCCGCCATTTACTGCAACACAGGAGGCCGGTTCAAAAAATAACGCGCAAAAAAGGGGCCCCTCCATCGCTTCCGGAGAGGCCTCTTTTTCTTCTGCTCTTTATAACGCCTTGCATCCGTTTTCACTGTATATGCCCGGCGCAAAAAAAATTTGGAACTTAGTTAACCACAAAATTATAGCCGTTGTCTAAATATAATTATGCTGTGCCTTTGGAAAATTTTATAAATTCATATGGCAGCCCCATATCTTCAGAGTATTTTCTGATTTCTGTCTTTTCATCATCATTCATTTCGTCATAGAAAGGGCGGTCTGATATTTTCCAGTATGTTTTAACTTCGTCTATTCGCAATACATCACCCCACGGGGCGGCATATAACTCCCCCACTCTATATTTCCCGATTTCTTTATATACCCTCGTGGTATAGCAATACCCTAGTCTATTTAAAAAATCCTGAATTGACTCATATTCATATTCTGGAAATGACATTTCTTTAAGCAATCACGAAACCTCCTAAAAATGCTAAACACAGGATTTGTGGATTCTAAAGCGCCTTTACTTGAAAGCCGCCTGCTTTGTCCCCATTGATTAGAATAATCTCCGTGGCTCCCAGCCGGGCTTTCAGATCTACTGGCTCCAAAATGGCAATTTCCTGGTCCTCTTTCTCATCGTAAAGATGCAGCTCCAGGGTAAAGACCCCCTTTTCCCTGCCCTCCAGGGCCTCCTGGGTAAAGTAATCGCACACAAAGGGGTCATGGTTCAGCGGGACCTTCTCAAAATTAGCCACGCCGCCCGTGCACAGGTATTTTCCATCCAGGCTGGCCACATAGTCGATACGGTAGATTTCCGGGCTGGAGCAGAGAAATTGAACCGTGAAAGCATCAGGAGCGCTTTGGCTCTGGCCGCAGGCAAGCAGGCCCGCCATCATTGCCAGGACCAGGGACGCGAATTTTGCCATAGCTTTGGCCTCCTTTGAATTTCCTGCGCTCAGTATAACAGGCGTCCCTTACTGAAAACCCAACCGCTTTTTTCCATTTTTCTTACGCTTTATAACGAAGAGGCTCCGGCACAACCCGGGGCCTCTCGAAATTTATTTGATTACTTGCTTTCGGTAGCGGCAGACCTTGCCGCCGGTCTTGCTAAGGTATGGCAGGCATTCAAAGCCCCGGGAAAGCATCTCCGGGCTGGGCTCCTTCCAACGGTCGTCCTCGCCGGGACAGTCCAGAATCCAGCCGCTGGGCTTCGTGACCCGCTCCAACTCGGCCAGCTCCCGGTCATAGTCGTCGCCCAGCACATGGCCGGACATGACGATATCAAAGGCGCCGTCCTCATAGGGCAGGCACTGGCAAACGCCGTCCAGCACCGTGACGTTTTTGACCTTCTCCCGCCGTATTTTTTCCCGCATGAACTCCCGCAGCCGGTCCACCGGCTCGCTGGCGTACACATGCCGGGCCCGCTCCGCCGCCGCAAAGGCTAAACGGCCTGTGCCCGCGCCTACGTCCAGCACCACCTTGCCGGCAAAGTCCGCCAGCTCAAACAGCCGCGCCTTGTCCCAGGCATAGATATAGGGGCAGTTTTGCTCCATCGCTTCCGGGTAAACATAGACCACCGCCCAGTCCTGGCAGTCCAACACAAAGCGCTCGGCCTCCCGCACCTGTTCCGGCGTACCGTTTTTGGGCGCGGCGGCCAGCAGCTCCTCCACCTCCCCGGCAATCTCCGGGGCCTTCGCCCGGCAGTACCAGGCCACGGCGGGGTTGTAGGCCAAAGCCAAGCCGAGATTCTTCCGGTATTCCTCCCCGTTGTCCGAGGCGCAGATTTGCCCGATCAAATACCGGTCCATCAGCAAAAGGCAGTTGAACGAATAATCTTTGGGGTCGATCCAGTGAAATGACATCTGTCTCCTCCATTCTCAGGAGGGTTCTTTTGCCCCCCTGGTTTTTGGCGTTTTCCTGCCGCACATTCGTTTCATCTGAATCCCATCCCTTCCGTTAATCTCTAATGGGCTAACGCTCCATCTCCAAAAGTATAGCAGATCAAAAGACCGCCGTCAAGCATCCCAGCCCTTGCCGCAAAGACAGGGGCAGAGCTTACCGGTACAAACTCCTACTTCTCGCGTTCCTGCCCTTCCCCTCCATCGGAGGAGGATTCCAGCCATTGGGCGATCTCCTTTAAAAAGGCTTGGCCGTATTTTGCCGTCTTTACCGTGCCCACGCCGGAGACCTGCTGGAATTCTTCCAAGCTGCCCGGCTGCTTTGCCGCCATATCCGCAAGGGCCGCGTTGGAGAACACCATATAGGCGGGCACTCCCTCCTCCCCGGCCAGTTTGGAGCGAAGGCCGCGCAGGGCTTGGAACAGGCCCTCCGGCCCGGCGCTGGGGGCCGCTTCCCGGGCTGGGCGCAGCTTCTCCGCCGGCTTCTGGACCCGGCGGGCATACGTCACCCGCTCCCCCTGCCGGAGCACGCCGGCCGCCCGGGGGCCCAGCCGGAGCACGGGGAATTCTCCCTCCCCCAGGGCCAGGTAGCCCTCAGAAACCAAAAAATCTATATAGTCCCGAATTTGCTCCTGGCTCACGTCCTTCATAATTCCATAGGTCGGCAGCTTATCCAGGTCCAGCTGCCGGACCCTCTGCCCCCGGCTCCCGTGGAGCATCCGCAGGACCAGGGCGGCGCCCAGGCCCCGGCGGTATTTCCGCTCCACCCGGGCCACGCCGGAGAGAATCATCTGGGCCTCGCGGGTCATGTCCCGGCGTTCCAGCTGGCTGCGGCAGCTGCCGCAGTTCCCGCACTCCTCCGGGGCGGATTCCCCGAAATAGGACAGCAGATAGGCCCGCAGGCATCCCATGGTCTTACAGTAGGCGGTCATCTGATCCAGACAGCGCAGCTCCCGCCTGCGCACCCACTCCCGCTGTTCTTCGGTCAGGGCCTCGTTCTCCGAGGCGTTGTTGATCAGGAACCTGGCGGTCTGCACGTCGCCGGGAGAAAACAGCAAAGCGCAGTGGGCGGGCTCCCCGTCCCGGCCAGCACGGCCGGCCTCCTGGTAATAGCTCTCCAAATTCTTGGGCATGTTGTAGTGGACCATAAAGCCCACATTGGACTTGTCAATGCCCATGCCAAAGGCGTTGGTGGCAACCATGACCCGGGCCCGGTCAAAAACAAAGTCCTCCTGATTCCGGCGGCGCTCCCGGTCCTCTAGCCCGGCGTGGTATCGGGTGGCGGAGATTCCCGCCTTTTCCAGGCGCTGGCACACCGCTTCCACCCCCTTCCGGGTGGCGCAGTAGACAATGCCGCTCTGATCCGGACGGCGGGCCAAAAAATCCGCCAGCCAAGCGTCCTTGCTCTTTGGGCGGGCGACCTCAAAATACAGATTGGGCCGGTCAAAGCCGGTGGTAAGCTGGAAAGGGTCTTCCAAACGCAGCAGCGAACGAACATCCTCCTTAACCTGGGCCGTGGCCGTGGCCGTAAAGGCCCCCACCGCCGGCCGGCGGGCCAGCTTCCCGATGAACTGGGGGATTTGCAGGTAGCTGGGCCGGAAGTCCTGGCCCCATTGGGAGACGCAGTGGGCCTCGTCCACAGCCACCAGGCTGATCTCCACATCAGAAGCCAGCTGAAGAAAGTCCCCCGCCATAAGGCGTTCGGGGGCCACATAAAGCAGTTTGTAAGCCCCGGCCCGGGCGGAGCGGATGACCTCGTTGTGCTCCGCAAAGGAGAGGGAGGAGTTGAGGTACGCGGCGGGCACGCCGGCCTGGGCCAATGCGGTTACTTGGTCCTTCATCAGGGCGATGAGGGGGGAAACCACCAGGGTAAGGCCGGGGAGCATCAGGGCCGGAAGCTGGTAGCACACCGACTTGCCCGCGCCGGTGGGCATGACCCCCAGCACATCCCGCCGGGACAGAAGCGCGTCCACGATTTCTTCCTGGCCCGGGCGGAAGGCAGTGTGGCCGAAAAATGTTTTCAGAAGCCCCAGCTTGTCCATGGACTTGCACCCTCCTCTTGATAAAATGCCGGAATCGCTGTAACACATCGGGAAATGGCTGGCCGGGAGGTTCTGGGGAGCGGCCCGCCTACAGATTTTCCCGGTCCAGGGGCGCGCGCTTGATCTTGGAAAAGAGAATCCTCTGGCTGCTGTACAGCCCAAAATAGCCGGACAGCACAAAGGCCACGGCCACGCCAATGGCAAAGAGCCCCAAATCGCCGGTGGAAAACATCTCCGCCGCCAAAAGCAGAGAGGCCAGCGGGCAGTTCACCACGGAGCAGAACAGGGCTATCATCCCCACCGCGGCGGCAAAGCCCGGGTCCAGGCCCAGCAGCGGGCCCACCGCGCACCCAAAGGCCGCGCCGGTAAACAGGGTTGGCACAATCTCCCCGCCGCGGAAGCCCGCGCCCACGCATAGGGCGGTGAGGGCCAGCTTCAGCAAAAAGGCCAGGGGCGGCGCCTGCCCGTCAACCGCCCGCTGAATCATGTGGCCTCCGGCCCCGGCATAGTCGTGCAGGCCGAACAGGCTTACCGTCAGGGCCATGGCAAGGCCCCCGGCGGCAATGCGCACATAGGGGTTTTTCACCAGCTTTTCCGCCCAATGCCCCGCCTGATGCAGGGCCGCGCAGAACACAATGCCCAGCAGGGCCGTCAGCGCGCCCAGACCCGCCGCCTGGGCGGCGGAGGCCGGCCCCAGGGCGGGGATTCCGTTGGCCAGGGCATAGCGCATGGGCTCGGCCCCCAGCGCCTGGCCCGTCAAAAAGGACGCGTAGGAGGCCAGCACGCAGGGCAGAAACGCGTTGTAGGGCATGGAGCCCACCTGAACGACCTCCAGCACAAACACCGCCGCCGCGAGGGGCGTACCGAACATGGCGGAAAAGCAGGCCGCCATGCCGCACATAGAGAGCACCCGCACATCGTCCCCGTCGAAGCGGAGCAGCTCGCCGAAGTTGTGGCCGATGCTGCCGCCCAGCTGCAGCGCGGCCCCCTCCCTGCCCACCGAAGCCCCAAACGCGTGGGAAAGGGTGGTCCCCGCCACGATGAGCGGGGCCAGCAGGATAGGCACATGCTCGTTGGTGGTGACGGACTGGATGATCAGGTTGGTCCCCGCGCTAAAGCTGACCCGGCACAGGCGGTACAGCAAGAGGGTCAGCACACCGGCAAGGGGCAGGAGCCATAGGAGGACGGGATGGGCCTGGCGCAGCCCGGTCACCCCGTCAATGGCGGCGTGGAAGCCCGTGCCCAAAAGCCCGCAGAGGACCCCCAGAACCGAAGCGGCCAAAGTCCATTTGAGGAAGGCCAGCAGGTACCGCCCAGCCCGGCGGCACAGCTCGCGGAATTTCCCATCTTTTTTTTGATTCATAATCTTTCGCTTCCTTATAGAAGACGGTGTGGTTGATTTCATCCGCCCCCGTACGCCTAGGCAGGGAATGCGGAATGGACGGACGCGGAGCTTTGGAGCGGTCCAGCGCCAAAAGCCCCCGGCGGCCAGCGTCCGTGCGTGCCGCCGGGGAGCGCGTCTATGCTGAGAGGCGTCTCTCCGCCTTCTTTCTGATCACCGCGTAGGATATCCCCGTCAAAAGGCCGGTCAGCGACCAGGAGACCGGGTAGGAGGTAAACAGCACAATCCAGGTGGGCCATATGGCGAAAACGGTGTAGACCCACAGGACCCGCAGCACGCAGGTGCCGAACACCGTGTCCAGCATGGGAGCCACCGAGTAGCCCATGCCCCGCATGCCGCCCACAAAGATGTTCATGGGCCCTATGGTGAAGTAGAACACGCAGTTCACCAGCATCCGCTGCCGGCCAAAGGCGATGACCTCCGGATCCGTGGAATAGATGCTCAGCAGCGCGTCTCCCCCCAGATAGGCCGACATGCCCAGCACCAGCCCCAGGGCCGTTACCAGCCCCAGGCAGAGAAGGACGGTCTTCTTCACCCGGTCCATCCGTTTCGCCCCGTAGTTCTGCCCCACAAAGCTCTGGGCCCCCTGGGTAAAGGCGTCCAAGCTGGTGAAGAGGAAGCCCTCAATGTTTCCGGCGGCGGTGCTGCCCGCCATGGCCACGGAGCCGAAGGAATTGATGGTGGACTGGATGAGCACGTTGGAGATGGAGAACATGCTGCTCTGAATGCCCGCCGGAATGCCGATCTTGGTCATGTCCCGAAGCTTGGGGCCGTATATCTTCAGCTCCTTCAGGTTCAGCTGGTAGGGGCCCTCGCTGCGGGTAAGGCACAGAATGACCAGCCCGGCGGAAACGCACTGGCTGATTACCGTGGCCAGGGCCACTCCGGCCACGCCCATGTGCAGGGAGATGACAAAAAACAGGTTCAGCACCACGTTGATGACGCCGGCGGTAAGCAGGAAATAGAGGGGCCGCTGGGTGTCCCCCACCGCCCGCAGAATGGCGGAGCCAAAATTATAGAGCATGGAGGCGGGCATGCCCGCGAAGATGATGCGCATATAGAGCACCGAGTGGTCGATCACGTCGGCGGGGGTGTCCATCATCTGCAGCAGGGGCCGGGACAGGCCGATGCCCAGAAAGATCAGCACGAACCCGCTTAAGGCGGCGATAAGCACCGCGGTATGTACGGTCTCCCGCAGGTCCCGGTTCTGGCCCGCCCCGTAGAACCGGGCGCAGAGCACGTTGACCCCGATGGAGAGGCCCATGAACAGGTTGACAATGAGCATGTTCAGCGCGCCAGTGGAGCCCACCGCCGCCAGGGCGTGGCTTCCGGCAAAGCGGCCCACCACCACGATGTCCGCGGCATTGAACAGCAGCTGCAAAACCCCGGAGATGGCCAGGGGGATGGAAAACTGAATCAGCTTGCCCAAAAGAGGCCCCTCGGTCATGTTGATCTCATAGGAGGCCCGCCGTCCCCGGGCCAGATGGAATCTCATAAACACAACTCCCTTTCTCATCTGCGGCCCCCGGCGCTATGGAGCGCCAGAGGCCATGTGCGTATCCAAATAATATCATATAGCACCGGCTTCATATTGTCAATGGCATCCGGCCTTTCTTCTATCATGCGGCCGTGGCGTATGGGCACGCACGTGCTTACCAGCGCGGCGGCCCGGCAGCAGACGTCCTGGGAGGCGCGCCCCCCCTTTCCGGACAGCCCCGGCCGGATTTCGGAACGCCTTTGACCTGCGGCAAAAGCTCGCCCGCGCCGGGCATTCCCTTTTCTGCCATTATACCCCTAAAAGTTTAAGAAAACAAGCCCTAGAAGCGCTTCCGCCCAAAAGCCGCTTTCCCACAAGCGGCGCGCCTTTTTTCAGCGAACGAGGCGGGGGCTTTTCGTCTATTTTGGCCGAAAAAGCAGGGATTTAAGGCCTTTCTGGGGGCTTGGCCCTAAAAAACGAAAAACACTATTGTCAATGGGACCAGCTTCGTGTATAATGAAAATAGAACTGGAAATTCTTGGAAGCCCTTTGAAAGGACTGAAAAAACGCGCCGAAAAAAGCATCCGCCAGCGCAGGGCCGAGAAAAATGGCCCTGCTTCGTCTGCGTTTGGGGTGTTTTGTTATCGCGCCATAATTGCGTTTCGCCGCATCCTTCTACATAGCTGCAAAAAATACGCGATAGCGCAAAAGAGGAGTGTGCAAAATGGAGAAAATACTGATTGTAGACGACAGCGCTTTGCAGGCCGCACAGCTAAAATCCATTTTGAAGGACGAATACGACGTCACTCTCGCCAACACGGCGGAGGACGGGCTTCGCCACGCCAGCGCCGGGGACTACTCCCTGATCCTTCTGGACGTGGTCATGCCCGGCATGGACGGCTTTACCCTATTGAAAAAGCTGCAGGAGGAGATCATCACCCGGAGCATCCCGGTTATTCTGATCACCAGCCTTGCCGATATCCAGCACGAACAGCAGGGGCTCACCTTGGGCGCGGTGGACTATATCACCAAGCCCTTCCACCCGCTGATCGTCAACGCCCGGGTCCACACCCACATCAAGCTGTACCAATACCGCAAACAGGTGGAGCGGCAGTCCATGACGGACCAGCTGACCGGCATTGCCAACCGGCGGCGATATGACCTTTACAGCGCGGCCAAGTGGCAGGAGGCCGTCCGGCTGCAGATCCCGGTCTCCATCTGCATGTTCGACATCGACTATTTTAAGGCGTACAACGACACCTTCGGCCATCCCGCCGGGGACAAGGTGATTACCACGGTGGCCAGCGTGCTGTCCCAGCGCCTGCGGCGCTCCACCGACTTTGTGGCCCGCTACGGCGGGGAGGAGTTCGTGGCCCTCGTGCTGGGCGGCGGGGCCTCCGCCGTGTTTAGGCACATTCAAAACGTCCGGCGCGAGGTGGAGAAGCTGCGCATCCCCCACTCCCCGCAGGCCTCCCAGTGGGTCACCATCAGCGGCGGCGGGGTGACGGCCATCCCCAAAAACGGCGACGAGTACGGCGTGTTCTTAAAGATCGCGGACGCGATGCTCTATGACGCCAAAAAGTTCGGCAAGAACCAGGTCGTCTGGGCGGACGAGAACCTCAAGCAGCTGCGGGAGGCCTGATGGCCAGGCTTTGTTTGACCACAAAAAACCAGCTTCCAGAAATTTTGGAAAGCTGGTTTTTTGATTGGAAAAGGGGGTGGCCTCCGGCGCAAAGGTCGTGGGACTCCGTCCCACACCCTGCAACCTTTGAAAAGGTTGACGAAACTTTTAATGTTACGTTTTTTGGGGGTTCCGCTCTATCAGACCGCGCGGTTTGGAGGTGTCTTACTGCGCTGACAAAGTCAATGTGCCGCTTCTTGCCCCAAACCGAGCGCACCTAGCGGTGGGCAAACGCGCGTGCAAGCTTTGAGTAACACGTTGGCTTTGCTGCCCGCGAGCCCGTTTGGTGTGGACAGGGTCCTAGCTTACCAGCCTTACAAGCGCCGAGCCCCAAACCGAGCGCTCAGCTTACTCCCTCCGCCCCCGTAAAACGTGTAAAAGTCTTTGGAGATCCTTAAGAACCTTTCTTCAGAAAGGTTCTTAAGCCGCCGTTTGCGGACGGTTCCACTCCTCTTCCAGCAGGGCGTAGGTCTCCGTCATCTCCCAGGTGACCCGGAAGACCGGAAGGTACTCCGAGCCGTAATCTTGCGCCAGGCTCACCGGCCTTCCGGCGGCGGGCAGCACGAAGGCGCTATTGCGTGTCACCGCGCCCCCTTGGGCGGTGAACTCCACCCCGGGCTGGTAAAAGAGCTTATAAAGCTGCCCCTCGTCCTTCAAGAGCTCCTTTGCCGTAGGAAAGCGCCCGGCGGAAAAGTCCGCCCGCATGGCCTCTTCCAGCTTTTGGCGGAAGTCCTGGGAGAACCCGGAGACCTTGCGGGCCGTGTCCCGGGGCTGGTCCTCGTTCTGCACGTAGGAATATCCTTCGGCCCCTAAGCGGGGGCTCTTTTCCACTTGGTCCAGGACTTCCAAGGCGTTCAGGGGGCACAGGCTGCTGATGTACTCCTCAGAGGCGAGAATTTCCTCCCACAAGGTCCGAGTTTCCTCCCACAGCTCCTTGGCCCGCTGGGAGATCCCCTCCTCGTACCAGCTGGAAAAGTGGAACCAGAACGTATCTCCGTGAACCAGGTCATACTCCAAAAAGCCGGAGCTCATCGCCCAGTTGGAGCTGCGCCCGGGCAGGTAGGGGAACTGGACGGCCCGCTCCATCTGGATGATCTTCTGCTGCAAGGTCCGCACCTTTTCAATGCCCTCCGGCGTGGTCAGGGCGGGCCAAAGGGTGTCGTGGCGTTCCACCTCCCAGGGATTCCGCTCCTCTTCCGGCACGTCCGGCAATGTGACCGGCCAGCCGAAGCGGATGTAGTCCGTGCCGTCCGTCATATTCATACTGGCGGCAACGATCTCCTCCGCGGCGGGCATGGCCGTGTCCAGCCCCAGGCCGGTAGAGAAGGCCCCCAGCAGCGCAGTCATAATCCCCAAGGAGAGGGCCAGGGGCCTCCAATGGCGGCCCAGCTTCCGCAGGCCGTGGTGGTAAAAGAGCTCCGTGGCCAGCCACACCCCGCCAATGCTCAGGATAATGGTCCCCAGCGCCAGGGGCACGCCCCAGGGGAAGGGGATAAAGTCCCGGGCGACGCAGTCCATGCCATGGCCCGCAAAGCAGGCGGCGGTCAGGGCCAGCTCCACCCGTAGGAAGAGCTCCATGCCCCGGCAGCGCCGGGCCATGCCCGACCGCTCGCTGGGCCGGCGGCAGTAGAGCCAATAGCCCAGGCCGGCCAGCGCCGCCGCCAGCAGGCCGTGCCAGACCACCACGAAGCCAAACCCGCCGCTGCCCTGCATATACATGGCGAAGGCCGGGGGAGGCGAGCCAGCCGTCCGCATAAAGTGCTCAAAGGACCCGTTTATATGATTGGAGCCCGGTATCACGTCGTGGAGCAGAAAGAACAGGTACGCCATCATCAGCGGGTACAGGGCGGAGAGCAGCAGGGCGTTCAGGCCGTACTCTATGTAGGTGCCGCTGGCCACAGCCGCCAGGGTGAAGAACACCAGCACCGCCGCGCCCATCACCAGCATAGCCGCCAAGTGGGCAATGAATTCCGTGCTCCGGAAGCCGCAGATCAGCTCCCGCAGGAAGAGGCTGGGGGCCACCGGAAGCCAGAGGCTGGCAAGGGACGAGGCCAGGCTTCCCAGGAAAAAGCTCCCCCGCCCCACGGGCAGGGCGTGGACCACATCGGCCCGGGGGCGGCTGAAGCAGCAGCCCAAATGCACGGCGGGCAGCAAAAAGGCGGCAACCAGCATCAGCCCCCGCATGGCCACCAGACGGTCGTCCATGAGATGATAGGGCGGCCAGAGGCACACGCCCAGCATGGCCGCGCAGTAGAGGGCGGTAAAGGGCAGGCTGCGCCGGAACCGCCACGCGAACACCGTCCCAAGGCCCCCCAGCTTACCCGAGTATGTTTTCCATGTCATAACCAGACGCCTCCATTTCGCTGATAAATACTTCCTCTAGGGACAGGGGCAGCGCCTCCCGGAAGGAGGGAGAAAAGCTGTCCACCGCCGCCAAAACCTCTTCCCGGTTTCCCCGGGCCACAAAGGTGGCCAGGGACCCGGACTTCTCCCAGCTGGCAATGCAGAGCTTTTGGGCCAGCGCCGCCCGGTCCACCCCCTGGGGAAACACCGCCTGAACCCGCTGCAGGTACAGGCTCAGCTCGTCCAGCTCCCGCTCCAGCACCACGCCGCCCTTGTGGAGCAGGGCCAGGGTGTCGCAGAAGTCCTCCATTTCTCGCAGGTTGTGGGAGGCCAGCACCACGGTCATGCTCCGCTCCGCTACCTCTTCGGCCAGCAGCTTCTTCACCAGCTTGCGCACCACCGGGTCCAGGCCGTCGAAGACCTCGTCCAGCAGCAGAATGTCCGGCCGGGAGGCCAGGGAGAGGATCAGCCCCGCCTGGCGGCGGTTGCCCTTGCTCAGGGCGCTGTAGCGGGTCCCCGCGTCCACGGGGAACATCTGGCAGAGCCTCTGGAAATAGGCCTGGTCCCAGCTGGGATAGAACCGGGAGAAGGTCTTCCCCATGCGCCGAAGGGAATCCTGGCCCGGCGCGTAAAACTCATCGGCCAGCAGGCGGACCCGGGCCTTTCGACCGGGGTTCTCCCAAGGGCTCTGGCCGTCCAGCAGGGCCTCCCCCTCCTCGGGGCGGTAGATTCCGGCCAGAACCCGCAGCAGGGTGGACTTCCCCGCCCCGTTGGACCCCACCAGGCCGAACACACTGCCCGGCTGCACTTGCAGGTCCACCCGGGCCAGGGCCTCCTTTTCTCCAAACCGTTTGGTCAGCTGTTTGCACGCGATCATGGTTTCTCCTCCTTTTCCGGCGTTTCCGGCTGCGCCGCCTCTTCCAGGGCCTTTGCCAGCTCCTCCGGGGACGCGCCGCAGTCCAGGGCCTCCCGGGCCGCCTGCCGCAGCTGGGCCAGGGCTTCCGCCCTGCGCTTTTCCAGCACGGCCTCGGGCTTTGCCAAGAAGGAGCCCTTGCCCGGCATGGAGTAGATGACCCCGTCCCGTTCCAGCATGGCGTAGGCCTTTTGGATGGTGTTGGGGTTTACGCCCAGCTCCCGGGCCACGGCCCGCACCGAGGGCAGCTGGCCCCCTTCCCCGAAGGCCCCGGCCGCGCCCAGCTTCACCACGCCGCGGTAGATCTGTTCAAAGATGGGCAGGCCGCTTTTGTAGTCGATGACGAACATGTTCCTCACCTCATTATCTGTACTATTTCGGTTAGTACAGTTTAAGTATACACCTGACGCCGGGCGTTGTCAAGGCTTTTTTTGAGATTTTTACGGAGTGGCCCCCGGCGGCTTAGGGACTCCGTCCCTAAGAACCCACGAGTTATCCAAAGGATAACTCGTCCACCTCTTGAAAAGGTGGACGAAACTTTTAATGTTACGTTTTATTGGTAAAAATGAAAGGAAAAGTTTCGTCATTCTCCGTCGCCGCAGCAGTTGCAGCTTCTTGCCCCAAACCGAGCGCCCAGTGTGCGCTTCACACCCACGATAAGCGTGTAAAAGTCTTTGGAGGTTCTTAAGCCCCCGGCAAAGGTTGACTTTCCCCCGCCTGAAAGTGTATAATTGTGTCAAAGCCTCCACCGAAACCTACCCCCACACGCGAAAGGAGTTCCCCTCTATGGAAAAAAAATTCGCCCGCATTACCCTGGATCCGGACTTTCAAATCAGCGCCATTGACAAGCGCGTTTACGGCTCCTTCATCGAGCACCTGGGCCGCGCCGTCTACGGCGGCGTTTACCAGCCCGGCCATCCCTCCGCCGATGAGGAGGGCTTCCGCAAGGACGTGCTGGACCTGGTCCGGGAGATCAACGTGCCCATCGTCCGCTACCCGGGCGGCAACTTTGTCTCCAACTATTTCTGGGAGGACGGCGTGGGCCCCGTGGACCAGCGCCCCAAGCGCCTGGACCTGGCCTGGCGCAGCACCGAGCCCAACCTCATCGGCGTGAACGAATTCGCCCGCTGGGCCAAAAAGGCGGAGACCGAGGTGATGATGGCCGTGAACCTGGGCACCCGGGGCATCGACGCTGCCTGCAGCCTGGTGGAGTACTGCAACCACCCCTCCGGCAGCAAGTACAGCAACCTGCGCATTGCCCACGGCGTGGCCGAGCCCCACAATTTTAAGGTCTGGTGCCTGGGCAACGAGATGGACGGCCCCTGGCAGGTGGGCCACAAGACCGCCTTGGAATACGGCCATCTGGCCAACGAGACCGCCAAGGCCCTGCGGCAGATCGACCCTGGCCTGGAGCTGGTGGTGTGCGGCAGCTCCAACAGTCAAATGCCCACCTACCCCCAATGGGAGGCAACGGTGCTGGAAGAGGCATATGACAATGTGGATTTTATCTCCATGCACAATTACTATGGCAATCGTACCAACGACACCGCCAGCTATCTGGCTCAGTCTGACGGCATGGACCGCTTTATTAAGACCGTGGTTGCCACCTGTGACTTTGTAAAGGCGAAAAAGCGCTCAAAAAAAGACATGATGCTCAGCTTCGACGAGTGGAACGTGTGGTTCCACAACGACGACGCCGACAATGATACCATGAAAAACCATCCCTGGGGCGTGGCGCCCCATCTCTTGGAGGACCAGTATAATTTCGAGGACGCGCTGATGGTGGGCCTGCTGCTCATCACTTTGATCAAGCACTCGGACCGGGTGCGCATGGCCTGCCTGGCCCAGCTGGTCAACGTGATCGCGCCCATTATGACCGAGGAGAACGGCCCTGCCTGGAAGCAGACCATTTTCTATCCCTACCTCCATGCCTCCAAGTATGGCCGGGGCGTGGCCCTGAACACCGCCCTGCGGTCCTCCAAGCACGACACCCGGGACTGCGGCCCGGTGACGGACGTGGAATCCGCCGCCGTGTGGAACCAGGAGAAGGAGGAAATCGCCATCTTCGCCGTAAACCGCAACCTGGAGGAGGCCGTAACCCTGGAGGCCGGCCTGCGGGGCTTCCCCGGCTACCGGCTGGAAGAGCACATCGTATTGGAGCATGGGGACTTTAAGGCGGTGAACAGCGCCCGAAGCCAGACCGTGGCCCCCAAGAGCGTTTTGGCCCGGGACACGCTGGACGGCGGCACGCTGGCCTCCCGCCTGGCGGCGGCCTCCTGGAACGTGATCCGGCTGAAGAAGGGGTAAATTCACAGAATCCCCTATATTTCTTTTGAAACCCGGTGTATAATAAGAGGAAAACGAAGGAGGTCCATCCTATGGGAGCTTGGAAAGACGTTTCAAAAGCCGTGCGGTTTAAAACCCGCGCAACGGCGTACTATTTGAAGGAGAAGAACCGCCGGGCCGCTGTGATGAACCGGCTGCGCGCGGTGATCCGCTGCGAGGAAAAAGCGGCGGAGAAGGAGTATCTGGCCCTGGGCCGCTACTATTACAACGCCCTGCGGGACCCGGACAACCCCCTGGCGGAGAGCCACTGCGCCCGGATCGACCAGATCAACGCCCGCCGGGACAGCGCCCTGGAAAGCCTGGAGCAGGCAAGCCAGGAAGAGGCCGCTTCCATTGGCTTCATCGGCGGCTCGGACGGTCCCACGGCGGTCTATAAGACCTTCCGCTTTCACAAGGGCCGGACCGAGATCACCGTCACCCCCGATGAGGAGGATGCGGAGGAAGTGGACCTTTCCGATGTGGAATGCTTCGACTATGACCCCACCCTCCCCCAGGACGGGCCCCCGGCGCAAGATGCGGCTTCCCCGGCCGGACAGGGCGTTTCGCAAGGTGAATCGGTGGCTCCGCCCACGGAACACGAGATTCAGCCAGCCGAACACGAGATTCGGCCAGCCGAACACGAGATTCGGCCAGCCGAACTCGATGAGAATGACGGCCTGCCTTTCGAATAAGGCCTTTGGGAGGATTTGGGAATGGAGATCGTGAAGGATATCGTATGCCCCCAGTGCGGGGAGAGTCAAAAATACCGCCTCTATACCAGCATAAACGCCCAGAAAAACCCCGAGCTCAAGCAGAGCATCCTGGACGAGACCATCTTCGACTGGCGCTGCCAGCGCTGCAACTATTTCGCGGCCATGGCCTATCCTTTTGTCTACATCGACAACCGGGCGGGCTATGCGGTGTGCCTGGCCCCAGGAGGAAACGGCAGTCCGGTAGAGACCACGGAGCCCCTGCGGGGCTATGTGAAGCGCCGGGTAAAAAATTTGGCGGAGCTCAAGGAAAAAATCCTGATTTTTGACAACGGCTGCTACGACGTCGCCATTGAGCTGATGAAAAACGCCCTGTGCACCATCATCAAGCGGGGCTATGACAACGCCCGCCTCCATGCCTATTTCAGCAAGGTGGAGGAGGGCAAAATGGAGTTCGCCATTTTCGTGCCCCGCAACCCGGAGCCGGTGTACCATTCCACCCGGGTGGAGGTGTACAACCAGTCTCAGGAGGTGCTGCGCACCCTGGACTTTGCCGAGCCCAACGACTTTGCCACCGTGGACGCCCGGCTGGCCAAGCGCATCATCGAGGATTATCAAAATACCTGAGCTCCTCTTTGATAAACCCGGAGCCTGTATTTATTACCTCAGACTCAAAAGGTAGGAAAATTTGCGCGGTCCAGGGGCGTCGACCTTCGCTACGCGAAGTCGCGGCCCCTGGTAGGGTTCTTAGGGGGACTTGGCGAAGGAGGTGAGCGTCTGCCGGGTACTTGGCTTGCCAAGTACAGCAGACCACGCCGCAAGCCTTGACCGCGAATTTTGCTTACCGTTAACTGCCAGGCAACCGTTCTCCAAGTGTTAATACAGGTTCTAAATCTGCACACAAAAAACCGGGGCCGCTCCTCTGGGAGCCGCTCCGGTTTTCTTTCTGTTGTTCAAAAGGCCGGGAAGGCGTCCTTCCGCAGGCCTTGTAGCCAGCAGCCGCCTATTCCTTGAGGCGGAACCTGGACACCAGCTCTTTCAAGGCCTCCGCCTGGCCGGACAGCTCTTCGCTGGCGGCGGCACTCTTCTGGGCGTTGGCCACATTGTTCTGCACCACGTTGGAAATCTGGTCGATGCCCTGGCTGATCTCCTCCGCGTCCTCCGCCTGGACGCCGGTGCGCTCCGCGATGCCGCTGATCAGCCCGCTGACCTGGTCCGCCTGGGACACCACCGCCAGCATGGAGTCGGAGGTGTCTTTGGCCGCCCGGGCCCCCTCCTCCATGGAGTTTACGGTTTCGTTGAGCAGCACCGTGGTCTCCTGGGCCGCCGCGGAGGATTTCGCGGCCAGGGCCCGGACTTCGTCCGCCACCACGGCAAAACCCTTGCCCGCCTCGCCTGCCCGGGCGGCTTCCACCGCCGCGTTCAGAGCCAGAATGTTGGTCTGGAAGGCGATGGTCTCAATGGTCTGGACAATGCCGTGGATCTCCGTGGACTTGTCGCTGATCTTCTGGATCACGTCCGTCATGTTGCGCATTTTCTCGCTGCTTTCCAGTAGGCCCTGCTTCACCTCTTGGGAAATGCGGCTGGCCTCCTGGGCGCTCTGGGCGGTAAGCTGGACGCTGCCGGACATGGAGTTGATGTGTCCCGCCAAGGCGTCTACCGCGCCGGCCTGCTCGGCGGAGCCCTCGGACAGAGCCACCGCCCCGCCGCTGACCAGCTGGGCTCCCGCCGCCACCTCCTGAGAGGAGGTGCGCAGCTGCCGCATGGCGCCGTTTAAAGCAGAAGAGATCTCCTCCAAGGAGGTCTTGATCTTCTCAAACTCGCCGGTGTATTCGTTTTGCAGGGAAAAGTCCAGGTTGCCGCCGGCAATCTCCCGCAGCTTTTCCGAGACCTCGTCGATGTACTTCACATAGTCCCGCAGGCGCAGGGTGGTGCGGTTGAAGTTCTCCGCCAGCACGCCCAGCTCGTCCCGGGACTGGTAGCGGATGGTCTGCTCCAGCTCGCCCTCGGCGATCCTTGCGGCCACCTGGCTCAGCTCCGCCACAGGCCGGCCGATGATCCGGCGGGCCAGAATCATCACCAGCAGAATCAGCGCCGCCACGGTCAGCACGGCCACCAGCACCATGACCACCGTGAGCCCGTGGAGTTCGGAGAGCACTTCCGCCCGGGACACGTAGGCCACTGCCGTCCAGTCGCTTCCCGGCACCTGGGTCGCTTGAACGTATGTATTTTCAAAGATGGAAAGGCCCTTGTCCCCCCGGCTGATTACCTGGCCCACATAGACGTACAGGGGGTCCTGCACCTGGCCCAGCTTCTGGCCGGTCATGGCGCTGTCCCGGTGGCCGATGATCGTATCCGTCCGGGTATCGACCAAAAAGATTCCCCCGGTCTCTTCCAGCTGGACCTCGCTGACGATTTTTGAGATGGAGTTCAAATACACGTCGGCGGCGGCCACGCCCCGCACCCCGCCGTCCGGGGAGCGGAGCATGCCGGAGGCGCCCACCACGTAGGACTGGCTATCCTCGTCAAAATACACGTCGCCCAGTATAAAGTCCTCCGACTCAATGCCGTCCTGGTACCAGCTCTTGCTTTTGGCGTCAAAGTCGGGTCCAGGCACAAAAGAGTCATGGTAAAGGGAGCCGTCCGTCAAAGCCACATAGAGGCCCGCCGGGTAGGCGCTGTCCGGGTCTACGGTGTGCTTGATGTAGTCCTTCATCTCGGGCACGTCCATGTCTTCATACTCTATGGCGTCCCGCTGCATTTCCAGCGCGGTCAGGGTCCGGTTCATCCAGGCGCTGGTTTCCTGGATGGTCCCGTTGGTGGTGGCCTCCAAAAGGGCCTCCGATTTTTCCAGCAGCGCGGCGGACACGCTGTTGTAGACCACGGCCAGCAGAATTCCCACGGCGATTACAACGCACACCACAATGGCGGCGGCCAGCTTGCCGGTCACGCCCCAGATTTTTCGGGCGGAGGCTCCGGCCCCCGGCTTGGTTTTTACGCTCATACTCATTACACCTCGTTACAAAGATACCGTTTCTCCCCATTCAGAACCTGTACCGGCCGGATTTACGTATGGAATCTCAAGCGAATTATACCCGAAACCGCCGGCTCTCGCTGCGGTTTCGCAACGCAGCCCAAAGGCAAAATCTGCCGGAAAGTTACGCGCAGTGTCCAATCGGTATAGGTTCTCCGTCTCGGGTGGATATTGTCACCCTCTATTATACCTGGGATTTCCTGGAAACGCAAGTTTTTTTGAAGACAGGACCCCTTCGGCAGCGTCCCATAGGAAAGCGGGGCGCCGCCTTCGCGGCGCACCTGGAAAAGCCTCCCTGGGCCGCGCCTCCCCTATCCTTTGCCGAGAAACAGCCGCTCGGCCCACCACTTGGTCAGGGAGAGCAGCTCCCGGCCATAATACTGGGGGAACAGCAGGGGGTCCGTGCTGGCGGGCAGGCCGTAGGCGGTAAAGCCCGCCGCTTTTGCCAATTGGACCGCCCGGAACAGGTGGAAGTTCTGGGTGACCACCACCACCTGGGTATCCAAGCCCTCCCGCCGCGCCACGTCCATGGCGTACTGGAAGTTCTGCCGGGTGTTCACGGACTTGTCCTCCATGAAGATCCTCTGGGGGCGAATGCCCATGCGGATCAGCGCGTTCTTTTCGGTCAGGGCCTCGGGGCAGGGCTCGTTCCAGCCCTGCCCGCCGGTGGTAATGCACTGGGACTGGGGGTTGTCCCGCAAATACTGAAAGGCCCGGTCCACCCGGCGGCTCAGGCTGTCCCCCATGCGGTCCTCGCTGTATACCTGGGCCCCCAGCACCACCACGTTGAGTCCGGCGGGCGGCACGGCGGCCTGGTAGGAGACCAGCAGGCCGGTCAAAAACGCCGCCCACCCCATGCCGAGGCCGTACAGAACCGCCGCCATTCGGGCCGCGCGCCTCTGCCAGCGGCCCCGGGCGGCAAGCCTGCCATAGAAAAGCGCCAGGGCCAGGCCATAAAGGCAGATAAAGATACCGAACGCGGAGCCTCCCGCAAAGCCGCCCCGGCAGATGGGCAGGCAGAACCAAACCACGCCGGCCAGACATAGAAGAGAGAAAGCGGCCCTGGCGATTTTTCGAATCAACTTCGCTCACGCTCCTTTCAGGCGGCGGGGGAATTACCTTATTTATATCCCAGGGGTTAGGAAGTTTCTTTGTGTTTTGCGAAAGAAAAACCAGCGCTTCGCGGGAAGAGAAAGCTTCAAGCGCACGCTTTGCGTCCATTATACCCCGGAACGGCGAAAATGGCAAGGAATTTTGCGAGCCCGGACGTGCCGGCTGGCGCATTTTGAGGGAGTAATACGGAGTGGCCTCCGGCAAGACCTCGGGGACTCTGTCCCCGAACCCCTGCCACCTTTGAAAAGGTGGACGAAACTTTTACAGTATACATTTGGTTGGTAAAAGCGAAAGGAAAAGCTTTGTGTTTCTCCACTGCCGTGTCGGGTGAGTTGACGAACTCAATGTGTAGCTTCCCGCCCCAAACCGAGCGCCCAGTGCGCGCCTTACACCTACGATAAGCGTGTAAAAGTTTTTGATCCAAACTTTTTTCAAAAAGTTTGGTCCAGTCCAGGGTGAAACCCTGGCCGCCGGAGGCCGCTCCGCACCACGCCCAAAAAGCCCGGAGGGCGCGTCCCTCCGGGCTTGCTGTTCACGCTATTCGGTCTCCCCGCTTAAAAGCAGAATGGGCTCAATCTTTAGGCTGCGGCTGACCAGAAGCTCCGCCAGCAGCAGAATCAGCGCCAGCAGCGCGACCGGCGCGGCCAGATAGATGGCCAGCTCCACGGTCCGCAGGCTTTCCACGGCCAGGTCTTCCTCGGTGTTCCGGTTGCGGGCCCACAGGCTGTAGCTGGTGTCAAAACCCGCGTAATCCTCCGTCTTGATCTCCTGCACCAGCCCGGTGGGAGCGGGTTCCGGCGCGGTCTCCTGGGGCGGCTTCCAGTTGAGCAGCAGAGCCCCCAGCCCGCTGCCCAGGGCCGTGCCCAGCAGGGACAGGACCATAATCCCGGCCAGCAGAGAGGTCCTGCACTGGCGGCGGCTCATGCCAAGGCTGCGCTCGATGGCGGTGCGTTTTTTCTCCCGCACGATAAAGAAGTACAGCAGCAGCGCCACAATGGCTATGCTGGCCAAGAGGCCCACCGCGAACAGCAGCGCCGCGTTCAGCCGGGTCTTTTGCAGGCCGGACATCACCTCGCTGTAGCCGTTGTCCTTATAGGTCACGGTCAGGCCGCTCATGTTGGGCACATGGGCATAGAGCAGCTCGTTGAATTCCGAGGCCGTGCCGTTTTCGATCTGGAAGGTGCAATAGTCCCCCTGCAGGGGGCCCACCCCTGTGATGTTGTCTTCGTCCGAGGCCTCTATGGAGGCGCTGGGCACGATGATGGTATCCTTGGTCAGCTCGTACACCCCGTCCTCGGCGGCGTCCGCGTCGTAAAACTGGTAAATGCCCACCACTTCATATTCCCCGTTCCAGAAGGGCTCGTAAAACTCCCCCTCCGCGTTCAGAGGCTCGGGTACGTTCATGCGGTACCTGCGCAGGTCCGGCTCATACCCATATTCGGCGTAAAGCATGGAGATATCCAGCTTATCCCCCACAGACAGGATATTGTTCAACGCAAAGTCATAGGACACCATACAGACCCTGGCCCCGGACTGGAACTCCTCCGCCGTGATCTCCCGGCCGCTTTGCAGGTAGGTCTTTTTATCGTGGTAGGCGGGCAGAAGCTGCAGGCTGTTGGTGGGAATAACGGGAAGCACGTTCCGGATCCCCTTCTCCTCATACTCGATCTTCCGCTGCCAGGCCTCCCACATGCCGCTCTCGTAAAATTCCTCGTTGACCTCGTCCGCCCGGTAACGCTTTTTTCCACCCAGCAGGCCCGACTCCACCGGCTGGCCGTGAATATCGCACTGGGTGGTGTAGGGGGCGCCCACAATCACGTATTCCGTCACGTCCGGGTCCTGCTCGCAGTCCACAGATATGGCGCTCCAGTTCATGAAATGGGCGATGTACCGGCGCCCGGCCTCGATGGGCGTGGGCCCGCCCCGATCCAGGGTGTTGTAGTGCTGGCAGATGGTGATCTCCTCACCCACCTGCAATGCAGGGTCCTCTTTGCCGGCGCCAGAGGTATGGAGCGCCTCAAAATGGACCTTCTCCACTCGGGCCCGAATGTGCTGGTCCGCCTCCTTCTGGTCTTCCAGGGCGGTAAACTCAATGATGTGGTCCGCCTGGGCTACGCCGCCTGTAATGCGCTTTCCCTCTACCTCCGACAGATAGTAGGGCCGGTTCTCCGGGGGATTGATGTAATTGGCCCCCTCAAAGTTCAGGGCGTCCAGGGAGACCGGGTCGTCGTACATCTCGGTATAGCTGGAATAGAAGCTCTGGCACTTGTCATAGAACATGTTGTTTTTCGTGCCGGTGGAGACCTGCTCCACCGTGGCGATGGTGGTGAACTGGGCCTCCGCCGCGTCGATCTTCTGGGTGGTCTGCACCAGCAGCTGGGCCCCGAAGATCAGCAGCATGGTGGCCCCGGCCAGCAGCAGCACAAAGAGCAGGGCCTTGCCCGGGGTGCGGCGCAGGTGCTTAAAGCTTGTGCGAATCATATGGCTCCTCCTTCCCTCACGCCCCAGCCCGTTCCAGGCTGATCTCTCCGTCCTTCATCCGGTATACCACGTCCGCCTGCTGGGCGATGCCCAGGTCGTGGGTCACCACGATGACGCAGTAGCCCTTTTCCTCCACCAGCTTTTTCAACAGGCTGATGACCATCTGGCCGTTTTCCGAGTCCAGATTGCCCGTGGGCTCGTCCGCCAGGATTACCTTGGCCTCGGAGGCCAGGGCCCGGGCAATGGCCACCCGCTGCTGCTGGCCGCCGGAGAGCATGGCCGGAAGCTTGCGGCCGTCCACGTCCCCCAGGCCCACAGCCTCCAGCAGCTCCTTGGCCCGCTCCTTGGCAATCCCCGAGGCGCGGCCGTTAATGCGCATGGGGTACATGACGTTTTCCAGAATGGACAGGGTGGGGAACAGGTTGAAGCTCTGGTAGATGACGGTCACGTCCTCCCGCCGGTGCTTCTCGCTGCCGATCTCCTGGATGGACTTGGCCTCCGGCCCGGCCAGCACCCGGCCCTGGGTGGGGGAGCCCAGCCCGGCCAGCATGGAGAGCAGGGTGGTCTTTCCGCTGCCGGAATGGCCTACGATGGCGTAAAACTTGCCCTCCTCAAAGGTGCAGCTCACGCCCTTGAGGGCGTGGACCTTTTGGTACTTGCTCTGGTAGATGTAATCCACTTGTTCCGCGGTTAATATGTTCATGATGGGGTCTCCTTTTGGTTATTTTGGGGGAATATGGGGGCAAAAAACGCTGTTGGTGAAACGTTATTACTCTGCCAATAAACAAAAAAACAGGGATGCTTGGGTCGGGACTACGTCCCGAATGGGGCCTACGGCCCGTTTTGTAGTGTTTGGATTCTCGCCTGTCGGCTCGGTCGGTTCGCAGCTTGCTGGCAGACGCTCACCCTCCGGCGGCCAAGTTCATCAAAGATGAACTTGCGGGACTCCGTCCCTAAGAACCCTGCAACCTTTGTAAAGGTTGACGAAACTTTTATTGTTGCGCTTAGGTGGCTTTTCTGCGTCAGTCCACCTTGGTCAGCAGGGCCAGGGCGTCGAAGCGCAGCAGGGCCAGCAGGGCCAGGGCCGTGCCCACGCAGGCGCACAGCAGGTACATGCCCACAATGCTCAGGGACGCGCCCACCGGTATGCCGATCAGCAGCCGCATCACCGGGAAGGCCAGCACGCAGCCCAGCCCCTCCGCGATGACCGCCCCGAAGAAGTGGGAGGCCGCGTTCAGCAGCTTGGGCCTGCCCAGGCTGCTGGCAATGGCCATCTCCTTCCGGCTTCCCCGCAAGATTAAAAATGTGACCAGCGTGATCATCCCAATGACCACCGCGAAGAAGGGCAGCAGAAAGCTGTGGTAAACCGCTAAGTTTTCTTGCAGCTCCCCCGCCGTTTTGATGAACATCTCGTCCTCTACCGAGACAGCGCCGCCGGTAAACGCGTCGCCCGCGCCGTCCAGGGGCTCCAAAAATCCCATTTCCCCCAGGCCGGCTTTAAACTGGTTCAGCTCCATGGGGGCGTCCAGCACGCCGCTCATGCTCTCATAGCTGAACGCCTCCCCCGCCGCCTCCGTAATTTCCCGCAGCCACTGGATGGGCACGTACAAGTCCCCCGCGCCCGGGCCGTCGTAAACGCCCGCCACCTTCATGGTATGTTCCCCTACGGGGTAGTAGCCGTTCTCCATGGTCCCATAGAGGATGGAGTAAAGGGGCAGGGCCAGCTCGTCCCCGGGGGACAGGCCCGCCGCCTCCGCCAGGCTGGCGGAGGGTACGCACAGGGCCTCGTTTCCTAGGAAAAGGCTCTCGTCCCAGCCTTCGGCATAGTGAAAGGCCTCCGGGTCCACGTCCAGCAAGGCGCGGGGGTTATTGACGCCCTGAACCCGGGTGTCGCCGCCCAAGAAGGGCTCGTGGTTTTTCACTTCCTCCGCGCGGGCTCCGGAATAGGTGGTAGAGACCAGCACGTCATGGATGGCGGCGTCCGCCAAAGCGTCGTGGTGCGCCGTGTCGATGCGCAGGCCCGTCTGCTTGCCCCCGCTCAGGTTTACCACCCGGACCTTAACCGGAAGGTTTTCCTCCAGCTGGTCCAGAGCGGCCTGGCTGGACTGGATGCTCCCTAAGTAAAAGGCCATGCTGCCCACCAGCAGCGCCGCCGCGCAGAGCAGCAGAGCCGTGCGGCTGGGGACCCGCAGAAGCCGGTATTTGATTTCCGTCAGCAAAAACATGTGAAAGCCTCCCAATGGGTTTGATAATTTTAAAAAGTAGAGCACCAGCACGTCCTTCCGGCGGCTGTAGACCAGCGAACAGCCCGGCTGGACCAGGCATTCCCGGCAGTCCGGCCCCCCGCCCGCTTCCGGGGCTTCGGCGCTGGCCAGGGCCTCGATCACCTCCCCCAGGACCTCCATCCGGCAGCCCAGGCGGCGGGCCCGGAGCAGGTCCCGGCGGAACTGGCGGGAGGGCACAATCCGGCAGGGGGTCATTTCAGCAGGTCCCGCAGCAGCTCTTCGGAGGTTTCGTAGCCCTGCAGCCTGCCCTGTTCCAAGTCCGCCTCCGCCGTCCGCACCGCGGCCCGGGTCCGGACGGAGGGCCGGGCGGTGATCTCAAAGGGGATGCGGTTTTCCCGCACCACGGTTTTGACGAACAGGTTCACGGCCACAGAGGCGTTAAGCCCCACATCGCTGCAAAAGTCGTCGAATTGTTTTTTCAGTTCCTCGTCCATTCGGACGCTGAGGGTCGTTTGCGCCATAAAAAGATTCCTTTCTGTATGGATTTGACGGTTTATGCCAACATTGTAACATGCTGTTCATACAATGTCAAGCATCTATAACATTTTTTAGCGCGCTTGAATCAGAAATTTGGAATCGCCGGCAAAAGCCCCGGGCCTTCGCGAAGGGAATGCCGCCTTCCCGAAACGCAGAAGGGCGGCCCCGCACCCGCGAGGCCGCCCTTTTCAGTCTATCTGATTTGCGGCGCCATATGGAAAGCTCTCAGCCAAACACCTTCTCGCCGCCGCGGACTTTCAGGAAGGAGGTCAGCAGCAGCCCTGCCAGGCACAGCGCCGCCATGCACAGGTACATCACCGGGATGCTGCTGCGGCTCACGGTTAGGCCGGCCAGGTTCTGCATCACAATGCCCGCCAGGTTGTTCACCGCCGCCACCACCGAGAGCCCCGTGGTGGTCAGCCCCTGGGGCACCAGGCTGCGGACCATTTTCAGGCACAGCATCATATACAGCGTGGAGGCTACCGCCTTGACCGCCACCATGACCCCCACCACCACCCAGGCCTGGGTGGCGGTCCCGTACGCCGCGTACTGGAACACCGCCAGCACAAAGCACAGCCCGGCCAGCACCTTGCCGGAAAGGCGGTCCATAAACTTGTGGGAGAAAAGGATCAGGGGAATTTCCACCAAGGTGCTGAAAAACAGCACCGTGCCCACCGCCCCCGTGGGCACCCCCATTTGGTCCAGCAGCATGGGGCAGTAGTTCATGTTGACGCCGGAGCAGCCGGAAAACAGGAACGCCGCCGCCAGAAACAGGAAAAACTGCGGACTTTCCAGCAGGGCGGAGAGCCGGGGCTTCTCCCCCCGGGCCTTGGGCGCGGCGGGGCGGGCCTCCACCCCCAAAAGGCCCGCCAGGCACAGCAGGCAGGCAAAGGCCGCGAACGCGAACAAGGCCTGCCCCGGCAGCTTTTCAATCAGCAGCCCGGCCCCCTGGGCCCCGGCGGCATAGCCGAACGTGCCCCAAACCCGCAGCACCCCGTAGCGGAAGGGCCCGTCGCCGGCAATGCGCTCGCAGATGGGCGTGATGCTGTTGACAAAGGACATGATCACGCCGTTGAGAACGAAAAGCGGCCAAAGCCCCCGGCATAGGCCGAAGACCAGCCCCAGGACGCCGATGGCGGCTATCATGACGGCGGTGACGGCCTTCGGGTTCTTAGCCCGGTCGTTGGCGTAGCCGGCCAGAGGCGCCACGAAGAAGGAGAAAATCCCCGCCGCCGACAGGATGAAGGACATCTCCTGGTCCGGCATGCCGATTCCGGTTAGGTATACTGACATAACGGAGCTGAACGAGGCAAAGCACAGGTAGTATCCAAAGAAGAGCAGAACATAGGCCAGATAGCTGTTTTTATACCGTGAAAACATAACGCGCTCCTTACAGCCGCAGAAAGCCCAGCGCCAGGATCAAGGCAAAGGCTCCCCGGGCGATGTGATGGGAAAGGTGAAAGGCCCCGCCCGCCTTTCCGTTGTACAGGGCCGCGCCGCAGATAAGGCCGCAGGAAGCAAGCGCGATCAGCCAGTCCGCGCCCCAGCCCAGCGCGCTGGCCAGAATGGCGCACAGCAGGCCCACAGAGCCCAGAGACATAAAGATGTGGCTGAGCTGGGGCGACTTGCGCATCCCCGCCCCGGCAGCGGCCATGTGCGCCAGGGAGAACAGGCCCGCCGCCAGGTATTGGACGGCCTCAAGCATGCTTTCCACTCTTTTTCCTCCTTATCCTCTGCCGGACCCGGCCCGGGTAGACCGGGCTTTGGGAGTTGGCGATCACATGGTCCACCAGGTGCAGGGCCGCCAGCATGAAGACGATGGCGAACAGCAGGAGGGGCATGAGGGCCACCAGCATGGGCAGGGTCATGTCCACCAGGGCGAAGAAGGGCCCCATGAACAGAAACGCCAGCAAAAAGGCGGAGAGCATGGCCCCAAAGAGCAGGCCCCGCAGAGTGTTGAAGGGGGCGCTGACCTTGAAGAGCATGATAAAGCCCGTCATGGCGGTCATGATGACGGCCATGGTGGAGGCCTCGGCGCTGGTGAGCCCCAGGGGCTCGGTCAGGGCGCACAGGGCCACAATGTTGGCGGTCATGGTCAGGGCCGCGGGAATGCACATGCGGATCACATTGCTGATGAACTTGCCCCGCAAGCGGTCGTTGTTGGGCTCCAGGGCCAGAATGAAGGAGGGCACGCCAATGGTCAGGGAGCTGATCAGCGTCTGCTGGATGGGCTCGAAGGGATAGGTATAGTTGATGAAGATGAACAGCACGCCGATGAGGGCGGAGAAGATGGTCTTTACCAAAAACAGGGAGCTGGACCGCTGCAGATTGTTGATGGACCGGCGGCCCTCCTGGACCACCACGGGCATGGAGGCGAAGTTGCTGTCCAGCAGCACCAGGTTGCTGACCGTGCGGGCCGCGTCGCTGCCGGAGGCCATGGCGATGGAGCAGTCCGCCTCTTTGAGGGCCAGCACGTCGTTGACCCCGTCTCCGGTCATGGCCACGGTGTGGCCGTCCTCTTTTAACGCCTTGACAAAGGCCAGCTTCTGCTGGGGCGTCACCCGGCCAAACACAGAGTATTCCCGCACGGCCCGGCGGATATCCTCCTCCGTGCGCAGGGTGGCGGCGTCCACGTAGCGGTGGGCGTTTTCCAGGCCGGCCTTGCGGGCTATGTTGGAGACGGTCACTGCGTTGTCGCCGGAAATGACCTTAAGGTCCACCCCCTGGTCCGCGAAATAGCGCAAAGTCCGGGGGGCCTCCTTGCGGATTTTGTCGCTGATGAGCACCAGGCCCATGCTGGAAAGCCCCCCCGGCAGCTCTTTCCCATCGAAAGCCTGGTCCGACCGGGCCAGCAGCAGCACCCGCTGGCCGTTTTTCGAGTACTCTTCCACCTGGGCCTTGACGCCCTCAAAGGCCGGGCCCAGAATGAACTCCCCCGCGCCCATCACATAGCTGCCCCGGCCGGGGAAATAGGCTCCGCTCCATTTACGTGCGGAAGAGAAGGGCACCAGATCGCCCGCCCGCCAGGAACTGGCCCCGGGCAGGTGGTCCTTCAAAGCCAGGAAGGTGGGGTTGCTGTCCGGCAGGGCGTTCACCAGGGCCGTAAGCGCCTCTTTCATGGCCTCTTCGGAAAAGCCCGCGAAGGGGACGATTTCATCCACCTGCATGCTGCCCTCGGTAATGGTGCCGGTCTTGTCCAGGCAGAGCACGTCCACCCGGGCCAGGGTCTCCACGCAGTACATGTCCTGGCAGAGGGTCTTGCGGGCGGAGAGCTTGATGACGCTGACCGCGAAGGCCAGGCTGATGAGCAGCACCAGGCCCTCGGGGATCATGCCCACCATAGCGGCTGCGGTGCTGACCACGGAGTTCTGGAAGGTATCGCCCAGCACAAAGTACTGCTTCCAAAAGAGCAGCCCGCCGATGGGCAGAATGGCAAAGCCGATGATCTTTACAATAAAGTCAATGGAATTCATGATTTCGGAGTTCCGCTTTTTCACGGTCTTCGCATCGCCGGTGATCTGGTTGGCGTAGTTCTCCCGGCCCACATGCTCCACCTGGGCGCAGCAGCTGCCGCTGACCAGAAAGCTGCCGGAGAGCAGCTGGTCCCCCGGCCGCTTGAGGATGGGGTCCGCCTCGCCGGTGAGCAGGGACTCGTTGACCTCGCACTCGCCGCTGGCCACCATGGCGTCGGAGCAGATCTGATTGCCGGACTCCAGCAAAAGGATGTCGTCCAGGACCACGTCCTCCACCTGGATGGTAAACCGCTGGCCGCCGCGGATCACGTTGGCCTTGGGCGAAGAGATGAGGGAGAGCTTGTCAATGGTCCGCTTGGCCCGGATGCCCTGGAAGGACCCAATGACGATGTTGGAGAGAATGACCCCCATAAACAGGGCGCTGCGGGGGGAGCCCACCAGAATGACGGCCAGGGCCAGGGCGAAGTTTAAAAGGTTGAAGAAGGTGAAGACGTTCTCCCGGATGATCTGGCCCTCGGTTTTGCTCTTTACGCCGGAGTCGCCGTTGTGCAGGCCCTGGGCCATGCGCTGCTCCACCTGCTGGGGCATAAGCCCTTGGGCTGGGTCCGGGTAAAAGCGGGAAACCGGGCGGGTCTGGGAGGGTTGCTGGGTGTCAGTGTGTTTCAAAGGCATGGGGGCTCCTTTCTATTCCGAAACCAGGATTCGGGGCGGGCCAAACGCGCCGCTTCCCGGGTTTTTCCTAAGTATACACCAATTTCCCGGCTTTTCCAAGAGCGGAAAGAGGGAAAAATTCGAATAATTTTCTTACGAATTTTCCCCTTCCCTTTTTGAAAGAACTGCGAATTTTTGCTAAAAAAAGCGGGCTTGGGGGCCCGAATCCCCCAAATCTCCCGGTTTTTCGGGAAAAAACGGGGATCCGGCCGAGGGTTTTGTATTTGACAAAAATTAGGATATTGGCTATAATACCCCTATAATCGATACATTTGAGGAAACCCTTTGGCGGACGACGCCCACGGAAAGGAAGTAATCGTATGGCAGCAGAAAAACGGGATGAGGTCCTAATCGTCAACCGGCGCACCGGCAAGGCCCTGCAGAGCACGGGCCTGGACAACGGCCAGGTGGTGGTGCAGGCCGCGCCCACTGGCGAAGACGCGCAGGTGTGGACTGCGGTGAAGGGAAAGGACGGCGTAAAGCTGATCAATAAAGCCAGCGGCAAGGCGCTGGACGTGATGCACGGCGGCACGGAGGCCGGCACCTGGGCGCAGACCTGGGAAGACGTGGGCGGCGGCAGCCAGGTGTGGAAATTGGCCCGGGCCACAGCCGCGTATAAGAAGATCGTCAACGTGCAGGCCGGCAAGGTGCTGGACATTGTGGACATGCGGGAGGACGATGGCGCGCCCGCCCAGATTTGGGACGATGTGGAGGGCGCCGGCCAGCAGTGGAAGCTGGTGGAGCTGGCGGAGTTTGCCCAGAAGGGCATCCAGACCCGCAGCCACAGCTCCAAATCTGCGGAGGAGCCGAAGGAGGAGCCCGCCCCAGCGGAGGAGGCCCCCAAAGCGGCCCGCGGCCGGGCCAAGAAGGCGGCCGCGCAGGCCGAAGCCGCTCCGGCGGAAGAGTTGGTAAAAGCCCCCGCCAAGCGGGGCAGAAAGCCCAAGGCGGAAGCCGCTCCAAAGGAGGCCCCCAAGCCCCCCGTCAAGCGGGGCCGCAAGCCTGCCAACAAGACCTAAACGCGGGGGAAGACGGAAACTGGTTTGCGCGCGAAGGGTACAGCTTTGACTGGCCCATACCGTCCCGCAGGGCGGCGGCCGCCGCATACCCTGCCCTATCTATAAATCCAGTTACGAAGCTCAAAAAAGGCCATCGGAGTTCGCTCCGTTGGCCTTTTCTTTTTTGCTCTGTTCAAAACAGCAAATCGTAATTAACCGGCGTATAGAACAGCCGGCGGATTTCCTCCTGGTCCTGCGCCTGGCCCAGCACCCACATCAGCTTGGTCACGGTGGACTCCAGCGTCATGTCGTAGGGCTCCAGCAGCCGGTAGCGCTCCTTGACCCGGCTGCCCACCTGGTAGACGGAAAGGTCGCTGCCCTCTTGGGGCACCTGGGTGGCCAGCACCACGGTTTTCCCGGCCCGGGCCAGGGCGTCCAGTTCTTCTAAGTAAGCGTCCGGGATGCCCCCCACGCCGTAGCTTTCAATGACCAGGCCGTCGCAGAGCCGCCCCGCCGCCGGAAAGGCCCCGGCGGGCAGGCCGGGGGTGAGCTTGAGCACCATGACCCGGCTGTTTAGGCAGCGGGTGAAAACCGCCTCCCCCGCCAGGGGGCAGGGGATAAACCGGACCACCCGCTGGTCCCGGACCTCGGCCAGGTCTGGGAAATTCAAGCTGGAAAAGGCGTTGTAGCTTTTGGTCCGGGTCTTCCGGGCCCGGGTCCCGGCGATCACATGCCCCCCGAAGACGATGCACACGCCGCTGTCCCCCGAGCAGGCATAGCGCAGGCTGTCCAGCAGGTTCTGGCGGGCGTCCGTGTCCTCCTGGCCGATGGGCCGCTGGGCTCCGGTCAGGACAATGGGCTTGCGGGTATGCTGGATCAGGTAGGAGAGGGCGGCGGCGGTGTAAGCCAAAGTGTCGGTGCCATGGCAGATGACAAAGCCGTCGAAGCGGGAATAATTCTCCTCCACCAGCCGGGCCAGCAGCAGCCAGTGCTGGGGGGTGATGTTCGTGCTGTCGATGGAGAGGGGCGCTATGGCCTCTACTTCACAAAAGGTCCGGGCGTCGGGCACCTGGGCCAGAAGCTCCTCCGGCGAAAGGGCCGGAGCCAGCCCGGAGCTGGTGCGGCGGCAGGCAATGGTGCCACCGGTGGTGATGAGCAAAACGCGTTTCAAAAAGGAAGACCTCCCTTTGAAGAGTAATACGGGCCTCCGGCGGCTTAAGAAACTTCTTGAAAGGAAGTTTCCGACTTCATTGAAAATGAAGTCGCAGAATCTTCAAGAACTTTTAAACGTTTTTCGGGGGTGGAGGGAGTGAGTTGAGCGCTCGGTTTGGGGCTTGCTTGCTGCCCAACCAACTTTCCTTTGTCAGCGCGGTCAGGCATTCTCAAAACCGCGTGGTTTTATAGAGAATAGAATCCGAAAAACGTAACAGTAAAAGTTTCGTCCACCTTTTCAAAGGTGGCAGGGTGTGGGACGGAGTCCCACGACCTTGCCGCAGCCGCGGCTTTATGTGGAAAACACGCAGCCCTCCTGCTGGGGCCGGACCAGAAACACCTTGCCCTGGCCCTCCAGCCGCCGCATGGAGGAGCGGGCCTGCTGTTCCGTCTGAAAAATGCCGTATACCCCCGACCCGCTGCCCGTCATCATGGCCCCCAGGGCTCCGGACTCCATCATGGTCCGCTTCAGCTGGCGCACCGGGGCCAGGCGGATGGTCTCGTCAAACCGGTTGGCCACGCAGCGGGCGATTTTTTTCAGGTTGCCCCCAGCCAGCGCCTCCATCATCCGGGGCGTGGCCTGGGTGCTGGATAAGGGGTACTGGTCCAGCAAGGCGTAGGCCCGAGGCGTGCTCATGCCTGTGGGGGGCTTGCAGACCACCAGCCAGCAGTCCGGCAAAGGGGGCGCTTCCTCCACGATGGTGCCCACTCCGGTGCACCGGGCCGCGCCGCCCGCCACGCAAAAGGGTACGTCCGAGCCCACCTTGGCCCCCAGCTCCATCAGCTTGGGCCCTTCCAGCCCCCTTTGAAACATCCGATTCAGGCCGTGGAGCACCGCCGCCGCGTCCGCGCTGCCCCCGCCCATGCCGGAGCGGCTGGGGATGTACTTGCGGATAAAAATATAAACGCCCTCATGGGTCAGGCCCTGATCTTCCAAAAAGAACTTTGCCGCCCGAAAGGCCGTGTTCTTCCGGTCGGTGGGGATGCTCTCCCGGCTGCATTGCAGGTGCACCCCCGGCTCGTGGCTGTGCTGAATGTCCAGCTCGTCCCAAATGGAGACGGTCTGCATCACGGTGTCCAGCAGATGGAATCCGTCCTCCCTGCGGCCGGTCACGTCCAGGGTCAGGTTGATTTTCCCGAACGCCTTCACTTTCATTGGTCCTCAACTCCTTATCCGCAGGGGTTCCCTCCCCTACAGATCAAATATTCCCAGCCGCCGCACCTTTACCACGTGTTTGGGGCACATTTCGTGGCAGCAGAAGCAGCGGATACATTTTTTCAGGTCAATCCGCGCCTTGCCCCCTGTGATCTGAATGGTGTGCTGGGGGCAGCTCTGGGCGCATCTGCCGCAGCCCACGCAGGCCTTGCCGTCGATTTTTGGGTAAGGCGTGGCAAGCTTTTTCGCCGCCGGGCGCAAAAAAGCCGGGAGGCGGTCAATGAAGTCCGTGCTGCTGGCCTTGGCGGGCAGAAAGTCCTTTGCGGCATAGTCCTCTATAGGGTCTCCCAAAAGTTCCACTTCATCCAAAGAGCCGGGGCCCAGGCCCCTCTCCCCGGCCAGACGGAGCATGGCGATCCTCTCCGGGCCGCTGCCGATGAGCGCCGAGCCGCACAGGTCCAAGGCATAGGGGCTGGCAGAAGCCGCCAGCAGGCCCATCTCCCGCCGGGAGCCCCCGGTGGGGCCGTTGCCCTCCATGGCCCATATGCCGTCCAAAACGCTCAGGTCCGGCTTTAAAAAGGCGCAGATATCCACCAGCATGTGGGAGAAATCCTCTTTCTCCGGAAAGCGGCAGTGCAGCTCCGGCTTCTGCAGGCCGGGCACCGCGCCGAACAGGTTCTTCACCGCCCCGGAATAGCCCACCATGCCGTGGGTTTTCAGTTTGGGCAGGTTGATCAAATACTCCGCGTCCAAAAGGGGCTCGATGACGCTCGCCCGGCGGCAGCGCTCCCCCTGGGGCAGGGAGACCTCCCGGGATTTGCAGTCCGTGTAGAGGGCAAGGCCCAGCTCCTCGGCCATGGCCTGGTAGCCGCAGGCGGCATAGTGGCGCTTCATCAGCGCGGGGGTATAGGGCCCGCCGGGGCTTTCCGCGATGAGCGCCTTGGCCCCCGCCTTTTGTACGCACTTCCCCACCGCCGCCGTCAGGGCCGGGTGGGTAATGACGGCCTCCTCCGGTTTGGAGGCCATGATCAGGTTAGGCTTGAGCACAACCGTCATGCCCGGCTTTAGGCTGTCGTATACGCCCAGGGCCTCAAAGGCCTGGTCCAGCCTCTCAAAAAGGCCCACGGGGCCGTAGTCCGGGCAGCCCTGCAGCCAGACCCGCTCTCTCATAGCTCCTCCAAAAAGGCCTTCATGCGCTCCAGGGCCTCTACAATGTGCTTGGTGGAATAGCAGTAGGAGATGCGCACAAAGCCCTCGCCGCTGGCCCCGAAGGCGCTGCCGGGCACCACGGCCACACGCTTTTGATAGATCAGCTTCTCGCAGAATTCTTCCGAGGTCAGCCCCGTGGACCGGACCGAGGGGAACACGTAGAAGGCCCCCTCCGGCTCAAAGCAGCGCAGGCCTAGCTGGTTCAGGCCGTCCACAATCAGCCGCCGCCGCATGTCGTACTGGCCCCGCATGTAGGCCATGTCCTCGTCCCCGTTTTTCAGGGCCTCGATGGCCGCGTACTGGCTGGTGGTAGGAGCGCTCATAATGGCGAACTGGTGCAGCTTGGTCATCAGGGAGACGATCTCCCGGGGCCCCGCCGCGTAGCCCAACCGCCAGCCGGTCATGGAGTGCGCCTTGGAAAAGCCGTTGACCAGCACCGTGCGCTCCCCCATGCCGGGCAGGGAGGCAAAGGACACATGGCCCTCCCGGGTATAGGTGAGGGCGGCGTAAATTTCATCGGAAAGCACCAGCAGATTGTGGCGCTCTACCACCTGAGCCACGGCCTCCAGGTCCTCCCGGCCCATCACCGCGCCGGTGGGGTTGTTGGGGTAGGGCAGAATCAAGAGCTTGGTTTTGTCCGTTATCTTGCTTTCCAGCTGCTCCGCCGTCAGCTTGAAGCCGTTCTCCGGCCCGGTCTCGATGACCACCGGCACGCCTCCGGCCATCTGGGTGATGGGCACATAGCACACGAAGCTGGGCTCCGGAATAAGCACCTCATCGCCGGGATTGACCAGGCTGCGCACGCACAGGTCGATGGCCTCGGACCCGCCCACGGTAACCAGCACCTGGCTTTCCGGTTCATACTCCACCTGGTAATGGCGGGAGAGAAAGCGGGCGATCTCCTGCCGGAGCTGGATAAAGCCCCGATTGGGGGTATAGCGGGTGCGGCCCTTTTCCAGAGAGGCAATGCCCGCCTCCCGGATGTGCCAGGGCGTGTGGAAGTCCGGCTCGCCCACAGAAAGGGAGATCACGTCCTCCATCTCGTGGGCGATGTCGAAAAACCGGCGGATGCCCGAGGGTTTGATGGCTTTCACGGTGGAATTCACCAGTTTATCATACTCAATCACAAAGGTTGCTTCCCCTCTCGTCGATTTCCTCGTACTCGCTCTGGAAGATGACCCCGCCGTCCTTGTACTTGGTCAGCACAAAGTGGGTGGCCGTGGAGAGCACTCCGTCCAGCGTGGCCAGCCGCTTCTGCACGAACATGGCCACGTCCTGCATGGTGCGGCCGGTCACCGTCACCGCCAGGTCATAGCCGCCGGACATGAGGTAGACGCTCTCCACCTCGGGGAAGTTCATAATGCGGCCTGCGATCTCGTCAAAGCCCGTGTCCTTTTTGGGGGTGATGCGCAGCTCAATGAGGGCCGAGGCCTTCTGGGTCTCGGTGCGCTCCCAGTTCACCAGGGCGTGGTAGCCCCGGATGACGCCGTCCCGCTCGTATTGGGCGATGGCCTTTGCCACGGCCTCCTCGCTCTCGGCCAGCATAACCGCCAGCTGGCCGGGGGTCAGCTGGGCGTCGTCCTGCAAAAGCTCCAAAATCTGTTCCATTGCCATGTATGGTTCTCCTCTCCGCTATTTTTCAATATACACAAAATGCCGGACTTCCCTCTCCGCTCCCAGCCATTCCGCAGCCTGGGGCGGGTAAATTTTTACCGTCCCGGCCGTGACCCTCTCCACAGGCTCCCAAGAGAAGCCGACTTCCTCCCTCACCTGCCCATACTCGTCAAACCCGTGGCGGACGCCCTCCCAGGGCTCGCCGGGAAACTCAACCCAAAAGTACAGGCCGATTTGATGGCAGGGACCCTTCCAATTCCAAAACACCTCGCCCACAGCCGCCAATCCGCCCACTTCCACGTCCACGCCCAGCTCCTCTCGAAACTCCCGGCGCAGAGTTTCCGCAGTCAGTTCGCCAAAGGCCACATGGCCGCCAGGTATGGCCAGGCCATCGTCCCCCTTGGCCCGCTGGACCAGCAGTTTGCCGTCCTTTACGGCCAGCCCCGCCACCCGGTAGGAAAAGCGGCCCTGCTCCGTATCAAATAGAATGTCCATATTTTCTCTCCTATTCCAGGGGGAGCATCACAGGCCGCCTCTTCTCATAAATGGCAAACTCCGTGAACCCCGCCGCTTTCAGCAGCTCCATGCCCTCGTCTATGCCCCGGCCCAGGTCCTCCGCGCAGTGGGCGTCAGAGCCCAAAGTGACCAGCCGCCCGCCCAGCTCGTGGTAGCGCTTGAGCAGGCTCAGGTTCGGCATGGCCTCCCCCAGCTTCTGCCGCAGGCCGGAGGTGTTCACCTCCAGGGCCTTGCCCGCCTGGACCAGCGCCTGGAACACCTGGTCCAGCTTTCCGGCGTGGCGGCTCATGTCCACCGGCACGCCGTGCTCGCCCTGGATGTACCGCAGAGGATAGGTCAGGTGGCCCAGCGAGTCGAAGCCTCCCCAGGCGATCATGTTCAGGATCTCGTCCCAGTAGGCGTCCAGCAGGCCGTGCAGCTCTTCCGGGTCCATGTTGGCCGCGTCCATGTAGTAAAAATCAGGCTTATCCCGCAGGTTGTGCAGGGAGCCGATGACAAAATCGTAATCCCTTCCTCCAAGAGCCTCCCGCGCCGCGGCCAGGTCCTCCAGGGGCTGGCCCAGCTCAATGCCCCGGCAGAAGCGCAGGCCCGCGGCCTCCACCCCGGCCATCTCCTCCCAGGCCCGCCGGACCCGGTCCCGGTAGCGGCTCTCGAACTTCTGGCACTCGCAGTGGTCCGTCAGGGTCCAGGCATAGAGGCCCAGCTCCCGCGCCCGGGCCAGCATGGCGGAGACGGAATGGTCCCCATCGGGAGAGCAGTGGGAGTGGTTGTGGCAGTCGCTGGCGTATTTATGGTTCATGGAAAAGACTCCTTTGTGGGTTCAATTGGGTAGCGTGCGGGAAAATTTTACAGCCAAAAAACGATTATGCTGACAGTTATAGGTAGGCAACATACGCGGTCAAGGGGCGCCGACCTTCGCTGCGCGAAGTCGCGGCCCCTTGTGGGTTCTTAGGGCAGAGCCCTAAGCCGCCGGAGGCCATACATTACAAAACAGGCCGTGGGGGGGGGGGGCCCCCCCCCCCCCCCCCCCCAAAAAAAAAAAAAAAAATGTAAAAAAAAAGAAGGCCCGAAGATATAAACAGAAAGATATTATTTTGACAAAAGTATTGTGAAGAAAAAAA
>CAOKRG010000020.1 GCA_948471095.1 uncultured Oscillospiraceae bacterium
CCTTCGCGGGCAACGAAGCCAATGGGTTACTCAAAGCTTGCACGCGCGTGTGCCCACCGCTAGGTGCGCTCGGTTCCAGGCTTGCACGTTTACCACACAGCGCCTTCGCGGGCAACGAAGCCAATGGGTTACTCAAAGCTTGCACGCGCGTGTGCCCACCGCTAGGTGCGCCCTTTGGACACTCCCGCGTTCCGCCCCCCGTTTTTTCTTCCAAAAAGGAGGCAATTTGTGCTGAAAAACCGCCTTTGTTACTTTATCGTCCTCCTGTGCGTCACGGCCTTTTATATTTGCTTTAACGGCTATTACTCCCTCTATGCCTTTCTGGCCTGCCTTGCCATGCCCGTGCTCTCCCTGCTGCTCTCCCTGCCCGCCATGCTCAGCGTCCGCCTGGACCTGGAATCACCCGAAGCCCCCCGGAACAAGGGGGAGTCCTTCCCCGTGCGGCTGACGGCCCGCCACCGGTCCCCCCTTCCCTGCGGCCGGGCCTGGGCGGCGGTTTCGGCTGAGAACCTTTTCACGGGGGACCGCTGCCGGGAGCGCCTGGAATTCACGCCCAGCCGCCAGCCCCTGGCTGTGGAGTATCAGGCCTCCTCTGATGTGTGCGGCCCATTGTCCTTCCGGCTGAGTCGTGCCTGGGCCTGCGACCTGCTGGGACTGGTCAGCCTGCCGGTGCGTCTGCGGGAGGGCGGCCTGTGCCAGACCCTGGTTCTGCCCAACGTCTACCGCCCCGCCATGGCCCTGGAGGCGGAGGCCGCGCCCGAGGGGGACGGCCAGCGCTACTCCTTGCAGCGCCCGGGCGGCGACCCTACGGAGCTTTTCAGCCTGCGGGAATACCGGCCCGGGGACCGGGTCAGCCGGGTGGACTGGAAGCTCTCCCAAAAAACCGGAGCCGTTTTGGTGCGGGAGGGCAGTCTGCCGGTTTCGGACCGGGTGCTGCTGCTGGCCGGCTTTGACGGCGAGGGCCTTGAGGCGGACGCCTGCATGGACGCGCTGGCCACCCTGGACCACTTTCTGGCCGCGTGGGAGACGGGCCACCTGGTGTGCTTCCCCAGGGGCTCGGGGCTGGAGGCCCTAGAGGTGCTGGAGCCTTCGGACGCTCCCGCCGCTATGCGGGCCGTGCTCGCCCTGGCGGAGCGCCGCCAGCCCCCGCCGGATTTTGAAAGCCTCCCCGGCGGCGCGGCCCACGTCCTGTACCTTTGCGCCCAGCCGGACGCGGGGGTGCTGGGCGCCCTGCGGGACAAGTTCCCGGACGCCCGGCTGACGGTTCTGCGCTGCCGCTCCGGCGGCCCCCTGCCCCAAGACGCGGAAGCCCGCCGGATACGCCCCGGCCGCATCGCCCAGGATTTGGAGGGGCTGATCCTGTAGCGCCCGAATCCCTGGAAATTTCCCCGCGCCGCGCTTGACAATCCCCCTCCCTTTGGCTATAATGGGAGAAAAGAAAACCGGCGAGAAAGCGTAAGTAGGCTGGAGGGTACTCATCAGAGAGCGGCGCATGGGTGGAAGCGCGGCGGGGAAGACCGGCCGAATGGGCTTTTGAGGGCGGACCGAACGGCTTTTTGCCCAGTAGGCGAGACGGAGCGGCCCTCCGTTAGCAAAGCCAGCGCATATGGGACGCAAGCGCCCCGTGCGCGCCGAGTGGGCGCGGAAAACGCGCCAAGCCGGGTGGTACCGCAGGAGTTTGCTGGAAAATCCAGCCCCTGTCCCAGCAGATCATTCCTGCCGGGGCGGGGGCTTTTGTCTTTCCCCGGGCGGACCTATTTTTAAGAAAAGGAGCGGATATCCCATGGAAAATCAGGAGAAAAAGCGCATTTTAAGCATGTACCAGTGCACGGGCACCTTCACCCTGGGCAATTATTTGGGGGCCCTGCGCAACCACATCAAGCTGCAGGAGGAGGGCTATGACTGCGTCTATGCCCTGGCGGACCTGCACGCCCTGACCGTGCGGCAGGTCCCGGCGGAGCTGCGCAAGTATACCAAGGAAGCATACGCCTGGCTGCTGGCCATGGGGCTGGACCTTTCGAAGACCATCTTCTTTATCCAGAGCCAGGTGCCAGAGCACTGCCAGCTGGCCTGGCTTCTCAACTGCTACACCCAGTTCGGGGAGCTTTCCCGCATGACCCAGTTTAAGGATAAGTCGGCCAAGCACGCGGACAACATCAACGCGGGCCTCTTCACCTACCCCTGCCTGATGGCGGCGGACATTCTGCTCTACCAGGCGGACTACGTGCCCGTGGGCGCGGACCAGAAGCAGCATGTGGAGATCGCCCGGGACATTGCCGAGCGCTTCAACGGCATCTATGGGGACGTCTTCACCGTGCCCGAGCCCATGATCCCCAAGCACGGAGCCCGGGTCATGTCCTTGCAGAACCCTCTCTCCAAGATGAGCAAGTCCGACGAGAACCAGAACGGCAACATCTCCGTCCTAGACGACCCGGACACCATCATGCGCAAATTCAAGCGGGCCAAAACGGACAGCGGCAGCGAGGTGCGCTTCGGCGAGGGCAAGGAGGGCGTGAACAACCTGATGGGCATTTACGCCGCCGTCACCGGCAAGAGCTTTGATGAGATCGAGGCGGAGTTCGCGGGCAAGGGCTACGGGGAATTCAAGCCCGCGGTGGCCGAGGCCGTCATCGCCGAGCTGCGGCCCATTCAGGAGCGCTACCGGGAGATTGTGGCGGACAAGGCCTACCTGGAAGAGACCTACCGGGCCCAGGCCCCCAAGGCCCAGGCCATCGCCCGCCGGACGCTTTCGAAGGCGATGAAAAAGGTCGGGCTGGTGCAGTAAGGAGGGGGCGTTATTTATGGAATCGCTGCGGGAACTCTATCGAATCGGCCGGGGGCCGTCCAGCTCCCACACCATGGGGCCGGGCCGGGCGGCGGAGCGCTTTCGGGCCGCCTTTCCGGAAGCGGACGGCTTTCAAGTGACGTTGTATGGCTCCCTGGCCAAAACGGGCAAGGGGCACCTGACGGACGTGGCCGTCACCGAGGCCCTGGAGCCCGTGCCCACCCGGGTGCTGTTCGACACGCGGACCGAGGACCTGCCCCACCCCAACACCATGGAGCTGGAGGCCTTCCGGCTGGGGGAGCGGCTGGGCTTTTGGCGGGTGATGAGCGTGGGCGGCGGCAAGATCGAGATCGAGGGCCAGAAGGAGGCGGACCCGCCCCAGGTCTATCCCCTGGGCACCTTCTCTGACATTAAGGAGTACTGCCGGGAAAAGGACCTGTACCTGTGGCAGTATGTGGAGCAGTGCGAGGGCCCGGAGATCTGGGAGTATCTTTCCGAAGTGTGGGAAACCATGAAAGAGGCCGTGTACCGGGGCATCCGCAAGGACGGGGAGCTGAAGGGGGGCCTGGGGGTCCAGCGCAAGGCCATGTACCTGAACCGCCAGCGCCACATGGACGAGAGCCGGGAGACCCGGGAAAACCGCAAGGTCTGCGCCTACGCCTTCGCGGTCAGCGAGGAGAACGCCGGGGGCGGGACCATCGTGACGGCCCCCACCTGCGGGGCCTGCGGGGTGCTGCCCGCAGTGATGCTCTACAAGCAGGAGCAGCAGGGCTTTTCGGACCGGCAGATGCTCAAGGGCCTGGCGGCGGCGGGGATCATCGGCAATGTGATCAAGACCAACGCCTCCATCTCCGGGGCCGAGTGCGGGTGCCAGGCGGAGATCGGCAGCGCCTGCTCCATGGCGGCGGCGGGGCTGGCGGAGATCTTTCACATGGACCTGGACCAGATCGAGTACGCGGCCGAGGTGGCCATGGAACACCACCTGGGCCTGACCTGCGACCCCATCGGGGGCCTGGTGCAGATCCCCTGCATCGAGCGCAACGCGGTGGCGGGCATGCGGGCCATCAACGCCCTGAGCCTGGCGAACTTTTTGACCTATACCCGGAAGATCAGCTTTGACATGGTGGTGAAGACCATGTATGAGACAGGCCGGGACCTGTTCAGCAAGTACCGGGAGACCAGCGAAGGCGGCCTAGCCAAAATGTACGGCATCACGCACTAAGCAACCGGCACCCAGCGTGACGGCGGGGTGCCCCCGCAGGCGATGCCGCGGGGCGCTCCTTCCAGTCGCGGGAGGAGTGGGGGGAGCAAGCCCGGATAACGCGTAGGCTGGAGACTGCCGCAAGCCTGCCTCAACCTAAGGGAGAGCCGCAAGCCTCAAACCGAGCGCAGAGCCTACTCCTCCCACCCCACCCAAACGTGTAAAAGTTCTTGAAAATTCTTAAGAAACTTCTTTCAAGAAGTTTCTTAAGCCGCCGGAGGCCAGCGTGACGCTGGACCCACACCTGGCGGTGGGCACACGCGCAACTTAGCTTGGGGTTATTGGCCAGCTGTGTCGCCCGCGAGGGGACTGAGTGGTAAACGTGCAAGCCTGCCTCGACTTAAGGGAGAGCCGCAAGCCTCAAACCGAGCGCAAAGCCAACGCCTCCCACCCCAATTAAACGTGTAAAAGTCTTTGAAGATTCTTAAGAAACTTTCTTCAGAAAGTTTCTTAAGCCGCCCCCATCCCACACCCAAATGAAAGAAAGGACAAGCACCCATGTTGACCCCACAGAAAAAGGAATTCATCCAGTTCATGCTCTCCGCCGGAGTCCTGCGCTTCGGCCAGTTCGTCACCAAGTCCGGCCGCAACACCCAGTATTTCGTCAACACCGGCCTCTACCGCACCGGGGCCCAGCTCTCCCGGCTGGGGAGCTGCTACGCCGCCCTGGTGAAGGAGACACTGGGCGAACAGTTTGACGCCATGTTCGGCCCCGCCTATAAGGGCATTCCCCTGGCGGCGGCCTGCGCGGCCTCCCTTTGGCAGGACCATCAAATCGACAAGCCCTATTTCTTCAACCGCAAGGAGGCCAAGGACCACGGCGAGGGCGGCGTCACCGTAGGCTACCAGCCCAAGGACGGGGACCGGATCATTATCATCGAGGACGTGATCACCGCCGGGACCGCCGTGCGGGAGTCCATGTCCATTTTAAAGGGCTGCGGCCAGCTGCAGGTCACCGATGTGTTCATCAGCGTGGACCGCTGCGAGGTGGGCCAGACCCCGGGCAGGACCGCCATTATGGAAGTGAAGGAGGAGTTCGGGATCGAGGTGCACCCCATCGTCACGGTGGCGGACGTGCACCAGTACTTAAAGGAAAACGGCACGGACCCCTCTTTGGTCCAGGCCATGGAGGGCTACATGGAACAGTACTGCATTCTGCCGTAAGGAGAAGCCTATGCCCAGATTTTTTGTGGACGCGCCGCCAGAGGGAAGCTATTTTCTGGACGGCGAGGCCGGGCGGCACGGGGCCAAGGCCCTGCGGCTGCGGCCCGGGGAGGCCGTAACCCTGTGCGACGGCCAGGGCACCGACTGGCCCTGCCGGGTGGAGGAAAACACCGGCGAGGGCCTGCTGCTGCAAGTGCGCCCGCCCCAGCCCAACCAGAGCGAACCCCGGACGCGGGTGACGGTGTGCCAGTGCCTGCCCAAGGGGGACAAGCTGGAAACCGTGGTGCAAAAGGCCGTGGAGCTGGGGGCCGCGGCGGTGTGGCCCCTGGAGAGCGCCCGGTGCGTGGCCCGGTGGGATAAAAACTCCGCCGGAAAAAAGCTGGCCCGGCTGCAGAAGATCGCCCTGGAGGCCGCCATGCAGAGCGGCCGGGGAATCGTCCCCCCGGTGCTGCCCCTGGCCAGCTTGAAGGATGCCCTGGAAGCCGCCGCCCGAGAGGGCCGGGCCCTGTTCTTTTACGAAAAAGGCCGGGCCTCCTTAAAAGCCGCTCTAAGGGCGGGCGGGGAGCGGCTGTTCCTGTTCGTGGGGCCGGAGGGCGGATTTGCGGAGGAGGAAGCCGCTTTGGCCGAAAGCCTGGGGGCGGAAATTCTGACCCTGGGCCCCCGGGTCCTGCGCACGGAAACCGCCCCCCTGGCCGCTCTGGCGGCGGTGATGTATGAGAGGGGAGGCATGGAGCTGTGAGCCGGATTAAGGCAATTGTGTTCGACGTTTACGGTACGCTGGTCTCCACCGGCACAGGCTCCCTGGACGCGGCGGCGGAGATTCTGCGGCGCAACGGACGGGAGGACCTCTCCCCCGCCCTATTTTACCGGCGGTGGAAGGCCCTGCACCGGGAGCATATAGACGGCCTGGCCGGGTTCCAGACGGAAGCGGTCCTCTTTGAGAGGGACCTGCGGCAGCTGTATGCCGAATACGGCCTTTCCCGCGACCCCCGGGAGGACGTGGGCCTGATGCTGGACACCTTGGGCAGGCGGCAGGCCTTTCCGGAGGCCCCGGCGGTGTGGCGGGCTCTTTCCGGCCGGTACCGGCTGGCCATCGGCTCCACCAGCGACACCGCGCCGCTGCTGGCCGACCTGGCCCGGGCGGGCATTGAGACGCCCTATGTGTTCACCTCGGAGAGCATGAGGGTCTATAAGCCCCGGCCCGCCTTTTACCAGACCATTCTCCGCGCGCTGGGCCTTGCCGCCGGGGAGGCGCTGTTTGTGGGAGATTCCCTGGGCGACGATGTGGCAGGGCCCAAGAGCGTGGGCATGCGGGCCTGCTGGGTGAACCGGAAGGGCCAGGCCCTTCCGCCGGCCGGGGAAGCCCCGGACTATATGGTAGAAGACCTGAACGAACTGGAACGCCTGTTATAGTTAATTAAGTTCAAAAGGACCTTTTGAACGAGGCGGCAAAGCCGCCTAACTTTAGAGCTGACTTTGTCAGTTCTAAAGTTAATTTACTGGACCTCTTGCGAAATAGCCGGGAGCCAGGCAAATTTCGCGGTCCAGGGGCGTTAGGTCCCTGGCAGGGTGTGGGGCAGAGCCCCACGACCTTGCCGTAGGGTGAGCGTCTGCCAGTGGCAGACAAGCTGCGAACCGACCGAAGCGGCAGCTGAGACCGCACCTTTTGCGCCCGGAGGCCATCTATTACTCAACATAAATCTATTTTCGCAAGAGGTCTACTATAAGGCAGGGAGGCGATGAAAATGGCGGATAATCGGACGGGCGGCAAGACCGTCCTGGTCACTGGCGGGTCCGGGGGAATTGGACAGGCCATCGCGGCGGCTTTTGGGGCGGAGGGCCACAGCGTCGCGGTGCACTACCGCAGCAACCGGGCCGGGGCCCTGGCCGCTGTGGAGGCCGTGCGAAAAGCCGGCGGCGCGGGGGAGGCCTTCCCAGCCGAAATCTCCCGGGAAGAGGACGTGGACCGGCTTTTCGCGGCGGTGGAGGCCGCCATGGGGCCGGTGGAGGTCTTGGTCAACAACGCGGGCCTTGCCTGGCAGGGCCTTTTGACGGACATGACCCTGGACCAGTGGCGGCAGGTTTTGGACGTGAACCTGACCGGGGCCTTTCTCTGCTGCCGCCGGGCCTTGCCCAGTATGATCCGGGAGAAGTCCGGGTGCATCCTCAACGTCAGCTCCATGTGGGGCCAGCGGGGGGCCTCCTGCGAGGCGGCCTATTCCGCCGCCAAGGCCGGGCTCATCGGCCTGACCCAGGCCCTGGCCCAGGAGGAGGGCCCCTCCGGCGTACGGGTGAACTGCATCGCCCCGGGGCTCATCGACACGCCGATGAACGCCCGCCTGGGGCCGGAGGCCCTGGCCGCGCTGGCGGAGGGCACGCCCCTGCTGCGGGCGGGCCGTCCCGAGGAGGTGGCCCAGGCGGCGGTGTACCTGAGCCATGCGGAGTTTGTCACCGGCCAGGTGCTGGCTGTAAACGGCGGGTTCATTCTGTGAAACTGCCGGCAGACTGCCGGGCCTGCTGTTCTTCCCAAGAAAGATCATATTACTCTGCCAATAAGCAACTGGAATGCTGGGGTCAGGACTAGCGTCCCGAAGGGGAGCCTACGGCCCGGTGAAAGAATGGTTTGGCCTCCGGCGGCTTAGGGGCTCTGCCCCTAAGAACCCCACCAGGCGCCTAACGCACCTGGACCGCGTATTTTCCCTACTGTTAATGGCGGGGTAATACCCATTCACTTAAGACAGCCAATGCGAAAAAGGAGGAAGCTGTGGAAAATCTTTCTGAGATCAAAGACCAGATCTGCGACGTATGCCATAAAATGTGGCAGTTGGGCTGGGTCGCGGCCAACGACGGCAACGTCAGCGCCCGCCTGGCGGACGGGACCATTCTGGCCACGCCCACGGGCATGAGCAAGAGCTTCATCACCCCGGAAAAGCTGGTGCGGCTGGACCGGGCCGGGAACGTGCTGGAGGCCTCCGAGGGCTGCCGGCCCTCCAGCGAGATCAAGATGCACCTGCGCTGCTATGACAAGCGCCCAGACGTGGGCAGCGTGCTGCACGCCCACCCGCCGGGGGCCACCGGCTTTGCCGTGGCCCACAAGGCCATGGACATGTACAACATGATCGAGGACGTGGCCGTTATCGGCGCGGTGCCCCTGACCCCCTATGGCACGCCCTCCACGCCGGAGGTGCCTGACGCCATTGAGCCCTATTTGGAGGCGCACGATGTGATGCTGCTGGAAAACCACGGGGCCCTGGCGGTGGGCCAGGACGTGCTGACCGCCTTTTACCGTATGGAGAGCCTGGAGCTCTGGGCCAAGATCACCATCAACGCGGTGATCTTGGGGGGCAGCTACGACATCAGCCGGGAAAACATACAGAAGCTCATCGGCCTGCGGGGCTACTACCAGGTCACCGGGCGGCACCCGGGACACAAGGTATTCCATCCGGAGGACGAGACGCTGCATAAAAAACAGGAACCCTAAAAAGGAGACAGCGAAATGAATTATCCTAAGATTGGCGTCCGGCCGGTCATCGACGGCCGCTGGGGCGGCGTGCGGGAATCCCTGGAGGTCCAGACCACAGGCATGGCCAAAGCGGCGGCGGAACTGATTTCCTCCACCCTGCGGTACCCGGACGGCTCCCCGGTCCAGTGCGTGGTCTACGAGGGCACCATCGGCGGCGGGGCCGAGGCGGCTCAATGTGCCCAGTACTTTGCCACACAAAATGTTGTGGCTACTTTAAGCGTTACCCCCTGCTGGTGCTATGGCTCCGAGACCTTTGACATGGACCCCCAGACCATCAAGGCCGTGTGGGGCTTTAACGGCACCGAGCGGCCCGGGGCCGTGTACCTGGCGGCGGTGATGGCCGCCTATGCCCAGAAGGGCCTGCCCGCTTTCTCCATCTACGGCCATGACGTGCAGGACCTGGGGGACGGCTCCATTCCCGCCGATGTGGCGGAAAAGATCCTGGCCTTCGCCCGGGGCGCGGTGGCTGTGGGCTGGATGAAAAACAAGTCCTATGTCAACCTGGGGGGCGTGGCCATGGGCATTGCGGGCAGCTACTGCAACGCGGACATGTTCCAGAAATATTTTGGCATTCGGGCCGAATGGGTGGACATGACGGAGATCCTGCGGCGCATTACCCTGGAAATTTACGACAAGGACGAATACGAAAAGGCCCTTGCCTGGATCAAGGAGAACTGCAAAGAGGGCTTTGACCTGAACGCGGGCAAGGACCTGCCGGAGATCATCACCAAGTCCAAGATGGTGGCCCCGGACAAGGACTGGGAGTTCATCGCCAAAATGACCATAATCGTCCGGGACATCCTCTACGGCAACCCCAAGCTGGGCCAGCTGGGCTGGCACGAGGAGGCCCTGGGCAAAAACGCGGTGGCCGGGGGCTTCCAGGGCCAGCGCCAGTGGACCGACTGGCTGCCCAACGCGGACTTCACCGAGGCCATCATGGCCTCCACCTTCGACTGGAACGGCCCCAAGGCCCCCACCCCCTTTGCCACGGAGAACGACACCCTCAACGGTGCGGCCATGCTGCTGGGCACGCTGGTAAGCAGCACCGCTCCCTGCTTCCACGATGTGCGCACCTATTGGAGCCCCGAGGCCTGTGAGCGCGTCACTGGGCATAAGCCCAGCGGCGTGGCGGAAAACGGCTTCATTCATCTCATCAATTCCGGGGCCACGGCCCTGGATGGCAGCGGCGCGGCGAAAAACGCCGCCGGAGAGGGCTGCATGAAGCCCTTCTGGGACATGACCGAAGCGGACGCGAAGGCCTGTCTGGCCGCCACGGACTGGTGCCGGGCCAACTATGAATACTTCCGGGGCGGCGGGTTTTCCAGCCACTTCCGCTGCCGGGCCGAAATGCCCGTCACCCTGCTGCGGGTGAACGTAGTGGAGGGCGTGGGCCCAGTGCTTCAGCTGGCCGAGGGCTGGACCGCGGACCTGCCGGACGAGATTCACAACGTCATCGATAAGCGCACCGACCCCAGCTGGCCCACCACCTGGTTTGTGCCCAAGCTCACCGGCCGGGGGGCCTTTGCGGACGTGTACAGCGTGATGGCCAACTGGGGGGCCAACCACGGGGTGACCGTATACGGCCATGTAGGGGCTGAGCTCATCACTCTTGCGTCCATGCTGCGCGTCCCGGTGAACATGCACAATGTGGAGGCGGGGAGAATTTTCCGCCCCCACGCCTGGGCGGCTTTCGGCACAGAGAACCCGGAGTCTGCCGACTACCGGGCCTGCCGGACCTACGGCCCCCTGTACCGCTGATAGGGACGGGCCATGCCCGGTGAAAGCCCCTCTGCCCAAAACGCGCGTTTTAACGAGAGCAAAGTCGGCTGAGTGCAACAGTAAAAGTTTTGTCCACTTTTTCAAGAAGTGGACGAGTTATCCTTTCGATAACTCGTGGGTCCTTAGGGCGACTTGGCGAAGCCAACGTCATAAGCCCCTCCCCGCCGGAGGGTGAGCGTCTGCCAGCAAGCTGCGAACATGAGTTGGCTTCGCCAACTCAACCGAGCCGGCAGGCGAGACCCCACTCCGTATGACTCTTCAAAAACTGCGTGCTTTGGACACTCCCTGGTTTATGCCGCTCTTGACTCTCCTCCCGATGCGTGGTAAAATTTACCAGAAACAATTCCGCTGTTCCCCTCTTTTCTCACCTATGAAATTCTTGAAACTGCTTTTCATAAGCCTTGCCCTGGGCTTCGCCGCCCTGCATCTCTACAACAGCCTGCCCTATATGCCGTCCCTTCTGCGGCATCCCCTGGTAACCGGGCTGGAGACGCGCCTTATGATGGACTGCCCGGTTAAGAGCGTCTCCACCTTTTACCGCCGGGACCAGTGTGTGCAGGTCCAGGTAGAGCTCTGGTACGGCGGGGAGGAGGCTGTGCTGGACGCCTTTGCCGCGGCCCGGGAATTCCTTTTGGAAAACGACGCCGCCGGCCAGTGGGAAGCCCTGGCCTCCCCCTATGCCAGCCTGGAGCTGAACGTCTCCGGGCCCGGCGGGCTCCTGGATTTTTCCCACTACACCTTTACCTCAGGATATTATTGGGAGAATTACAATTCCGCCAGAAGCTCCTACACCTACAACGGCTTTTCCGGGTGGACGGGCGTGCGCCGCGCCAACGGCAGGGAGACGCCGGTCCCCTTGGAAAAGCTAGAGCAGTAGGATTTAAGCCCCCCAAAAACAACCACAGAAAGCGAGGCGTACTCATGAACATCTGGCACGACATTTCCCCCAAGCGCATCAAGTCTGACGACTTCTACGCCGTCATCGAGATCAGCAAGGGCAGCAAGTCCAAGTACGAGCTGGACAAGGAGACCGGCGTCCTCAAGCTGGACCGGGTCCTCTATACCTCCACCCACTACCCGGCCAACTATGGGTTCATCCCCCGCACCTATGCCAACGACGGGGACCCCCTGGACGTGCTGGTGCTCTGCTCGGAGAACATCATCCCCATGTCCCTGGTGCGCTGCTACCCCATCGGGGTCATCATCATGGACGACGGCGGCAAGGAGGACGAGAAGATCATCGCCATCCCCTTCGACGACCCTACCTACAACAGCTATAAGAGCATCTCCCAGCTGCCGCCCCACATCTTCGAGGAGATGCGCCACTTCTTCAAGGTATACAAGCAGCTGGAAAGCGATAAGTTCACCGAGATCAGCGAGGCCCGGGGCCCGGAGGACGCCAGGGAGGTTATCGACGCCTGTCTTGAGCGGTACCTCAATGACTTCTGCAAGGCATAGGGCTGGGAATTATTCTCCACCCATTCCTGTCTATATGTGTACTATTTAGTAGCGCTCGCTTCGCTGCGCAGGCCTCCGGCGGCCAGAGTTGATCCAAATCAAAGATTTGGTCAACTCTTGGGTTTAAGAGTTCGTTAGACTTCGTCTTACGAACTCTCACCCTGGACTGGACCAAACTTTTTGAAAAGAAGTTTAAGACGTTACCTTCGGTAAGTCTCAAAAACTTTTACACGCTTGGCCGGGGTGGAGGCCGTTGGCTCAGCGCTCGGTTTGGGGCGGGAAGCTACACATTGACTTTTTCAGCTCGACTGAAACGGTAGGCGAGAAGTATAAAGCTTTTGCTGGCTCGCTGCCCAACCCATTCCCCTTTGTCAGCATAGTTAAGATACCTAAAAAGCCGTACAGTCTGATAAAGCGGCCCCTCCAAAAAAACGTAACAGTAAAAGTTTCGTCATTCTCGACTGCCGTCTCGGTCGAGTTGACGAAGTCAACTCGTGCGCTGGACAATCGCCATTGGCGATTAGCTCCCTTTTCAAGAGGTTGACGAGTTATCCATAGGATAACTCGTGGGTTCTTAGGGCCGACTTCGTGAAGCGAACGTCATGAGTCCCGCAAGTTCATCTTTGATGAACTTGGCCGCCGGAGGGCGAGCGTCTGCCAGCAAGCTGCGAACATGAGTTGGCTTCGCCAACTCAACCGAGCCGGCAGGCGAGACCCCACTCCGTATGACTCTCAAAAAGTATACCGAGACCGTCACCGCCCGGGAGGAGCACGGAGCCGCCGTGCTGGCGGTCCTCAGGAAGACCGCCAAGATGGAGAAAAAAATGCTCGCCAGGGGCGCGTCTCAGACGGAAATGGAGGCCTTTTACAAATGGCACCGGTAGACCCTTGCGGACCGGATAGACGAGTTCATAAAGCAAAGCCGGGAGTATGACCGCGGCCTGATGGCCACACTCATACAGAAGGTCCGGAGCGGCGGGGATCTAATCCCGAAAGGGCCTCATCCGGCCGGCCCTACGGAGGCCGTGGCGGGCTGCTTTGAAAAAGGGCTCCCAAAAAATTTGTAAATCGCGCAACCTTTTCCGCGTTTTCCCGCTTCTTTAAGGTGAGAAGCACTTGGAAAGGAGCGAGGATCTATGAAAAAAGCCGCCGCCCTGCTCTGCGCCCTTCTGCTCTGCCTGCTGGCCGCCTGCGGCGGGGATTCCGGGGAGGCGCTGGACCCGTCCAGTCAAAGCCTGCCCTCTCTGGTGGTAAGCTCTTCCCCGGAAGTCCAGCCCTCCCCTGCCAGCGGGGAAGGCGTTTTGGAATCCGCCAAGCTGATCCAACTGGAGGAGGAAGAAGCTGCCGCCGTAATGGAAAACGGGACCTTGGCAACTTTCGCCCTGCCGGAAAAAATCTCCTTTGCGCCAGGCCTGGGAGACCAGTTAAAACCCGGCATGACGGTGGAGGTGGCCTATGACGGCAAGATGGCCAGAAGCTATCCCGGCCAAATCAATGCGGAAAGCCTCCGCGCGACCGCCTATGACGATGGGCTGACCGCCCTTTATTTCAGCGTGCTGGAAGACCTCTATGGCGAACCGGACGCGGGGCTGAACGGCGAATGCCTCTACTTCGGCTTTGATCTTACGAAGGCGGAGGGGCTGAGCGCCGGAGAGCGGGAGGCCGTCGGCTGGGCGTTTGCCACGGCCCATGACTGCGCGCCCCTGTACGGAACCATCGAGGAGCTGGGCGCGCAGGGCTACATCGACATGGAAAGCCTTGCCTGGAAGGACGGGCTGCATTTCGAGATAAAGGCCGAAGACGTGTCCGAGGACCGCTTCACCCTGAACTGCACCAAGTGGAGAAGCGGACTGGGGGCCAGCGGCTACAAGCTGGCCGTGGAAAAGAAGGACGGGGTCTGGACCGCCGCCGAGCCCAGCGAGTTCTGGGTTGCATAGAGAAATGAAAAGGCGAAGGGCGTTTCACCGGTTTGAAACGCCCTTCGCCTTTTCGCGGGTCAAGCCCGTATCTCCGCCTTGATCTTCCCCAGCGCGCCCTTTTCCAGCCGGGACACCTGGGCCTGGGAGATGCCCACCTGGCCCGCTACCTCCATCTGAGTCTTGCCCTCTAAAAAGCGCATGGAGAGAATGCGCTTTTCCCGGCCGCTCAGGCTGTGGATGGCCTGCTTGATGGCGATTTCCTCCAGCCAGTCCTCGTCGCCGCCGCCGCCCACCTGGTCCATAATATATACCGCGTCCCCGCCGTCGGAGAAGGTGGGCTCATAGAGGCTCACCGGCTCCACAATGGCCTCCAGGGCCACCACCACGTCCTCCCGGCGCATTTCCAGCGCTTCCGCAATCTCCTCCACCGTGGGCTCCCGGCCCTTGCCGGCGGTCAGGCGCTCCTTGCACTGGATGGCCTTATAGGCCGTGTCCCGCATGGACCGGCTGACCCGCACGGAGTTGTTGTCCCGAAGAAAGCGGCGGACCTCGCCGATGATCATGGGCACCCCATAGGTGGAAAACTGCACGCCCTGGCTCACGTCAAAGTGGTCGATGGCCTTCATCAGGCCGATGCAGCCCACCTGGAACAGGTCGTCCGGGTTCTCGCCCCGGTTGCCAAAGCGCTGGATGACGCTGAGCACCAGCCGCAGGTTCCCGGCGATGAGCTTCTCCCTGGCCTCCTTGTCCCCATCGTGGCTGCGGATGAGCAGCTCCCGCATTTCCTCGCTTTTCAGCACCTTCAATTTTGCGGTATTCACGCCGCATATCTCCACTTTTCCTTGCATAAAAGTATACCTCCTGAATGCTTTCAAGAGGTATTCTTTGCATGTTTTGGGGAATTTAATCCTGCAAGGCGCCGCCCCATCGGACGGAAAATTCGCCATATAGCGAGATTTCCTATAGAGAAGCGGATAAATCTTTCTGCTCAGAATCAGGCGTCCTAAGTAAGGACAAGGGCCTGCCTCCTGCCCTTTCAACAAAGCTTGAGGCCGCTTTTTTCGTTCCCGGGACGTATTTACATAAGTTGAGCATGCGGGTTTTAGAGCGGGCTTTTGCTTAGATTCAAAGCGAAAAATCGCAGACGCACTCGCGCCCTTCGAGTATTTTCAACGCGGCAGATCGATAAGGAAATTCCGCCCGAAAGGCCCCGGGCGCTTCCGTAAACGCGCCCCTAATAGGCGCGGATGTGCTGGGCGGAGGCGGTCCGTAAGGCCTCCTCCAGCAGGGCCTCTCCATCAATGGCGGCCTCGCCCCGCTCCACCATTTCCAGGGTGGGCTTGGTGCGGGGGTGCTTGGGGGTAAAGATGGTGCAGCAGTCCTCATAGGGCTCGATGGAGGTGTCAAAGGTGTCGATCCGGCGGGCGGTCTTCACAATCTCCGCCTTGTCCGTGCCGATCAAGGGGCGGAACACGGGCATATGGACCGCCGCGTCCGTGCAGGCGATGGCCTGCAGGGTCTGGCTGGCCACCTGGCCCAGGCTTTCGCCGGTGATGAGGCAGAGGCAGCCCTCGTCCTGGGCCACCCGCTGGGCCGCGCGCAGCATGTAGCGGCGCAGGATCACGGTGCCCAGCTCCTCAGGGCAATAGTCCCGAATGGCCTCCTGTAGATGAGTCAGTTCCACCGTGACCAGCTTGATGCGGCCCGCGTACTGGCTGACCTTTTCCAGCAGGCGAACCACCTTGTCGTGGGCCAGCTCGCTGGTATAGGGCGGGCTGGCGAAGTGCACGGCAGTGAGCTCCAGCCCCCGCTTGGCCATGGACCAGGCCGCCACCGGGCTGTCCAGCCCGCCGCTGATGAGCACCAGGCCCCGGCCCCCTGAGCCCACCGGGATGCCGCCCGCGCCGGGCCGGGCGTCGGCGTGGACAAAGGCGGCGGACTCCCGGACCTCCACCCACACGGTCACGTCGGGGCGGTGCACGTCCACCCGCAGGTGGGGAAACCGTTCCAGCAGGTAAGCCCCCAGCTCCATGGCGATCTCCGGGGACTTGTGGGGGAACTTTTTGTCGCTGCGCTTGGCCTCCACCTTAAAGGTCGCGGCCTCTTCCAAGACGTCCCGCAGGTATTCCCCGGCCTTTTCCCGGATGCTGTCGAGAGTCTTCTCCGCCTCCCCGGCGCGGGTGTAGCTGACCACGCCGAAGATCTTGGCGCAGCGCTCCTCCGCCAGGTCCATATCGGCGGAGCCGTCCAGGGGCTCCACATAAATGGTGGACTGGCGGGAGGAGATGGAGAATTCGCCCAGGTCCCGCAGGCGGCGCTTGATGTTTTTAATGAGGACGTCCTCGAAGGTTTTCCGGTTTAAGCCTTTCAGGGCGATTTCGCCCAGCTTGAGCAGAAGGACTTCTTTCATGGATTTTTTGGCGCGGCCGGCGGCAGGGCCGCACGCTCCTTTCTTAGGGATGGTGGGACCATGATAGCATATTTTGCGGGGAATGTAAATATGGGGAGCGCTCCGCCGGACTTTTTTCCCCGGCCCGCTTATCTTTCGCCCCGGCCCGGCCGATTACCTTAATATAGCCTGAGAGGAGGCGCTCCCCCATGTTGATGATCGGTTCGCTCAACGCCTATACCAAAAACTTAAAAATGCAGTCCCAGTGGGAGCTAAAGCAGCGCAACGGAGACTATTCCAGCCACAAGACCCTGGAAGACTGGCTGGGCGGCCCCGAAACCCAGGAGGAGCGTGCCAAGGGCGACGACGCCCTGCGCTCCATCCACCAGAAGCTGGAGGCGGGAGGCAAGCTTACCCCCGAAGAACGCCGCTACCTGCAGGCCAAGGACCCCGAGGCCTTTGCCAAGCTGGAAGCGGCCGAGCGGGAGCAGAAGGCCTTTGAGCAGAAGCTCCGCCAGTGCCGCACCAAGGAGGAGGCCCAGCGCCTGCGCATGACCTACCTGAACGCCTCCCTGGCCACGGTGAAGTCGGTGGAGCACAACTCCGCCATCCCGCAGCAGAAAAAGCTGGAAATCATGATGCGGGAAAAGCAGCGCTGCGACAAGCTGGATGAGAGCTTCCGGAAGTTCTCCCATTCCGGCGAGTATGGGGCCCTGCCCACCGAGGGCGAAGCCGCCAAGGCCCACAAGGAAGAGGCCCAGGCCAAAGAGCCCCCCAAGCCCGAAAAGGAGCAAAAGCGGGAAGAGCCCCCGGCGGCGCGGGAGGAGGCAGAGAAGCCCAGGCAGGCGGACAGCCCGGAACAGCGCAAGGTGAAGAAGGCCCGGGCCAAGGCGGCGGCAGCGGCCTATTCCGGTGCCGCGGGATGCCCGGACGTATCCGCCACGGCCAGCCAGGTGGATTTGAAAGCCTAGCCTGTGTTTTAAAACTGAAAAAAGCCGTATCTTTGAGCAGGCCGGTTTTCCAGCCGCAAAGGGACCCGCATGTTTTCGAGGCTTTCGAACAGGCTCCAGCGCTTGACCGGCACGCCCCCTTGCCCCAATCAAAAACAAAAGGAGGTCCTTGTTATGCCCCTCATTTATACCTCTGTGGAAGAACTCATCGGCCGCACGCCCTTGGTGGAGCTGGGCCGGCTGACGGCCAGGCTGGGCCTGGAGGCCCGGCTGCTGGCCAAGCTGGAAAGCTTTAACCCCGCCGGCAGCTCCAAGGACCGGGTGGCCAAGTCCATGCTGGACGACGCGGAAGCCCGGGGGCTTTTAAAGCCCGGCGCGGTGATCATTGAGCCCACCTCGGGAAACACCGGCGTGGGCCTGTGCTGCGTGGCGGCGGCCCGGGGCTACCAGGTGGTCATCGTCATGCCGGACAGCATGAGCGTGGAGCGCCGCCAGCTGATGCAGGCCTATGGGGCCCGGCTGGTGCTGACCGAGGGGGCCAAGGGCATGGCCGGGGCCATCGAAGCGGCCCAAAGGCTGGCGGAGGAAACCCCCGGAGCCTTTATCCCGGGGCAATTCGTCAATCCCGCCAATCCGGAAGCCCACCGGTCTGGCACCGGCCCGGAGATTTGGGAGGACACGGGGGGCCGGGTGGACATTTTTGTGGCCGGGGTGGGCACCGGCGGGACCATCACCGGTGCGGGCCGGTATCTGAAGTCCCAGAACCCCCAAATCGAGGTCGTGGCCGTGGAGCCCGCGGGCTCCCCCGTGCTCAGCGGGGGCCGGGCCGGAAGCCACAAGCTCCAGGGCATTGGCGCGGGCTTTGTGCCCCAGGTGCTGGACCAGGGCGTGTATGACCGGGTCATGGCCGTGGAAGACCAGGACGCTTATGAGATGTGCCGCCAGCTGGGCCGCTGGGAGGGCCTGCTGGTAGGGATCTCCTCGGGCGCGGCCCTGTGGGCGGCGGCCCAGCTTGCCAAAGACCCGGGGCGCCGGGGCCGGACCGTCGCTGTCCTTTTGCCAGATTCCGGGGAGAGGTACCTTTCCACCGGGCTTTTCGGATAAGCTGGCTGGCAAACCAACCAAATTTCTGAAAAATAATCAAAAATTTCTCCAATCTTTTCATTTCGCTCTGGTATTATTCCGCAAAGTATGCTACAATAGGCTGTGGACACTGCCCCACGGCCTATTTTTCTGTGCGGAAAAGGTCCCTTCCCATTCTTCGAGAGTTTGGAGCGATGCCCATGGTTTTCTATCCCGTGATCTTCCTGTGTACCGCCTGCCTGTTTTTGGCCCTGCTGCGGGACCGCTTCCGCTTTTGGACCACGGCGGGCGTTAGCCTGGGGGTCGCCGTACTGGCCACGGCCGCGGCCTACCTGGCCTCCGGCCTGGCGGAGGGCCCGGACCTAAGGGCCCATGTGGGCTGCGGCGCGGGCACTCTGCTCTTTTTAGGGGCTTCCTTCTTCCTGTTTCAAAACAATCCCCTGCATAAAATTGCCATCGCCCTGCTGTGCATGGCGAATTTTTCCTATTCCCAGCTGCTGCTGCCCCTGCTGATGGGCGCGCTGCCTTTTTCCGCGGCGGGCACGCCGGGGGCGGTCATTTCCATCGTGTTCACGCTGCTGCTCAACGCCTTGATGGGTTTTTGCCTCTACCGGCCTTTTCAGCGCTACAGCGGGCGGGGCGGGTCCGGCTTTATGCTGGGCATGGCCCTGGCCTTGGCCTTTCAATACGTGCTGTGCACGGGCAGGCTGGACATGCCGCTGGGCGTCCGCATGCCCTTCCACCGGCTGCTGCTGGCGACTCTTTTGTACGCGGCCGTTGTTTTCTGCTTCCGCAGCGTGTACCACGCGGGCCGCTACCAGGCCGAGACCGCCAGGGAGGAGGCCCGGGCCCGGATGATCCAGATGGAGTCCGGGGACTATGTGGACCTGCTGGTGGCGGTGCGGGAGGTGAACTCCGCCCAGAAGAGCGGGGAATACGCCCTGGACACCGTAGCCCAGCTGCTGCGGGAGGGCCAGGCGGACCGCATCCCGGTTTACATCAACATGACCAAGCGGAATTTGGAGACCAGCCCCATTCTGGCCCGGTACCACGACAACCCCTACTTAAACGCGGTGATCGCCACAAAGGCGGCGTTTGCCTTTCAGAACAACATCGACTTTCAAAGCAACGCCTTCACCGGAGACGTGCCCTTTACCACGGCGGAGCTGTGCATTTTGGTCAACGAGATGCTGACCAGGGCCTGCTCGGAGGCCGCTAATTTTGACGGGGAGCGCCGCCTGCGCTTCACAGCCATTCCGGGGGAGGACTCCCTGCGGCTGGAGGCGGTTTACTCGGGAACCCTGCCGGAGAAGGACGTTTTTTCGCCCAAGGGCAAGCAGTTCCGGGACCTGCTGGACTGGCTGTTCGACGACTCCTTCCAGGAGGAGTCGGAGATGAAGGGGCTGGAGAACTCCAAGGAGATCGCCCTGGCGCACAGCGGCAGCGTGACGGTGGCGGGAACGGCCGGGGAGGTCATCCTGCGGGTCAAGCTGCGCTACTAAGGCACACCAAGCTGACTGAGCGCAACAGTAAAAGTTTCGCCAGCCTTTTCAAAGGCTGCAGAGCACGACTTCGCAAAGCGAAGTCGCCGACGGCGTCTCGCGGCCTTGCCCTTAAAGGCGGCGCGGAAGAACCAAAATAAAGCGCCGCACTTACTCATCCCCCCAAGAAAAAATAGCGCCCCCATGCCGCGCCGCCGTCCCCTATAGCGTCTTCGAGCGAAGCGATGAACAGCGGCCCGTTCGATGCAGCTGCCCTCCTTGCGGAACAGGCGGCTCATCCCACAAAAGGCAGCCACAGGGAACAGGCCACTGTTATTCGCTTCGCTCTAAGGCGTTGCCAAGGGCGGCGGCGCAGTTGGGCAGCGCTAAATGGGCTTGGGGAATGATCTGGCGTTGTGCGCTATCCGCTTTTACTGCGCCGCCTAAGGTCAAGGTCGCCTCCGGCGGCTTAAGGCTCTGCCTTAAGAATTCGCAAGGAGCCTAACGCCCCTTGACCGCGTAATTTGCGCTGCTGAACATCAGAGTGATCTGTTTGCACCACCATAAACCTAACTAGGAGTGATTCCCATGTCCCAGCTCGTCCCCCCTCAGGTTCTCTCCGCCTTCGGCCTGGACCCCCAATCCCCCGTCCAGGTCCTCCATGGCGGGCACATCAACGACACCTACCTGGCCGGCGGCAAATTCGTCCTGCAAAAGCTCAACCGCTTCGTCTTCCCCCACCCGGAGCATATTATGGAAAACATGCTGGGCGTCACCCAGTTCCTGCGGGAAAAGGTTCTGGCCCGGGGCGGCGACCCGGACCGGGAGATTTTGCAGGTGGTTCCCACCGGGGAGGGCGGGGCCGCTTACGTGAGCCCGGAGGGCGAGTATTGGCGCTGCACCCGGAACATCGAGAAGGCCGCCTCCTATGAGACCCCGGACAGCCCCCAGATGCTTCAGGAGGCGGGCCGGGCCTTCGGCGAGTTCCAGGCCATGCTGGCCGGGTACCCCGCCGCCTCCCTCCATGAGATCATCCCCAACTTTCACAACACCCCCGCCCGTATGGAGCAGCTGCGCGCCGCCGCCTCTGCCGACCCCAAGGGCCGCTTGGCCCAGGTGAAGGCCGAGATGGACTTCGCCCTGGCCCGGACGGACCGGGCCGGGCTGCTCACCGGCCTGCTGGCCAAGGGGGAGCTTCCCCTGCGCGTCACCCATAACGACACCAAAATGAGCAACATCCTCTTTGACGCGGACACCAAAAAGGCCGTGTGCGTCATTGACCTGGACACCGTGATGCCCGGGCTTGCCGCTTTCGACTTCGGCGATTCCATCCGGGCCGGAGCCTCCACCGCCGCCGAGGACGAGACGGACCTGAGCAAGGTCCGCTTCGACCTGGGCCTGTACCAGGCCTATACCCAGGGCTTTGTGGCCGCGGCCGGAGCCGCCCTGACTCCCGCCGAGCTGGATACCCTGCCGGACGGGGCCTGGGCCATGACCTTTGAGGTGGGCGTGCGCTTTTTGACCGATTATCTCAACGGCGACGTGTACTTCCGCACCGCCCGGGCCCAGCACAACCTGGACCGGGCCCGGAACCAGTTCTGCCTGGTGGAACAGATGGAGCGGCAGCGGGAGGAGATGGGCCGCATCGTGCGGGAAGCCGCCCAGAGCTGAGCCGTGGATTTCCTTATAAAATATGGGCGGGGCGCGGGAAGAAAACTCCTCGCGCCCCAGCTTCTCTTAACCTATTACACAGCCGCCGCGTCCCTGCTGCTGTGCGCCCTTTGGTTTATCCCGCCTCCACCGGGGCGGAACTCCCTGTTTTTCCAGGCCAGCACCCACTTCTTCTTTCTGCCCCTGCTTTCGGCCTGCACCGGGTTTTTGGCGGGGCGCTGGGTCCGGCGGGCCTGGTTTGTGCCGCTGATTCCTCCTGGGGTGGAGTCCCTGGCCATGCTGCTGAACCGGCCCGGCATTGCCCTAGCCAGGCCGGGGGCGTATTTTTCCCCGTTTCTACTGTACCTGATCTTGGGCGGGGCCTGCATGGGGCTCTCGCTGCTTTTGCGGCTGCGCTGGAACCGCTTCCCCCGGCTGGAGGCCGTGCTGGCGGTATGCCTTTGCCTGCTGGTTTTCTATCCGGCCTCCCACCTGGCCCCTCCGGCCGGAGAGGTTTGGCTGTGGCGGCTGTTCTTCCCGCCGCAGGGGGCGGCGCTGGGCCTGTGGGCCGGGACGCGGTGGAAGAAGCGGTGGTTTGCCCCTTTGCTGGCCTATCTGCCGGTTCGGGCCTGCTGGCCTGCGCCGGAAGGATTGGGAATGACGGGGGAGAGGCTGGCGCTGGTGTGCGGCGGGATATGCGCGGGAGTGATGGCGCTGGCCGCGTTGAGCGGCTGGTTGCGGCGCAGGCGCGGAAGGGCCAGAGCCAAGTAGCGCGGAGGACCGGCAAAAGCCCCGCAGCCCTTGCCGGCCCTCCAATTTCCCCTTTCGTTGTCCCGCACCGCTACATCAGCACGATCTCGCCGTTGAGCACCGTGGCCACGCACTGGCGGGACTCCGTCCGCAGCCGCAGCACCTGGCTCCCGGAGATAATCTCCGTTCCCGAGTAGGCCACCCCGCATTCCAGCCGCCCCTGGTTCTCGTCCTCCAGGGACCAGCCCGTCTCCTCCAGCTCCGCCTCCGCGTGCTTGAGCTTGATCTCCACCCCGGAGATGCGGGCCTGCGCCTTTTGCAGCAGACTGCTCCTGGCCTGGCTCCCGGGCTGGCCCTCCAGGCGCTCCTGCTCCGCCTGCAGGTCCCGCATCTCCCTGCGCAGCCGGTCCCGCTCAAAGGTGGCGCAGGGCATGCCGCCCAGCACGATGGCGGTCCGGCACTCCGCCGGGGAGCCTACGGTTTTGGCCAGCACCCGCTTGCCCGCCCAGACACGCCCGCCCATGATCGCCCCCCGGCCCGAATTGACCTGAACCTGGCCGCCGGCGTAAATGCTGCCGTTGACGATGCAGTCGGCCTGCAGGTTTTCCCGGGCGGAGATCTCCGCGTTTTCAATGTACTTGGAAAACACGCTCCGGCGGGCGCGGATGACCGTGGAGCCGTCGCCCCAAATGCCCTTGACCACCACCAGGTCGCCGCCAGCCTCCACCGTGCATCCGGCTTCCAGCACGCCGCCTACATGGATGCTGCCCCGGGCCTGTACGGAAAAGCCGCTGAGCACGTCCCCGGCAATGTTCACGTCCCCCAGAAAATGGATGTCGCCGGTGGAAAAGTCCACGTTTTCCGGCACGTCCAGCACGGGCTTGACCTGGAAGCTTTGGCCCGTGAACTCCACGTGGCCCGCGATAGAGGCCACCAGGGAAACGCCGTCCTCGCTGATCTCCGTATTCCGGCCCTTGGGCAGAGGGACCGCCCGGCCGCCCTTGGCGGGAATCACCTGGTCCAGCACGGTGCGGCCCGGCTCGCCCTCGGTGGGAAGGATGAGCCGGCAGATTTCCTCGCCCTCCTTCACATTGTGGATGAGGTTTAGGGCGGTGTAGTCCACCTGGTTGTATTCGTCGGCCTGCAGGGTCCGTTCCACCACCCGGGGAAAGTGTTCCACGATGTTTCCGTTTTTGCCGTCAAAGGCGGGCTTGCCCTGGGCGATGAGGAAGAGGTGGAAATACTTTTCACTGTCATGGGGCAGGCGGTCCACGGCGCCCTCGTCAATGCCATAGGCCAGCTTCTCCATGTCCATGGCCCGGCGGAGCGCCCCCCGAGAGAGCTCGGCCCCGCCCCGCACGGGGGGCAGCGTCAGAACCCAGGCATAGAGTTTGTCCGCCGAAAGGAAGAAGCAAGGCAGCGCGTCCAGGGAGGGCAGGGCCTCCCCGCCCTCCTCCCCGGCCTTTTTCCCGCTGTCTTTGGCTTTCTTTTTCCCGCTGGCCTCCCGAAGGCGGGCGGCGCAGATCTGGCTCAAAAAGGTCTCCAGCCGGCCGCTTTCCCGGCGGACCAGTTCTTCGGGCAGGATTCCGTCCGGGTCCAGGAAGAGGCGGACAGGGGGCAGGGGTCCGGATTCTTGGCGGCGCAGCTCATAGAGCTGGTGAATGGGGTGGTCGGGCGGCAGCTCCACCGCGAGGGGGCCGGAAAAGGCGGCGGCTGGCGCGGGCCGCTGGGCCGGGGCCTGGGGGGCGGCTTCGGGCTCTTGCGGCTGGGGATTCTGCGGGCGGAGGGAGGAGAGAAGAGCCGTGAGTTTGTCTTTGATGGACATAGAGGCAACGCCGCCTTTCCCTTGCTGGGTTCTATTCTTAGCTTTTAGTATAGCAGATTTCCCCACGGGTTTCAAGGCGGGATTTTGTGGGGAAGTGCCAAAATAGTATTTTATGGAAAGGAGAAAGCTAGCTGAGCGCAACAGTAAAAGTTTCGTCAACCTTTTCAAAGGTTGACGAAACTTTTACTGTTGCGCTTAGGAAGCTTTCCGCTTAACCCGTACAGGGTCTTCGCTTTTGCGCACTACTATCATCCCAAAGGAGTGGACATCATGACCGTCGGCAAATACATTCTTTCCATCGACCAGGGCACCACCAGCTCCCGCGCCGTCCTCTTCGACGCCTTTGGCGGCGTGGCCGGCATGGGCCAAAAGGAGTTCCGCCAAATCTACCCCCAGCCCGGCTATGTGGAGCACGACGCGGTACAGATTTTGCAGACCACCCTCTATGCCATGCGCCAGGCCGTGCAGAGCGCCGGGGCCTCGGCGGGGGATATTGCCGCTATCAGCATCACCAACCAGCGGGAGACCACCGTGGCCTGGGACGCGGCCACCGGCATTCCCATCTGTAACGCCATTGTCTGGCAGTGCCGCCGCACGGCCCCGGAATGCCAGCGCCTGCAGGCGGCGGGCCTGGGAGAATATATTAAAGACACCACCGGCCTGCTCATCGACCCCTATTTTTCCGGCACCAAGATGAAATGGATTCTGGACCATGTGCCCGCGGCCCGGGACCTGGCCAAAAAGGGCCGCCTGCGCTTTGGCACCATCGACTGCTGGCTGGCCTATTCCCTGACCGAGGGCCGCGCCTTTGTCACGGACGTCTCCAACGCCTCGCGCACCATGCTCTTCGACATCCGCCGCCAATGCTGGGACCAGACCCTCTTGCGGGAGCTGGGCATTCCGGAAAGCGCCCTGCCCCAGGTGGTGGAGTGCGGCCAGGTGGTAGGCCTGTGCGGTGCGGACGTGCTGGGCCGGGAGATCCCCATCGCGGGCATGGCCGGGGACCAGCACGCGGCCCTGTTCGGCCAGTGCTGCTTCCGCAAGGGCATGGCCAAGAATACATACGGCACAGGCTGCTTTGTGCTGATGAACACCGGGGAGGAGCCGGTGAAGTCCCGGGGGCTGCTGACCACCATTGCCTGGAAGCTGGGGGGCAAAACCGTCTATGCCCTGGAGGGCAGCGCCTTTAACGCCGGGTCGGCCATCCAGTGGCTGCGGGACGAGCTGGAAATCATCAAGACCCCCCAGGAGGCGGACCAGCTGGCCGAAAGCGTGGAGGACGCGGCCGGGGTGAGCTTTGTGCCGGCCTTTACGGGCCTGGGCGCGCCCTATTGGGATATGTACGCCCGGGGGGCCCTGCTGGGCGTAACCCGGGGTGTCAAGCGGGCCCACCTGTGCCGGGCGGTGCTGGAGAGCATCGCCCTGGAGAGCTACGACCTGGTCAAGGCCATGGAGGCGGAGTCCGGCACGGCCCTGGCCCAGCTGCGGGTGGACGGCGGCGCGTCCCGGAGCCGGTTCTTAATGCAGTACCAGGCGGACCTGCTGGGACGGCAGGTGCTGCGTCCCCACTGCCTGGAGACCACGGCCCTGGGCTCGGCCATGATGGCGGGCCTGACCGTGGGCGTTTGGGAGAGCCAGGAGGAGCTCTCCGCCATTTGGCGGGAGGCCGCGGCCTTCACGCCGGACTACCCGGAGGAGCGGCGGGAAGCGGACCTGGCCCGCTGGCACAAGGCGGTGGAGCGGAGCAAGGGCTGGGCGGAATGAAGTTAACACGGTTCATAAACATATAAAAAGCCCTTTCGAACCGGGCGGCTCTGCCGCCAAGGAAATCCGGCGCAAAAAGCACGGCCAGGGCCGCGGCCTTCCAGAGTGGATGCCGCCGGGCCTTGGCCGTGCTTCGTCTGTCTTAATCTTTGCGCCTAACTATGGTCTGCCGCCGCCGTTCCGGACCGGGGCAGCTGGTACTGCTCCATATACCCATTGTACGCCTGGGTATAGGCCCGGCCGCCCTCGGACTTCACCTGGTTCAGGTAGCCGTGGGCCTCCAGGGCCGAGTCCTTAATCTGGATGACCGTGACCGCCACGTTGGAGCAGTGGTCGGAGACCCGCTCGTAGTTGGTGAGCAGGTCCGTGAGGACGAAGCCCAGCTCGATGGTGCAGCGGCCCTCCTGCAGGCGGCGGATGTGCCGGTTCTTCAGCTCGGTCTTCAGGCTGTCCACCACCTGCTCCAAGGGCTCCACCCGTTCGGCCAGGGCGCTGTTTTCGGTTTCAAAGGCCTCCACGGTCAGGTTCAAAATGTCCACAATGGCCTGGGTGATCACTCCCAGCTCGGTCTGGGCCTTTTCCGAGAAGCGGAGCTGCTTTTCGTGGATCTCCTGGGCCACCCGGAGAATGTTCACCGCGTGGTCGCCGATGCGCTCAAAATCGCCAATGGCGTGCAGCAGCTCCGCCGCCTCGTTGCTGTCCGCGTGGGACAGATCCTTGCTGCTCAGCTTCACCAAAAAGGTGCCCAGGGTGTCCTCATAGAGGTCGATCTCCTCCTCTTGGGCGGTAATCTCCGCGGCCAGCTTCGGGTCATACTCGCGGGTGATGCGGATGGCGCCCAGCATGGAGTCCCGGGCGGTGCGGGCCATTTTTACGGCCAGGGCCCGGCACTCGGCAATGGCGAAGCCCGGCGAGAGCATCAGGCGCTCGTCCAGCAGGGCCACTTGGTTGTTCTTGTCCCGAATGGTAACCTTGGCCAGCTTTTCCAGCAGCTTGGAAAAGGGGAGGAGAATCACCGTGGTAAACAGGTTAAACAGGCTGTGGACCATGGCGATGCCCAGAGCGTTGATGGGGGTATCCACAAAGGCGAAGCGGAACGCCGCGTTGAGGGCATAGAACCCCAGCAGGCAGATGACCGTGCCCAGCACGTTAAAATAGATGTGCACGGCGGTAACCCGCTTGGCGTTTTTGTTGGTGCCAATGCTGGAGAGCAGGGAGGTGACGCAGGTGCCGATGTTTTGCCCCATAATAATGGGGATGGCCATGCCAAAGGTGATGCTGCCCGTCATGGAAAGGGACTGCAGAATGCCCACCGAGGCGGCGGAGCTCTGGATGACGCCGGTGACCACCGCGCCCAGCAAAATGCCCGCAATGGGGTTTTGGAACATGACCAGGATATCCTGGAACACAGGCATGTCCGCCAGGGGGCTGACCGACTGGCTCATAAAGCTCATGCCGGTCATCAAAATGGAAAAGCCGATGAGCACATGGCCCGCGTCCTTGCGCCGGCCCTCCTTGCCCATCATGATCAGCAGGATTCCGGCCAGGGCCAGCAGGGGCGAAAAGGACTCGGGCTTGAGCATCCGCAGCCAGAAGCTGTCCGACTGGATTCCGGCGGCGCTTAAAATCCAGGCCGTAAGGGTGGTGCCGATGTTGGAGCCCATAATCACGCCCACTGTCTGGCTCAGCTCCATAATGCCGGAGTTCACCAGGCCCACCAGCATAACGGTCATGGCGGAAGAGGACTGGATGGCAATGGTGATAACCGCCCCCAGGGCCAGGCCCTTGAAGCGGTTTGAGGTGATGGAGCGCAGGACGCTTTCCAAGCGTCCGCCCACCATTTTTTCCAGTCCCGCGGAGAGCACGTGCATGCCGTACAGGAAGAAGGCCAAGCCTCCCAGCAGGGTGAAGAGGGAAAAGATGTCCATAAAACTCCTCCTAAAGAAAATGTGCCGGTTTTTTTCTCTTTTTTTCACAGTCAAGGCCATAATACCATATGGGCGGGGGGGCTGGCAATGGGTTTTCCGAATTTTGTCAAATCCGCCGGTAGGTTTCACTTAAAATACCGCCGCCGGAGGGGAGGAAGGGGACGGGCTTGATTTGGCGGGCCGTTACGAGAATATTTGCCTCCCCGTGCAAGGGGCCATATGGAAATCGCCCGCTGCCGTCCAAACCTTGGGGTTCAGACCGCAACAGGCGATTTTACCGGACAAACCGGGCGGAGCCAGAGGACGGCATTACGCCGGAATCCGCTTATACCGGGGCTACCCGACCCTCGTCAGCCTGACCGCCATGTACTCCTTGACGGGCAGGGCAACGCGGAACTTGCCCTCGTGCACCCCCGCATCGGTAATGGTCATCTCCCAGGTATCGATGACCTCCGCCTTCCACTTGCCCTCGGGCTTCACAAAGTCCCGGAAGCTGGGCCGGCCGAAGCCGTAATAGTGTATCTCATATCCCGCGCCGCCGCCGAATGCCAGGAAGCTCACGCCGTCCGGCACGCCCACGGTCTCGTCAAAGCTGCCCTGGCCCCGTTTTAGGCCGTAGCCGGGAGTCTCAGAAAGTATCTTGTGCAGGAACTTGATGCGCGCGGGGCTCTCCCCGTGGAGGGGCCCGCCGTGGCTCCACCAGAGGACGTCGTTCTCCTCGTCCACAAAGGTCTCCCCATGGCCCGCGTAGCCGCCCCGCATGGCCGCCTCCCAGAACCGCCGGGTCAGCTCCTGGCCGGAGATATTGCCCCAGCCCATGTCGATATTTCCCTCGTAGGAAATCTCGTCCCACACGACGGGCTTGCCCCAGCGGGTACGGTACTCGTCGGTGTACTCCACATGGCGGTACAGGTCCTGGCGCTGGAGGCTGCAATGGGTGATCCAGGGACGGGAGTGGTCATAGAAGGCCATGCAGTTGTGGATGCCCCGCAGGTGGCGGTAGGGGTCCTTCTCACAGAGGATTTGGGCATAGCGCTCCCAATCCTCCAGCTTCTTGCCGAACAGCAGGTCGTACTCGTTGGCCAGGCTCCACCACACGTTCCTATACGCCGCGAACCGGGCTATTACGTACTTCCAGTAGAGATCGTCCTGTTCGGCGGTCATGGACTTGAAGCCCCAGCGGTCGTAGGGGTGCATGACGATGACGTCCGCCTCCACGCCCCGCTCTTGGAGCTCCACGATGCAGCGCTCGATCCGCCGGAAGTGCTCGGGGTTGAAGCGGGTAAAGTCCCAGTGGTTGCCGGAGGTATCAATCTCATAGGTGAAGGTCTCCTCCGAGAGGCCGGAATTGTCCATAGGCGTGCCCTCGTAGGGGAAGGTCTCCGGGTCCCGGAAATTGTGGATGTAGTGCTTGGGGAACACGCAGAAGCGCATCTTGTTGAAGTATCCCTTGTCCAGCTCCTTGAGGGTCTGCCGGTGGATATCCTCAGGCTGGTGGGCCCAGGCATAGCAGGTGGTGCCCACGGAGTAGTAGGGGGTTGTGTCCTCATAGGCAAAGTGGAATTGATTCACCACCCGCATGGGGCCGTGGTTGCCCTCGCCGGGGGCCGTGGCAGTGAAACGGCCGGTGACCGTCCCGCCAAAGCTGCCGGCCATTTCATATGCGTAGTCCCCCTCAAAACTGGGCATGAACCGGGCCTTGTACACACCCTCGCCATCATAGAAGCCATCCACGGCAACGGTCTCGTTCTTGCCCTTAAACGTGGCGGTACAGGTGTAATCGGTGAAGGGATTGCCCTCGGTCCTGCCCGGGGCGCTGATTTCCAGCATCCCCCACTTTTCTACGGTTTGCATCGTTTTCCTCCTTGTTTCAGTAGTATGTTGACATATTGACGGCGGTTTTTCCCGCCGGCCGCTCCATGCGGCTGAAAGCGTCCGCAGGGTTACAAGGCTCCAGCCTTGGCACGGCCGCGGGCGGGCCCAGAATGTCCGCTTGAGTCCCCGCCGGGGCCCCGGCCCATGCCGCAGTGGGCGGCCCGGACGCCGGGCTTCCATCAGCGCGCATGGCCGCAATATCCTGTGCCGGGCGGCGGCCCACGCCCAGGGCCCCGGCGCCTCACCGCCAGTCTGCGCGCAGCGGCGCAGCCATCTCCAGGCCCCCTTGTCGTGGCGGACGGCGGATTGGAAAGGACGCGAAGCGGCAGAGCGTAAAGCCGATGCGGAGAAATACCGCCGGGGACATGGTGCTCCTACTTGCCCCGGCACGGTTTTAAGCGCAGATGCCCAGTTTGATCTGGCGAACCTTCCCCTTGGCCGCGCAGCCGGCCCCGCGGACTGCCTATATAGGCCATTAAGTATAAAAAACTTTTCAACCGGTTGCTCCCGTTCCTTCCGTCCGTTTCATCAGCCCGGCCAACGTCCGCAGCGCTTTGTTAACCATTTTCAAGGACGATTAAAAGACAGTTTTTGTGCGTTTAGTATAATTATAGTATAGCACATTTTCTAAATCAATTCAATAGGCCGATGAGAAACGCGCAAACCGGGAATTAACATCCCTGCCAACTGCAAGCGCCTACCTGTCAAAAATCCGGCGTCTCCCCTATTTTTCCGGCAGACCCCAAATGCAAAAAACCGGCCTCATTCTTTCTGTTTCGGACGAAATTCATCAGAAAGGCCCGCTCAGCCCGCCCAACTGCGTTGACACGCAAGGATGCCGGATGATTGCGGGCGCAAAAAAGAATCGAAAAAAGAGAAAATAGGACTTGACATCCGGATATGGATGCGCTATAATGGTCTAGCGTTAAGAAAATCTGCTGGTGTAGCTCAGTTGGTAGAGCAGCTGATTTGTAATCAGCAGGTCAGGGGTTCGAGTCCGTTCACCAGCTCCAAACTGGGCGGTCCGGCCCGACAGGAAGGCCGGACAAGCCTTGTATAAAATTGCATAATTTATGGGGGAGTTCCCGAGTGGCCAAAGGGGGCAGACTGTAAATCTGTTGTCGACGACTTCAGTGGTTCGAATCCACTCTCCCCCACCAAAGACTAAGAAACCGCATGATTGTGCGGTTTCTTTGCTTTTTGCTGAGGATGCTGGTTTGGCTTTTGCAGTAGCCAAGCACAGTGTGGCCTTGTTTCTGTGCTGGTTGTGTTTTGCATATCCGTGTGGATATTGCGGATAAAATTTCAGTCTGCTTTTGGTGCTGACTCTGCCCGGGATTGCCCGCTTTCTGTCTTGACCCACACCCTGACCCACACGCGGAAATAATCGGAAACGGCTGGTCACTTCTGGAGAGGAAGTTCCAGCCGTTTTTCTCGTTTGACCCACACTCACATGACCTTGTCCATAAAATTTCCCATCTTTTCGGCGGCTTGCTCCTGCTTTTGGCGGGTGGCATGGGTGTAGGTTCTCAGCGTGAATCCGGCGTCGTAGTGGCCCAGCATCGAGGAAACGGTTTTCACGTCTACGCCGTTTTGGAGTGCTGCTGTGGCAAAAGTGTGACGAAGGGCATGAAAATTTATATAACTCAATCCTGCTGACTTTAATATCCGCTTGTGAAGTGTTACGATTGAATCGGGGTAATACATCTCGCTGGTTCTCGTGGATGGGAACATATAGGGGTTGTCCGGGTGCTTGAGGTGCTCACGTTGGAGCAGTTCTACCGCTTTCTGCGGGATGGACACCAGTCTGACCGATGTTTCTGTCTTTGGGCGGGTGATGACAATGTTGCCATCTGCATCGCGGGTGGCCTGCTTGCTCACGCTAATTGTTTGATTTTCTATATCCAGGTCAGACCAGAGGAGAGCAACCAGCTCGCCTTTGCGTAGGCCGATTACCAACTCAAGGTAGAACATTGGCAGGACATGGCGGCGGTCAGCTTCGTCTAGACAAGCTTTCATGTCCTCGGCAGGGAGGAACTTCATCTCCTTTTTCTCCAGCTTGGGGGCGATGCAGTCTGCTGTGGGGTTGCGCTGGATTAAGCGCTCCTTGACTGCCCTGTCCAAAGCGTTGTGGAGCATGAGGTGGATGCCTCGCACAGTGGAGGCGCTTAAGCCGGGGAATTTTTCTTTTTGGACTTCTCGCAGTCTGCCGTTTTCGCGGAGGTCTTGGTATAGCTTTTGCAGGTCGCGGCCTGTCAGCTTGTTTAGCTTGATATCACCTATCCTTGGATTGACGTGGAGTTCGATGCTTCGGCGGTAGTATTCAGCGGTAGAAACTCGCACGTTGGGCTTGGCGTAGAGGGAGTACCAGTTCGTCAACCACGAGCCGACCGTGTAATCATCGGAGCGGGTTACGTCTAAATCCTTTGTATCCTCAAGTGCTAATGCCAGCTTTTCCTTGACTTCGGCCTGGGTCTTGCCCAGCACGTTTTTTATGATGCGCTTGCCGGTAGCTGGGTCATAACCCGCGGTGTACCGTCCCTCCCAGCGACCGTCTTTCCTTTTGCGTATGTTTCCTTCGCCATTTGCTCGTTTCTTTGCCATGTCTTGGCCCCCTTTCTCAGCACACTAACCAAAGACTTCACCGCCAGCGACACCATCACCGTCAAGGCCACGCCCACCGCAACCGGGGAGGCTCCGGCCAACTCCGCTATGTTTGCGGCCAGCTTCACCGGGCCGGGCGCGGGCCAGATGGCGGTGTTTGTGGGTGATACGCAGGTGTCCGCTCCCGCAGACAAAGGTGCGGACGGCACCTACACCATGACCGTCAGCGCCGCCGATGTGCTGGTTGCGGCAGGAGGCCCAGGTACGGGAATCACCCTGACGGCGAAATTCGTTGGGAATGACAATATGGCGGACGGCGCGGGGACGGTGGATGTCAGCATCTCCGCCGTAGCGAAGATTGAAAATGGCAGCACCACCACCTATGTGGGCGCTTTGGCCAATGCGTTCATAGAGGGGAACGACGGCGCCATTATTACACTGCTGTCGGAGGCAGATTTAGGTACCAACTACATTCGCATCTTCGATAGCTGCACCTTCACGTTGGATTTGAACGGTCAAACTGTCAAAGCAGCTGACTATGGCGCATTTAATATCTTAGGTGGCAGCATTACCATTCAAGACAGCGGAACCGGTGGAAAGATTGAGAGTTCAAATATTACCATCGAAGTAAATAGCGGGACTCTATCCATCAAAAGCGGGACTGTTTCAGGATTTTACGGTGTGGGAATTTCCGGTGGAACCGTCAACATTTCCGGCGGAGTTATCTCGGGAGAGGAAAGGGGATTGTGGGTACACAATTCCGGGAAAGCAGTTCTCTCCGGCGGAACCCTCATAGGAAGATTTGCAGTATCTATAAGTGCCGATGCGTCTGTCACGCTGAAAAATCTACTTGCGGAGGGCTATGCCATAGGGCAGGTGGCGGTCGCTCACCTGGTTTGCCCACATCAGGACGCCATCCCAGGGACAGCAAAGAAACATCCGGCTAACGGCCCCGTTTATGGCGACTCCTGATATGCTGTCACTGATGGGGAATATGTTGAATACTTCGGGAATAGCAAGATCTTTAAGCATTTTGACCTCCTTTCCTCGAATAATATGTTAGTTGCTACTAACTATTGTACAAAATTTCCTTTGGAATTTCCAGCGCCAAATATGTTTTTTTGCTCCAAACGTCACGCAGTTTGTCCGAAAAAATGCTGCCGGGCCATAACTGTATAAAACATCAATACTGGCCCAGCAGAGAAAAGCGGTCATTTCTCTCTTGCATGTTTTTCCAGAATACCTCTCAGCGCGTTCAGAGAGCTTGTATGAGAACGGACAGTCTGCACGGGTTTCCCTTTTGCCTGCTCCAATACCCTGTGTATCACAGTGTGGGAAACCGTACTGGTAAACAGCACCAGCAGATCCGGGGTGCCAATATCCTTCAGGGCTCCTGTCTTTTGAGGGTATACCTTTGCCTTGCATTTGTATTCCCCGCACAGATCTTTGTATTTCCGAACCATACATTCATTTCCACCGATGATCACAACACTCATTTTTGTTTCACCTCCTCCAATTTCCCGCCTGCCAGCCGGAATATCCGGTCGCAGTCCGAAAGCACTCTTTTCATACCGCCCAAAGGTTAGCTATAACTAACCTAGCTCATTATACCATAATCCAGTGCATTTGGAAAGAGGAAATTTCCCAACTTGACTTCATTTTCCCATCTTAGTTTCTCATAACCAAAGGCAGAGTACAACCAGCCGCATCGATTAGCCATAACTAACAAAGTGAAATTAAGGGATTGACAGTGTGGCTTTGGGCAGGCATACCGCCGCCCAGCTCCTTCTCGGCCTCGGTGACGGCCCACAGCAGCCACTCCCGCACCTTGGCCAGCTGGGCGTCGCTGGGCAGACCGAAGTAGCGATAGATGGCCACACCCGCCACCACCAGGGCGGCGATGATGGCCACGATGATATACCAGTAGTTGATGATGAACTCCATAGCTCATTCCTCCATGTTGTTCTCGATGGGGTTTCCATCGGCGTCCAGGCCATGCCGGTTCCGGCTGACCTTTTCCGAAGTAGAGGCGGCTGCGTAGCTGACCAGATAAGCGACACAAGCGGTGAAAATCGTAGTGGTCACATCACTCACCGTTTCTTTCCCACGCGCGGCCAGAACGTAAGAGGCCACCGCCGCTGCAGTTGCAACGACGACGGCCCAGGCAGCCAATTTCTTCTTAAACTCCCAGGGGCGGCGCTCGAGCTTTTCCCTGCTCAACCGCCGGGGATATCCACGTCCCATATGCCTTACTCCTCCTTATGTCTTGCCGCGTTGCTTTCCGGGAGAAAGTCACGCCGTTTCAGCCGCTCCATGTAGACCGCCCGGATATTCTCAATGGCGAGTACGGCCCGGTTGTTCGGATAGTCCGGGTGTCCCTTGCAGTATTCCTCGTAGTCGTCTACCGTAGCCGCTGGGAGCCTTATTGGTGCTGCCAAGGATGTCATATCGGAGATCGCAGCCTTTCCATCCACCGTAGTTGTTATACCCAAAGGAAGATACTATCAGCAGACAAAGAATAATGACGTATCCATACTCAATTTAATCATCTATCTCAATATGGGCAAATAAGTCTGAGCGTAAAAGATTTTCATTGACAGCCGCTCCTACCAGTAATATGCTATATCTGCCACTTAAAAGCATTTCGTGACAAAATTCCAACATCTCATGACAAATGGGTTGCCCTTTCGCCGCCTTTTTGTTAACCTAAAAGGAAGGTGATATGCATGATAAAGTTCGCAATCTGCGATGACGAGCCACAGATGGCTCAGGAAATCGCAGATCAGCTTGCAAGCTATATGAATGAAATATCCAGCGACTACTCGGTCGAGTGCTTTTCCAGCGGGTATGCGCTGCTGAAGTCCTCAGATGAATTTGGCATTATTTTCCTAGACATCCAGATGGAGGATGGAAACAGCCGCGCTCCTGCGGCAGCGTGAAAGCCGCAGTCTGCTGATTTTCGTGACCGTGCTGAAGGATCGCGTGTTTGATGTCTTCCCGCTGGAGGCTTTTGATTACCTGCTCAAGCCCCTGGATCGTGAGCGGTTCCGGCGGACCATGGATCGGGCCATGCGCTGGCTGGAACGGGACGCGGCAAAAAATCTTATGATACAGCGGGGGTCTGACTGCGAGGTCGTTTTGCTCTCGGATATTCTGTACTGCGAGGTGCTGGGCAGAAAAGTTTATCTTCACAAAAAGGACGGTATCGTTGTAGATTACTATGACCGGCTGGAAGATGTGGAACAGCGCGTGGACAGCCGCTTTTTCAAGTGCCACCGCAGCTACCTGGTGAATCTGGACTATGTAAGCGGGTGTCAGGAGGGCCAGGTGCTTTTGCCACAGGGGAAGCGGATCCCTGTTTCCCGGCTGCGGGAGCGGGAGTTGACCCAGGCACTTTTACGTCACATGAAGGAGAGGGGTGTCTGACATGGATCATTTCAGCCTGATTATGGACGGGGTCAGTATCATCGGCCAGGGCGTGATGCACATTTTCTTTGTCACCAGCCTGACCGGAAAAAAGCGGAGGCTCTGGCATTTCACGGTGTACTGCCTTGCCCTCTGCGCCATCCAGTGGCTGTCGCTGAGCCTGAACGTCAACGGAATCCTCTCTATCGCTGCGGGAATTCTGGGACTGTATGCTGTCAGCCGATTCGTACTGGGGAACCAGCGTCCCATTTCCTGGCTGGCGGCGGTGCTGGCCTTTTATGTTTCGCAGCTCTCTTTTGGCATTATCAACTCTGTGGAGGCGGCGTTCTTTCCTCCTTTTGTCGAGACCCCACTGCTATATCTGCTGCTTATCCCGGCCCAAATCCTGTTCTTTGTGCTGTGTATCGGCTGTTACCGCGCGGTGCGCCGTTTTTTGGACTGGACAGATGACAGTCTGGCTCCAAATATCGTCCTGCTGCTGTTTCCCATTTTGTTTTTCTTTGCCTCGGAACTTTACATTCTCCAAAGCGCCTACGGTTTGTACTACCCGTCCATTTCCTTTGAGGATTTAAGGAATCACAGCATTTTGCTGTTCCTGCAAATCATGGGGCTGGCGGCGATGTTGTGTACCTTGTATGCCTACCGCCAGCTTTGCCAGGGATTCCGAGCCAAGGCGGAGCTCCAGTCCCTGACCCAGGCATCCCAGGCCCAGAAAGTTTACATTGCTGAGGCCCGGGCCCGCTATGAGCAGACGAGATCCTTTCGTCACGACATCAAGAACCATCTGTCCGTGCTGGACGGCCTGCTCAAGAATGAGAAGCTGGACGAGGGCCGGGAGTACCTCGCAAAGCTGGAAACTGTTTCGGAGGCCCTGTCCTTCCCCTACCAAACCGGCAACCCGGTGGTGGATATTCTGCTGGGAGAAAAGCTGGGGCTGGCCAAAGAGATCACGGCAGAGGTGTCTCTGATTTTGCCCAACCCCTGCGGGATCGACGACTTCGACCTGTGCGTGCTCTTTGCCAACGTCCTGGATAACGCCATTACCGCCTGCCGCGCCCAGGAGGGAGCAAGATCCATACGTATCAGCGGCAAGCGTCAGGGAGATTTCTTTATGCTGACCTTTGAGAACACCTGCGCCGATGAGCCGCTTCCCCCGGCGGGTACCGGGTTATCCAACATCCGGGTGGTGGCGGAGAAGTACCATGGGGCCGTGCTGACGGAGAAAACAGGCGGCAGGTTTTCGCTGAATGTTCTGCTGAATGTCGCGGCTGTGTAGAGAAACGGAGGAACTTCATGAGTAAATACGACGCTCTGTGGGCCTATGTGCAAAAGGATGGAAGCCCGACCCTCAAATTGACCTTTGCGCAGATCCAGGAGATCACCGGAGTGCCCATTGATCACTCGTTCCTGAGATACAAAAAAGAATTGACGGACTACGGGTATCAGGTGGGGAAAATTTCTATGAAGGAGCAGACGGTTGTCTTTAACAGGGTATGAGTATGAGCAAACAAAAAAGAATTTTGAGAATAATTATTATTGGAATCTTTTCTGTGCTGGTATTGCTGCTCATTATATATGTCAATCACCAGCTCCAAATAAATGCAGAAACTGGATTGCGTTTGCCTTTGGGGCAGATGGTTGAAGTTGGCGGACACAATATGAGTATCTATGTGGAAGGGACCAGCGAAACAACGCTGGTTTTCATGTCAGGCGGGGGTACTTGCTCTCCCATATTGGATTTCAAGTCCCTCTATTCTCTTTTAAGTGACAAATATCAGATTGCAGTTGTAGAGAAATTCGGTTACGGATTCAGCGATGTTGTCGATAAGGACAGAGACATAGATTCCATACTGGAAGATACCAGAACCGCTCTGGCCGCCGCAGGGTTAAATGCGCCCTACGTCCTTTGTCCTCATTCTATGTCAGGACTTGAGGCCCTCCATTGGGCGAAGAAGTACCCGGACGAGGTATCCGCTATTATTGGGCTTGATATGGCGGTGCCGGAGTATTATGACAGCATGAGCATCAATATACCGCTGATGCGTACGGCAGGCTGGGCGGCTCATATAGGTATCACCCGCTTGATCCCTGGCATCTCGGACAGTGACGCCATCCAGTATGGCACATTATCAGAGAATGAAAAGGAAATTTACAGGGCCGTCTTTTTCAGCCGGACCGCGACAGTGACCATGCTGAACGAAATGGAGCGGGTGAAAGAAAACGCTGAAAAAGTGGACAGTATGGGGGTCCCGCAGCTTCCGATGCTCCTGTTTCTTTCGGACGGCTCCGGCGGAACAGGCTTTGATAAAGAGACATGGAGAAAAATCCCGATCCAATACCTTTCACAAGTTGAAGGCGGGGAATATATCGAATTGGATTGCCCCCATTATGTTCACGATTATGAGTACAAAGTGATCAGTGAACGGATCATTGATTTCCTGTCGGCACAATAAATTTTTTTGAAAAGGGCAATGGGATATGAAAAGAAATGTGAAATGTAAACCATCGCATTTGTGCATGACAGTATTCACAATTTGTCTGTCCATCAGGTTCGTTGAATATTTCCTGATCCAAACAGACAAAACGGCGATTGGAGAAAATGTGCTCCATAAAGCTGTTGGAATTATCGTATTGGCGTTAGCGTTGAAAAGGGCCGACCTTTCATGGAGCGGTATTGGATTTCAAAGGAATGGCTTTGTAAGCGGTATTCTGAAGGGTCTGATATTGGGAAGCGTCTGCTTTGCTGTTTCATATGGAATAGAATCGGCGATTTTAACCCTGCAAGGAAATCCGGCACACTTGGAACTGTATATCAGCAGCTTTTCATTGACCGGTTCTCAAGTAAAAAACACAGAGTTCCTTTTCTTTGCGCTGTGCGTTGTATTCAATATCATCAATGTCTGGATGGAAGAAGGCATTTTTCGAGGACTGTTTATCCAAACGCTCTCTGCAACAAAGCCGTTTATGACGGCGAATTTGATCGCCGCGTTTTTGTTTGGCGTTTGGCACATCGCCATGCCGATCAGAAGTTATATAAGCGGCAATGGCCCTCATGAGTATCGGCTACATTATCCTTGCCGGAATAATGGGTGTCAAATGGGGGGTTCTTTACCGGACGACAGGGAATATATGGGTCGGACTTGGCGACCATCTGTTCAATAATACCGTTGCCACCAATATGCTGCATGTGGTTTCCGGGGCGGGTGCGGACGAATTGCAGATCGTCCGCATTGCAGGCTCTCTCTGCCGGGGACAACCGGGCCAACACGGAAAATATGTTCATGCTTCCCTTTGAGGGCCGAACTTTGGTAGTTTCCTATGTGGCCGCTTTGGGGACATACACCCTGCTCACCAAGACCGCCGGGCTGCTGGCGGTGGTCTGGGCAGTCGGCCACTGGAGCTGGGCGGAGATCATGGGCAGTATCCTCTGCGCCCTGGCCGCTGTTGTGATCGTATCCTGTCTCTATCCCCTGCGCCTGGGGCGCACGGATGCCTACGCCTTTTATGTCCGACCGGCCAGCCGCAGGCGGACAGTCAAAGTTCACCGCCGCTACTCCGTGTGGCGTTATCTGTTCCGCTACCTGATGGCCCACAAGAATTATCTGCTCAACACAGTGGCAATGTGGGGGGTGGCCTGCGTTCTGCCGGTATTGTTCGGTCAGATGGAGAACCGGTTTATCCTGCCGGTGGGCTTCGCGATTCTCTCTGAATACCCCCCTCTGCATCTTGCTGTCATGCGACCCGGCCTTGGAACAGGCGGTGCGGTTTCTGCCGGGACAGGGTAAGGCGTTCTGCGTCCCCTACTGCCTGTTCATTTCCCTGTGTAATCTGGCGGCGGACATCGTTTTTCTGTGCAGCTGGCAGATTCAGATTGGCGGGATCGGCCCGCTCCATGCTTTGATGGCGGCGGCCTTCGCTCTACTGAGTGCGTCCGGCTCCGTCCTTTTGGAGTGGTACTGCCCCATCCGGGGGTGGAAGATCGAGAGCGACCTCTGGCACCACCCACGAAAATACGTTGTGCCGGCTGTCATGCTCCTGCTGGCCGGGCTGGTGAGTATGTTCTGAAACAAGTTTCTGCCTGGGCGGACAGGATCGCTCAGGCAGAATTTTTTCAAAAAGATTGTCCTCTGTAACATTTCGCGGACATTTCTCTGTTATACTGTGTAAGCGCTGAGCCGTCGTGAGCAGTGAGCCTGGACCGGAGCGAGGGATACAAACCAGGAACCGCAAAGCGGTTCTGTTTGTGACCCGAGACGGAAGGAAGGCGAGCGTCGTGAACAGGCGAGGCGTGAGAACACAGCCAAAAGGAGGACAGACCATGAAGCGGATACTGATTGTCGAGGACGACGCCCTTTTGAATTAAACTTTAGCTTACAACCTGATCTCCGACGGCTGGGATGTCACCCCCGCCCTGAACGCCAGGAACGCCGAAAATCTGCTGGCCGGGAGGTCATACGACCTGGTGCTGCTGGACATCAATCTGCCGGACGGGAACGGCTATGACCTGTGCAAACTTGTCAAGCCGGAGCACCCGGACACGGTGGTGATCTTCCTCACCGCCAACGACCAGGAGAGCGATCAACTCCGAGGCTATGAGGCGGGAGCGGTGGACTATATCACAAAACCCTTTTCCATTGGGGCCCTGCAACGGAAGATCCGCGCCATGTTCGCCATGCTGGAGCACCACAAACCGGCAAAGGATCTCTACGACGACGGCAGGCTGTTCCTGGACTTCTCGGAGCAGTCCGCCACCCTGAACGGGAAGCCGATCACCCTCTCCTCCATGGAATACAAGATGCTGTACCTGTTCTGCAAAAATCCCCGGCAAGTCCTGACCCGGCAGCGGCTCCTGGAGCGTCTGTGGGACGTGGACGAGAAATTTGTGGACGAGCACACCCTGACCACCTCCATCAGCCGCATCCGGGGCAAGATCGAGGCGGAGGGCGACACCTATATCAAGACCATCTACGGCATCGGCTATCAGTGGACAGGGGGTGAGCGGAAATGAAGCGTATGCCCGTCAAGACCATGTTTCTGCTGGTGGAGATTAGCGCGGCCATTTCCATGCTGGCCCTTTCCTTCTTCCTCTCCAACCTGACGGGACAGGGGTGGGTGCTGCTGGCCGGTGCACTGCTGACGGCCTGCGCCCTGGTCTGGCTGTTTTTGCTGACGCTGTTTTTCGCCAAGCGGCTGTCCCAGTTCACCAGCGACCTGTGCCGGACCATGGACAGTATGATCAGCGGCGGCGAGGAGCCGGCCAGAGCCGAAGACCGTGAGACCATCTTTGCCCGTATCAGCTACCGCCTCTCCCGGCTGTACGGCATTCTTCAGGAAAACCGGCGCAAGGTGGACGAGGAGCGGCGGGAGTTGCAAGAGTTGGTGTCGGACATTTCCCATCAGGTGAAAACGCCGGTGGCAAATCTGAAAATGGTGACGGATACCCTGCTGGCAAAGCCCGTTACCGAGCAGGAGCGGCGGGACTTCTTGCAGGGCATCCGCAGCCAGACGGACAAGCTGGAATTTCTGGTGCAGTCCATGGGGAAAGCCTCCCGCCTGGAGACTGGGGCGGTCACCCTGGAAAAGAAGGACGTGCCGCTGCTGGACACGCTGGCCCAGGCCATGAGCGGCATCGTCTACGGGGCGGAGCAAAAGGGCATCTCTGTGGAGGTACAGTGCCCTGACGACCTGCGGGTGTCCCACGACAGCAAGTGGACGGCGGAGGCCCTGTTCAATCTGCTGGACAACGCGGTGAAGTACACCCCGGCGGGCGGGAAGATCAGCGTGTCGGTGGAGCAGTGGGAGATGTACGTCAAACTGGATGTGACCGACACCGGAAAGGGCATCCCGGAGAGCTGTCAGGCCGCCATCTTCCGGCGCTTTTACCGGGAGGAGGAGGTCCACGACCAGCCGGGGGTGGGCATCGGCCTGTATCTGGCCCGGGAGATCGTCACCCGGCAGGGCGGCTATATCAAGGTGACCTCGGAGGTTGGCCGGGGGTCTACCTTTTCCGTGTTCCTGCCCCGGCGATAAACTGTTCACAAAAAATTCACATTCAAAGCTCCAATTCGGACATTTCTGAGACATTTGGATTTTACAATCGCTCTGCAACAGGCGAAGAGCCGTGAAAGGAGCAGACAAAAATGAACGTATTACAGACCATCGACCTGAAAAAGCAGTATGGCAGTGAGCCGAACATCACCCGGGCCCTGGATGGGGTCAACCTCTCTGTGGAGCAGGGGGAGTTTGTGGCCGTGGTGGGGACCTCCGGCAGCGGCAAGTCCACCCTGCTCAATATGATGTGAGGGCTGGACACCCCCACCTCCGGCAGCGTCATGGTCCGGGGGGACGAGCTGGCGAAGAAGAACGATGAGGAGCTGACCATCTTCCGCCGCCGGAACATCGGCTTCATCTTCCAGAATTACAACCTGGTTCCCATTCTCAACGTCTATGAGAACATCGTCCTGCCCGTGGAGCTGGACGGGGACACGGTGGACCAGAGGTTCATGGACGAGATCGTCCACATGCTGGCCCTGGAGGACAAGCTGCAAAATATGCCCAACAACCTCTCCGGCGGGCAGCAGCAGCGTGTAGCGATTGCCCGGGCCTTGATTACCAAACCCGCTATCATTTTGGCTGACGAGCCTACCGGAAACCTGGACAGCAAGACCAGCGCCGATGTATTGGGTCTGCTCAAGCGCACCAGCACGCAGTTCAACCAGACCATTGTGATGATTACCCACAACAACGAGATCGCCCAGTTGGCCGACCGCATCGTGCGGATCGAGGACGGCATGATCGTGGGCTGAGGGGGTGACAGTAATGACTTGGCCGTTTGAAAACGATACCAGCGCGGTAGAGAAGAAGCTGGCGAGCCGCAGCATCAAAGCTGACAAGCGCCGGAGCGTGTTTGTCATCCTGACTATCGCCCTGGCCGTCTGCCTGATGGGGACCCTCTGCTTTCTCTATTCCGCCCAGCAGCTGAAAACCTTGGACGGTATCCTGGGGCAGTATCAGGCCGGGTGCGGCGGGCTGACCCGGGAAGA
>CAOKRG010000021.1 GCA_948471095.1 uncultured Oscillospiraceae bacterium
GACGGCAAGCGCAACGACATCGGGGCCACCATGCAGGCCTATGCCGCCGCCCATCTGGGGGCTACGGAGGTGGAGGGGGAGTCCTTCGAGGCCTTTGGCGCGGACGCCCTCACAGTCAACGGCTACCTGGGCACGGACGGCGTCGACCCGCTGCTGAAGGTGTGCGCGGCCAAGGATAAGGGCATTTTCGTGCTGGTGAAGACCTCCAACCCCTCCTCCGGGGAGTTCCAGGACCAGATGATGCACGCCATGTACGAGCCCCTTTACCGGGCCATGGGGAATATGTGCCAGAAATGGGGCCAAAGCCTGCCTGGAAAATACGGCTACAGCGGCGTGGGGGCTGTGGTAGGGGCCACCTATCCCAAGCAGCTGAAGGAGCTACGCCGTGCCCTGCCTGACACCTTCTTCCTGGTTCCCGGCTACGGGGCCCAGGGGGGCGCCGCCAAGGACGTGGCCATGGGCTTTGACAAGCACGGGCTGGGGGCCATCGTCAACTCCTCCCGGGCCATCCTGTGTGCCTGGCAGAAGGAGGGCTGCGACCCCCAGGACTTCGCCGGGGCGGCCCGCCGGGAGGCCATCCGCATGCGGGACCAGATCATGGCGGAGCTGGGCGGCGTCAGCCTGCCGGTGTAAGGGGCCGTTATGGCTTCCCGCGTGATGCATCTGGCGGCGGCTCAAGGCCTGCTGGCCAGACGGACCTTCCAAAACCCTCAAGCCTTCTTAGCGGGCGCGCTGCTGCCGGACGCTCCCCGGACCGGGGACAACGCCCGGGCCAGCCATTTCATATCCAGCCGGGCCGGCAAGCGCACCTGTGACCTGGTGGAGTTCCGCCGTCTTTACGGCGAAGAGCTGGCGGAGGAAGGGCTCTATTTGGGGTATTACCTGCACCTGATTCAAGACATCGTTTACCGGCGGCTGATCTACGGCAAGTACGGCCTGCGCCGCAGTCTTCCCGAGCAATTGGACAATCTTTACCAGGACTACTCCATTTTAAACGGGTACATCATCGAAAAGCACCGGCTGGACTGTCCGAACACATTCCCTGCGGGGATAGAGAACGCGGCGGTATGCCGGAAGTTCGGCTTGAACGCCCAAGGGCTGCTGGTGGAGCTGCGAGGGGATTTCAGCCGGAAGGCGGAGGGGGAGACCGCTCTATTCTCCCGGGAGATGGCGGAGGAATACATACAGTCCGCCATCGGCCTATGCGAAACCGAGCTGGACACCCTGGCCCAAGGCCTTCCGCCCCTAGACCCCTGGACCCTGGCCTGGACCATCAAAAAGCCCGCGCCCTAACGCCCACGAAAAAAATTAGCATTAAAGTTTATGATCAAACTTTTTTCAGAAAGTTTGCGGGTTGTGGGGTAGCTTCGCGTAGCGAACGTCATGCGCCCTGCGGCCTTGACCATAAAGGAGGGACCCATGAAACAATACGATTCCATTCTTTGCGGCCTGGCCGCGAAAAAGGAGCCCGTCCCCGGCGTCTTCGACTTTTGGCTGGAATGCCCCCAGCTGGCGGCGCTGGCCCAGCCGGGGCAGTTCGCCCAGATCCGCCTGCCAGGGCACAGCCTGCGCCGGCCCATCTCCATCTGCGGCATCGACCGGGAACAAGGCCGCCTGCGGTTCGTGTTCCAGGTTCGCGGCCAGGGCACGGCGGAGCTGGCGGCGTTCCGGGAAGGGGACGAAATCGAGGTTTTGGCCCCCCTGGGCCACGGCTTCCCCATTGACAAAACCAAGAAAACCCTGCTCCTGGGCGGCGGCATCGGCGCGCCCCCTCTGCTGGGCGCGGCGGCGGAGCTGGGCGGGAACGCCACGGCCGTGCTGGGCTTTCGAAACCGGGACGCGGTAATTTTGGAGGAGGACTTCAAAGCCGCCGGGGCCAAGGTCCTCATCGCCACCGATGACGGCAGCTATGGCTTCCACGGCCTGGTGACGGAGCTGGCCCAGAAAGAAGACTTCGATGTGATCTTTGCCTGCGGACCGGCGCCCATGCTGCGGGCGGCAAAGGCCCTGGCCCAAGAGCGGGGCGCGGCGGGGTATCTCTCCTTAGAGCAGCGCATGGCCTGCGGCGTGGGGGCCTGCCTGGGCTGCGCCGTGGCCTTGGTAGACGAAAGCGGCCGGGAGTATTACGGCCATGTGTGCAAGGACGGCCCGGTGCTGGCCATGGAGCGGATCGCGGAGGGGGCCCTGTGAAATACCAGTTTCAGGTGCGGGTCACCGGGGTTCTGATCGAGGACGGGAGAATCCTGCTGGTGCGGCAGAGGCTCAGCGAGAAGCGGGGCTGGTCCCTGCCCGGCGGGAGGCTGGAGCGGGGGGAGACCCTGGCCCAGGGCCTCTGCCGGGAGATGGAGGAGGAGACCGGCCTGCAAGTGGCCGTGAAGAAGCTTCTCTATCTGTGCGACGCGGCCCAAAGCGGCCACACGCTGCTGCACGCGACCTTTTTGACCCGGCGCGCCGGAGGGGCTCTGCGCCTGCCGGACAATAGCAAGGATGACAACCCCATCTCCGATGTGCGCTTTGTGCCGGTGGAGGAACTGCCCGCCTATGGCTTTTCCGAGAAGTTTCAGGCCTTGGCCCTGGCGGGCTTTCCCGGCGGGGGCTACCCGGGGGATAAGTCGGCCATCGGCCTGGGAATATGATACCGACAAGAGAGGAGCATGACCATGATCATCTTGTGTTCCAACGGCCTGACCGGTTCCCGGCTGCGGGAAGCGGCGGGCCGGTTTGCAAAACCCGGGGGCCGGGCCGCGCTGGTGGTGACGGCGGACCCGGAATACCGGGAGAAAAACTACCATGTGCCCCGCTCCCGGCAGGAGCTGGAGTCCCTGGGGCTGGCGGTGGAGGTCTTTGACTTTGACCTTCAGCCTCCCGAGGCGCTGCTGTCCTGCGATGTGGTGGAGCTTATGGGGGGCAACCCCTACTATTTGCTGGACGCCATCCGCAAGCATGGGGGAGAAGAGCCGCTGAGGCAGATTGGCCGGAAAGGCCTGCTCATTGGGTGGAGCGCCGGGGCCCTGGCGCTGGGCCCCAGTCTGGGCTTGGTAGACCAGTACAGCCCCGAGCTGAACACCGTGGGCCTGACTGATTTGCGGGGCCTGGGGCTGACTCAGGTTCAAGTCCTGCCCCACTACAGCCGCTTCCACACCCGCTATGAGGATTTCGAGGCCCGCTGTCAAGCCTATGAACAAAGGCAGGGCTGTCAAGTGTACCGCCTGGACGATGGGGAGGGCCTGCTGCTGGACGGCCAGGGGCAGGTGGTGGAGGAGCTGCGTTCCCCCCTGCGGGTGAACGTGGCCGGGGTGGACTTCCGCAACCCGGTGATCGCCGCCTCGGGGACCTTCGGCTTTGGCCGGGAGTATGCGGAACTGTATCCGCTGTCCGAGCTGGGCGGCGTCAGCTGCAAGGGCACGACCCTCCATGAGCGTCCCGGCAACCCGCCCCCCCGGGTCACGGAGACCCCTGGCGGGATGCTCAACGCCGTGGGCCTGCAAAACCCCGGCGTGGACCACTTTATCGAAAAGGATTTGCCTTGGCTTTCCCAGCAGGGGACGAAGATCATCGCCAACCTGGCGGGCAGCGCGGTAGAGGACTACTGCCAGACCGCGGAAAAGTTCAACGGCACGGCGGTGGACATGGTGGAGCTGAACATCTCCTGCCCCAATGTAAAGGAGGGCGGGGTGCAGTTCGGGGTGACGGCCCAGGGCGTGGAGGGCGTCACCAAAGCGGTGCGCAAGGCCTGCGAAAAGCCCCTGATGGTAAAGCTTTCCCCCAATGTCACGGATATCAGCGAAATGGCCCTGGCCGCCGAGGCCGCCGGGGCGGACGCGGTTTCCCTGATCAACACCCTGACCGGCATGCGCATTGACATCAACACCCGCAGGCCCATCATCCGCAACAACACAGGGGGGCTCTCCGGCCCGGCGGTGCTGCCGGTAGCCCTGCGCATGGTGTGGCAGACGGCCCAGAAGGTCAAAATACCCATTGTGGGCCTGGGCGGCATTTCCACCTGGCAGGACGCGGTGGAGATGCTCCTGGCCGGGGCCAGCGCCATCCAGGTGGGCACAGCCATCTTCACCGACCCCTACGCCCCCATCAAAATTCGGGACGGCCTGCTGGAATATATGGAGAAAAACGGCGTCCGGTCCGTTTCTGAGCTGACGGGAGGGGTGCGGCCATGGTGACGAAAATTTATCTCATCCGCCACTGCCAGTCCATGGGCAATATCCAGCACCGGTTTCAGGGGCGGTTCAACGCGGACGTGAGCCCGGACGGGAAGAAGCAGCTGGAGCTTTTGGGCCTGCGGTTTCGCAACGAGCATATCGATAGGATTTACACCAGCCCGCTGAAAAGGGCCCGGGCCACGGCGGAGGCCATCGCCAAGTACCACAATGTGGATGTAATAGAGGAGCCGGGGCTCATTGAGATAGACTGCGGCAGGATGGAGAATCTTTTGCTCACGGAGGTTGCGCAGCGGTTCCCGGAGGTTGCAAAAAACTGGGACGAGAGCCCGCATTTGTGCGAGTTCCCCGGCGGGGAGACAATGGCCCAGGTGTACGAGCGGGCCAATAGGGCGCTGGACAAGATAATCGCCGGGAACGAGGGCGGGACGGTGGTTATCGCTACCCATGGGGGCGTGCTGAGAAATCTCTATGCGCGGATACAGTACGGCGGGCCGGAGGGTATCAGAAAGAGCGAGGTCTTCGGGAATACCGGGGTGAGCGCCCTGATAGCCGGGGACGGAAAGCCGTACTTTGAGAGCGTAAACGACCTTGGGCACCTGCCTGAGGACATGCGGCGGCCCCCCACCAAGTTCTCCTTCGGAAAGGCGGAGCCGGTATGATCATCCTCGGCGTAGACCTGGGCCATGCCCGCACGGGGCTGGCCGTGTGCGACCCGGCGGAGCGGCTGGCCTCGCCCTTGACGGTGCTCTGCCAGAGAAACCCGGACCGGCTGGCGGAGCAGATTGTGGAAGAGGCCCGGAAGGCGGGGGCGGAGGCCCTGGTGGTGGGCCTGCCCAAAAACATGGACGGCACCGAGGGGGAGAGCGCCCAGTTCGCCCGGGGGATGGGGGAGAGGCTGGCCGCTCTTTCCGGCCTGCCCGTAGACTTTTTGGACGAGCGGGGCACCACCCTTACGGCCCACGGCTATTTAAACGAGACCAACACCCGGGGCAAAAAGCGCAAGGCGGTGGTAGACGCGGTAGCGGCGGTGATCATTTTAGAGGACTACCTGCGGGGACGCAAGAACCGGGCGGGAGAGACCTGAGCCAAAGCGGGCGAAACCGCCAAGTTTCCTTGCTGGACTTCAGAGGCCGCTGGTGGTATATTGGGACCAAATCACCGAAGGAGGTACAGACGATGAGTTTAGGAAGCAGTTTGGCCCAGGCCCGGAGAAAAAGCGGCAGGACCCAGGAGGAGGCGGCGGAGAAGCTGGGGGTCAGCCGCCAGACCATTTCCAAGTGGGAGCTGGACGAGACTTTGCCGGACATCAACCAGTCCAAAAAGCTGGCGGTCTTCTACCGCCTGACCTTGGACCAGCTTATCAGCTTTGACGTGGAGGCGGCGGAGCTGGAACAGGTCATTGAGAACACCAGCCAGGAGGTGCGGGAGAAGATAGACTGGACCCAGCTTTGGGCCAAGCAGTATCCGGTTTTAGCCCAATATCAAGAGCGGGTGGACCTGCCCTCTTACACGGGCCCCCTGGCCGCGCTGCTGGACCGCCTGCGCCAGGAGCAGGGCTACAACGAGCAGGACGCCTTTTTGGTGCTCAAGGATATTTTAGGCCAGATGTGGACAAAAGGAGCCGCCCGGTAGGGCGGGCTCTTTGGGATGAAACAAGGACGGCGCAGGGCAAAAGAGGGCTTTGGTTTTGCGCAAACAGCGCCGGCAATGCGGAAGAAGGGTGCGCGTATGAAGAACTGGACTCATTTTAAAACGAGACTTTCCGCCCTTTTCCTAGCGGGCTTGTTGGCTTCCACAGGAAGCGCGGCCTATGCCAAAGAGGCGGACCAGAGCTTGGACCAGGCCATGGAAAAACAAAAAGCCGCCGTTCATCTGCTCCATGCCTATTGGCAGAGGTGCATCCCAGTTACCGTTCAAGTGGATGGCCTTCTGCAGGCCTACAGCCCGGAGGAGCTTTCCGCCCAAGCCGCTGTTATTGCCACAGGAAAGATAACCGGGCGCTCCGCTCCCTTTCAAATCGTCAGCTATCAAGGGGACATTATCGTCTACACGGATTTCTATTTCACCATTACCGGCGTCAGTAAGGGCGCGCCCTATGGGGAGACGGTTTCCGTCCGCGTTCCTGGGGGAACGGTAGGCGCCCGCCAGGAGGTTTACCCCTGCGAGCCCCAGTTCAACCAGGAGGACGAATATCTGCTGTTCCTGTATAACCCCGGCCGGGGCAGCGCTTTTGTGACCGAGGAGGAGCACTATTTCCTGCTGGGCTCTTCCCAAGGGGCCTATGCCAAAAACGCGGCGGGCGTGTTTGTCAATACCCTTACCGGAGAAGCGCTGCCGGAAAACGCGCTGGTTTCCCCTCAAGCGGATGGGGCATATGGCGAGGATTATTTCCGCCATGAGCTGGAGGAAACCTACCGGACCAATTACGAAAGCGGTTTTGATACCTGGGAGGAATACCAGGAAAACCTGGCGGAGCTGGAGCGGTACGCGGTAAAAGTGGAATAACGCGGCCCCTTGCCCGCATATTTTCCCTCCGCTCTGCCAGAATAAGGAGAAAAGCCATTGGGAAAGGCGGTAGAATATGTGTACAAATAAACGGAAAATTGTTTTGGTAGGCACGGGCATGGTGGGCATGAGCTTTGCCTATTCGGCCCTGAACCGGGCCCTGTGCGACGAGCTGGTGCTGGTGGACGTGGACAAAAAGCGGGCCCAGGGCGAGGCCATGGACCTGAACCATGGCATTGCCTTCGCCAGCGCCCGGATGCGCATTTACGCGGGCGGCTATGAGGACTGCTCCGATGCGGACATGGTGGTGATCTGCGCCGGGGTGAACCAGAAGCCGGGGGAGTCCCGCCTGGACCTGCTCAAGCGCAACGCGGCGGTGTTCCAGTCCATCATCGAGCCGGTGGTGCGCTCCGGTTTTGGGGGCGTGTTTTTAGTGGCCACCAACCCGGTGGACATTATGACCCGGGTGACCTACGAGCTCTCCGGCTTTAACCCCAACCGGGTGTTCGGCAGCGGCACCACCCTGGACACGGCCCGGCTGCGGTATCTTTTGGGAGAATACTTTTCCGTGGACCCCCGGAACGTGCACGCCTATGTGATCGGCGAGCACGGGGACAGCGAGTTCGTGCCCTGGAGCCAGGCCATGCTGGCCACCAAGTCCGTGGCGGATATCTGCGAGCAGTCTCAGGGGAAATACTGTCTGGAGGAAATGCAGCGGCTGAGCCAGGAGGTGCGGGACGCGGCCCAGCAGATCATCGAGGCGAAAAAGGCCACCTATTACGGCATCGGCATGTCCCTGGTGCGCATTGCCCGGGCGGTGCTCTCCAATGAGAGCAGCGTGCTGACCGTGTCGGCCCAGCTGCGGGGGGAGTACGGCCAGCGGGGCGTTTATGCCGGCGTGCCCTGCATTGTGAACGGCAACGGGGTGGACAGGGTGCTGGAACTGCGCCTGAGCGAGGAGGAGCAGCGGAAGTTCCAGGAATCCTGCGCCGTGCTGGAAGAGAGTTATAAAGGGCTGGAGCTGTAGCGATCCAAAAGCAAAAAGCTGGGGAGGGACCAAAAGTTCCGCCTCAGCCTTTCTCTTTTTTGTGGGGCAGATTTCAGACGCTGCCGGCGTCCTCCGGCAGCTCCCATAGCCCCAGCCGACCCTTGGCGGGAAAGGGCTTTGCCAGAGGCTCTACCTGGTCAAGCACCCAGGCGAAGCGGCCCGGAGCGTACTCTCCGCACAGCCGCTCGACGGGGGAGAGGGGAAAGGAGGCAAAAAAGGCCTCGTCCATGGGCAGGCAATCTGCCAGAATACACCGGCAGACGACCAGCCCATAGGCCATTTCCCGCTGGGGCAGCAGCGCCAGCAGTTCCTCTATATGGGAGTCCCTCCGGGAAATATTCGCCGCGCCTCCGTGAATGTACAGCGGCCCCCGGTACGCGGTCCGCCAGCTTCGGGTCTCCACCCGCTTGGGGCCAAAGGCCACCAGGCTGGCCCAGGGCTCCCGCAGGGTCAGGGCTTTCACGGCCGGTCCCCCAGAGCCAGAATATCCCCGGCCAAGGCCTCCACAGCCTCCGGCGCGGTCCCCCAGCTGGTGCAGAGCCGGTAGGCGGCGCGGCCATCCGGCAGGGGCTCCCACAGGGAGAGGACATATTGCTCCGAAAGCCGGGCCATCTGCTCCTCTGTAAAAATAAAAAACCTCTGGTTGGTCACCGATGGAGCATACTCCGGCAGCCACGCCGTCCGGCAGGCCTCGGCCAGGCGGTCCGCCAAGGCGTTGGCCTGACGGCAGATGGTAAAATAGAGGCCGTCCTCTAACAGGGCCAAAAATTGCAAACCCAGCAGCCGCCCCTTGGCCAGCATGCCGCCCCCCTGCTTGATGTAATACCGGAAATCCCGGTCAATCTCCGGGTTGGTGACGATGAGGGCCTCTCCGAAGAGCGCCCCGCATTTTGTGCCGCCGATGGTGAACCCGTCGCAGAGCCGGGCCAGGGCGGGCAGGTCCACGTCCGTGCCTGGGGCGGTGAGGCCGTAGCCCAGGCGGGCCCCGTCCACATAGAGGTACAGGCCCCAGCGGCCGCACACGGCCCGCAGGGCTTCCAGCTCCGCCAGGGTGTAGAGCGCGCCGTTTTCCGTGGGGTGGGAGATATACACCGCCTTGGGCTGAACCATGTGCTCCGGCGGCGGACTGCCCTGGTAGTGGGCGGCGCAGAGCGCGTCCACCTGGGCGGCGGAGAGCTTGCCCTCAGGCCCGGTGGGCAGGGCCAGGACCTTGTGGCCCCCGGCCTCGGGCGCGCCGGTCTCGTGGCAGTGGATGTGTCCAGTCGCCGCCGACACAACCCCCTGATGCCCCCGCAGGGCGGCGTTGAGAAATGTGGCGTTTACCTGGGTGCCGCCCACCAGAAAGTGTACGCCCGCCTCCGGCGCATGGCATAGCTCCCGGATAAGGGTCCGGGCCTGTTCGCAGTAAGGGTCGCAGCCATAGCCGGGGGTCTGCTCCCAGTTGGTGGAGGCCAGGTGCTCCAGAATTTTTGGGTGGGCGCCCTGGTTGTAGTCGCAGTCAAAAAAGATCATAGGATTCCTTCTCCATAAAGTGTAGTGGGCCGAAGGGCCGCTTGGCCCCGGCCAACCTATTATATAATAGAAAGCGGCGGATGTAAACAGGGGAAGGCGCGGGGGACTGTCCAACAGGGCGCAGTTTTTTGAAGTTTTACGGAGTGGCCTTCGCCGCAAAGGGCGCGGCTGCGGCAAGACCGTGGGACTCTGTCCCACACCCTGCCACTTTTGAAAAAGTGGACAAAACTTTTACTGTTACGCTCAGGGAGCTTTCTTCTTGTTAAAACGCTCGTCACTCCCAGGCGCGGCTTTTTCGCTGGGCCTCTCCAGGCCACCGGGAGAAATTCCCCGAAAAAAACCCCGCAAGACGCGGAATCTGGGTGTTGACAAACCGGGCCGTGTGGTGTATAATCCCATTAGTGTAAAGACCTCGGCTTTACAGGTTTGAAAGGAAGTGCCCGGCCCATGGCGAAGGATTTGAAAATTTCTTACTTGTTGGATTTTTACGGCGACATGCTCACCCAGGCCCAGTACGATGCGGTGGACGCCTACTACAACCAGGACCTCTCCCTGTCCGAGATTGCCGGAGACCGGAACATCAGCCGCCAGGGGGCCCGGGACGCCATTAAGCGGGCGGAGCAGCAGCTTTTGGAGATGGAGGAACGGCTGGGGCTGGCCAAACGCTTTCAAGCCGTGCAGAAGGCCCTGGCGGCGGTGTGCGACTGCGCCTTGAACATCCAAGAGCTAAACGCACAAAACGGCGGCGTGCCGGACATTGACGAGAACGTGGGGAAAATTTTGGCCCTGGCCCAAGAAATTGCGGATAAAGAATGAAAAGCTTAACATAGGAAAATGTGGATGCAGAAAGCCAGCGCCCGCCACACCAAAAACCGGGCGCTAAGCGAACGCCTCCACCCCACCAAAAGCGTGTAAAAGTTCTTGAAGATTGTTAAGAAACTTCTTTCAAGAAGTTTCTTAACCAGAGCGCGAGACGGAGTCTCGCGACCTTAAAAAGAGGTGATTCCCATGGCATTTGAAGGATTGGCAGAAAAGCTCAGCAATTCGTTTAAAAAACTGCGGGGCAAGGGCAAGCTCAACGAGGGCGACGTAAAGGAAGCCATGCGGGAGGTGCGCCTGGCGCTGCTGGAAGCGGACGTAAACTACAAGGTGGCCAAGGAACTCACCGGGAAAATCACCGAGCGGGCCATCGGCGCGGAGGTCATGGAGAGCCTGACCCCGGCCCAGATGGTCATTAAAATCGTCAACGAGGAGCTGACCTCCCTGATGGGCGGCAGCGAAGAACGGCTGAAAATGCCAGCCCACCCGCCGGCCGTCATCATGATGTGCGGCCTGCAGGGCGCGGGCAAAACCACCCACGCCGCCAAGCTGGCCTACATGCTGAAAAGCCAGGGCCGCCGGCCCCTGCTGGTGGCGGGGGACGTGTACCGCCCGGCGGCCATCAAGCAGCTGCAGGTGATGGGGGAGAAGGCGGGCGCTCCCGTGTTCGAGCGGGGGACCCAGGACCCGGTGGAGACCGCCAAGGAGGCGGTCAAGCACGCCAGGGACTATGGCCACGACTATGTGCTCATCGATACGGCGGGCCGTTTGCAGATTGACGAGCAGCTGATGGACGAGCTGCGGCGGATGAAGGAGGCGGTCAACCCCACGGACGTGCTGCTGGTGGTGGACGCCATGATCGGCCAGGAGTCGGTGAACGTGGCCAAGACCTTCGACGAGCTGCTGGACATCACCGGCGTGATCCTCACCAAGCTGGACGGCGACACCCGGGGCGGCGCGGCCCTTTCCATCAAGGCGGTGACGGGCAAGCCCATCAAGTTTGCGGGCACCGGCGAAAAGCTGGATGGGCTGGAGGTGTTCCACCCGGACCGGATGGCTGGGCGCATTTTGGGCATGGGCGACATGCTCTCTCTGATTGAGGACGCCCAGGCCCGCATGGACGAGAAGGCCGCCGCCAAAACCGCCGAGCGCATGCTGCACAACAAGCTGGACCTAAACGATATGCTGGACCAGTTCCAGCAGGTGAAGAAAATGGGGCCCATTAAGGGCATTCTCTCCAAGCTTCCGGGCTTGGGCAATAAAGTGGACGATTTGGACATTGACGAACGGATCATGGACCGCACAGCGGCCATCATCCTCTCCATGACCCCCTATGAGCGGGCCCACCCGGAGGAGCTGAACGCCTCCCGCAAAAGGCGCGTCGCGGCGGGCTGCGGCCAAAAGGTGGAGGATGTGAACCGGCTGCTGAACCAGTTCCGCCAGACCCAGAAGCTGATGAAGCAGTTCGGCGGCAAAAAGGGCAAAAAAATGATGCGCGGGCTGGGCGGCATGGGAAACATGGGCGGCATGCCCTTCTAGGAGGTGGATTATGCTGGCGTTTGTGGACCAGCCGGCCCAGTACTTGGAGCACAGCGAGTATGTTGACTGGCGGGAACCGGCGGTTTTGGCGGCGCTGTACCGCTCCGTAGGCTTCCGGGACTGCCGGTGAGGCCTCTGGTTTCCATCAATCTTCTTCTATATAAGGAGGAATCCCCGTGATCACCCTAGGCGAAATCAGTCTTTTAACCAACGACGTGCCCCGGCTGGCGGACTTCTACAAGGCCCTGCTGGGTGTGGACAACCACAGCCAGGACCCGGTGCACCAGTTCATTTTGGAGGGCCCTGTGAGCTTGACTGTTTACAACGATGGGAGCCCCAAGAACAACCAAAACGAAAACGTCACTCTTGTCTTTACGGTGGACGATATGGACGCGGCCTATGAAAAAGTGCTGGCCCTAGGCGCGCCGGTGCTTGAGAGCCCTACGAAGCGGCCATGGGGCGCGGTGAACATGAGCTTCCGCGACCCGGACGGCAATGTAGTTTATTTGAGGAGCTTTCCGCAAAACAGTTGACCGGAGTGGAATTCCCACTCTTATCATATTTTTATTAACATTAATTATATGGAGGAAACAATCATGGCAGTGAAAATCAGACTGCGCCGCATGGGCGCGAAAAAGAACCCCTTCTACCGCATCGTGGTGGCGGACTCCCGCTTCCCCCGGGACGGGCGCTTCATCGAAGAGATCGGGTACTATAACCCCATGGAGGAGCCCAGCGTGGTCAAGCTGGACCCGGAAAAGGCCAAGAAGTGGATCGAGAACGGTGCACAGCCCACCGACACCGTCCGCGACCTCTTCAAAAAGCACGGCATTATCTAACAAATCCTGGAAAGGATATTATGTGTGGAGGTGAATAACATGGAGGATTTGCTCAAAGCCATCGCCTCCGGGCTGGTGGAGAAGCCGGAAGAGGTTTCCGTTGCCAGCGAGGAGGGAGAGAACGGCGTGACCGTCTATCATCTGCACGTGGCGGAGGACGACATGGGCCGGGTGATTGGCAAGCAGGGCCGCATCGCGAAAGCCATCCGCGTGGTCATGCGCGCCGCCGCAACCCGCAACGACAAGAAGATCATGGTGGAGATCGACTGATCCCCCCAGGGAGGCTGCTGTGAAAGAGCGGTTTTTAGAAGCTGGAAAAATTGTCCGCAGCCATGGGGTCCGGGGGGAGCTGTGCCTGGAGCCCTGGGCGGATTCGGCGGAATTTCTGCTCCAGGTGAAAGATTTTTACTTCGACCGGATGGGAACCCAACCGGCGTGCCTGCTGGCCTCCCGTCCCCACAAGGGACGGCTGCTGGTGACCCTGCGGGGGGTGGACTCCGTGGAAAAAGCCGACGCCCTGCGGGGCCGGGTGCTGTTTCTGGACCGGGAGGACGTCCGGCTGGAAAAGGGCCAATACTTCTTGCAGGACCTAATCGGCCTGCGGGCGGTGGACGGCCGCACAGGCCAGGAATACGGCACGCTGGCGGAGGTGCTTAACACCCCGGCCAACGACGTGTACCGCATTGTAAAAGGGGATAGGGAATACCTGTTCCCGGCGGTGTCCCATATGATCCAGGAGACCGACCTGGAGGGCGGAGTCATTCGTCTGCTGCCCATTCCCGGCATTTTCGATGGGGACGGGGAGGAAGCCTGATGCGGCTGGATATTTTTACTCTGTTTCCCGAGATGTTCCCAGCGGTGCTGGGGCACAGCATCGTGGGCCGGGCCCGGAGAAAGGGCCTCCTGCAGCTGTGCGTGCACCAGCTGCGGGATTTTTCCCCGGACCGGCGGGGCAGGGTGGACGATACGGTATTCGGCGGCGGCAAGGGCATGCTGCTGGCCGCGGAGCCCTTTGCCCAGGGCCTGGACCAGCTCAGCGAACACCTGGGTCTGCGGCCGCATATTCTCTATATGTCCCCCCGGGGCCCGGTGCTGGACCAGGGGATGGCCCGGCGGCTGGCGGAGGAGCCGGCGCTTGCCATCCTCTGCGGCCACTATGAGGGCGTGGACCAGCGCCTGCTGGACGAATACCGGGTGGAGGAGGTCTCCATCGGCGACTATGTGCTCACCGGCGGAGAGCTGCCCGCCATGATTTTGGCGGACGCGGTCAGCCGGATGCTGCCCGGCGTACTTTCCGATGAAAGCTGCTTTACAGACGAAAGCCATTTTTCCGGGCTCTTGGAGCATCCTCAGTACACCCGGCCCGAGGTCTGGCGGGGCCGGCCCGTGCCGGAGGTGCTGCTTTCCGGCCATCACGGAAAAGTCCAGGCTTGGCGGCGGGAACAGTCCTTGGCCGTGACCCAGCGGAACCGCCCGGATTTATACCAGGCCTGGCTGAAAAACCAGGCCCAAGGCACGTAATTTGGTTTCAAAAAATGGGTTTTTTCTTGGTGTTTTTAAGAAGAACTCGGTTGAATTACGAATCCGTCAAAAACTTTCCACAGTGCTAGTAAACCTGCACAATTTGGGTACTGTGAGTTTTTTGAGCTCTGTTCATGGAACCAAAAATGAAAAAGCGTGTTGACGGCGGCGCAAAATATGGTATAATTAGCTTAAATTAAGAACTCTGGTGAGGCGCTTAAAGCTTGGGTTTAAAACCTAATTTCAAAGCCGAATGAAATTTTCATTCATCCAGCTTGAGGGAGGAGCCTCCAAGCTTTTAGTGGGGCCCTGCGAGCCGGGGGCCATACAATCCGGCTCAGTCCAAACGGAGACCCTGAGACCCCGATTTCAAAATTCTGTAGGAGAGTGAATGTACATGTGCGCAAAGGAAGTTTTGGTTCAGAATCAGGTAGGCCTGCATGCCCGCCCGGCGACCTTCTTTATCCAGAAGGCAAATGAGTTCAAGTCCTCCATCTGGGTGGAGAAAGAGGAGAGAAGAGTCAACGCCAAGAGTCTGCTGGGCGTGTTGAGCCTGGGCATTGTGGGCGGCGTCACCATTCGCATCATCGCCGACGGCTCCGACGAGCAGCAGGCGGTGGACGCTTTGGTTGCCCTGGTTGATTCCGGCTTTGCGGAGTGAGCCTGAGGAGGACACAGTTCGTTAAACGGCACCGCGTTTTGCGGTGCTTTTTTCTTAGAGGATTATGGGAGGAAAAGGAGGCGGCGGCATGGAGGAACGGGAGGAAAAGCGCCGGGAGCTGCGTCAAAAAGCGATGCGCCTCCCCCTGACCCCCGGCGTGTACCTGATGCACAACAAGGCCGGGGAGATCATCTACATCGGCAAGGCCAAGGCCCTGAAAAACCGGGTGAGCCAGTACTTCGGCTCCGAGAGGAACCATGACGCCAAGGTGCGCAAAATGGTCTCCAACGTGGACTGGTTCGAGTACATCCTGACCGACAGCGAGTTCGAGGCCTTCGTGCTGGAGAGCAGCCTGATCAAGCAGCACCAGCCCAAGTACAACATTCTGCTCAAGGACGACAAGGGCTACTGCTACATCCGCATCAGCGGCGGCAGCTGGCCCCGGCTGACGGCGGTGCTGCAAAAGGAGGACGACGGGGCCAAGTATGTGGGACCCTACCTGAGCTTCTGGTCCATCCGGGAGACGGTGGACGCGGCCCGGAAGATCTTCAAGCTCCCGGACTGCAGCCGGCGCTTCCCCCAGGACTTTGGCCGGGGGAGGCCCTGCCTGAACTTTTACATCGACCAGTGCTGCGCCCCCTGCCGGGGAAAGGTCAAGGAGGAGGAATACAACGAGGCCTTTCAGCAGGCCTTGGACTTTATCAAGGGAGGCAGCAGCACCTCGGTGAAGGTTTTGACCCAGCGGATGGAGCAGGCGGCGGAAGACCTGGACTTCGAGCTGGCCGCCCGCCTGCGGGACCGGATCAACGCCATCAACAAGCTGAAGGACCGGCAGAAGGTGGTGGCCAGCCGGGTGGAGGAGCAGGACGTGTTCGCCCTGGCCCAGGGCGAGAGCCAAACCGCCTTCGAGGTCTTCCGCTTCACCGGCGGCAAGCTCAGCGACCGGGAGAGCTTCCTTACCGAGGGCTGCCAGCCGGACCCGGAGGCCCGCTCGGAGTTCCTGCGGCAGTACTACGCCATCCGGGAGCGCATCCCGCCGGTGGTGACTCTGGACGGCCCGGTGGAGGACCAGGAGCTGGTGGCCCGCTGGCTCACGGAGCGGCGGGGCAGAACGGTGAAGCTCAACGTGCCCCAGCGGGGGGACCAGCGCCAGCTGGTGGAGATGTGCCGCAGCAACGCCGCCGAGAACCTGGCCCAGCAGAGCGGCCTGGCGGGCCGGGACGCCTCGGCCCTGGACGAGCTGCGGCGGCTCTTGGGCCTGGAAAAGACCCCGGCTTATATCGAGTCTTACGATATCTCCAACCTGCAAGGGGGGGAGAATGTGGCGGGCATGGTGGTCTTTGAGAACGGCCGGCCTCTGAAGTCCGCCTACCGGCGTTTTAAGATTAAGACCGTGGAGGGTCAGGACGACTATGGCTCCATGCGGGAGGTAATCCGCCGCCGCTTTGAGGAGTATCGGGCCTTTCAGGCAAAGGGGGACAGCACCGGCTTTGGCCGGCTTCCGGACCTAATCCTGCTGGACGGCGGCAAGGGCCATGTGGGGGCGGTGCAGCCCCTGCTGGACGAGATGGGCATTGCCGTGCCCCTCTTCGGCATGGTAAAGGACGACAAGCACCGCACCCGCGCCATTGCCCTGACCGGCGGGGAGGTGGCCATCACCTCCACCCGGCGGGCCTTTACGCTGGTGTCCAGCATCCAGGACGAGGTGCACCGGTTCGCCATTGGCTACCACCGGCAGCAGCGGAAGAAGACGGCCATTTCCAGCACCCTGCTGTCCATTGAGGGGGTTGGCCCTGCCCGGGCCAAGGCGCTGCTGAAGCATTTCCGCACCGTGTCGGCGGTGGGGGAGGCCTCGCTGGAGGAGCTGGAGGCGGCCCCCGGCATGACCCGGCCGGCGGCAAAACGGGTATACGATTACTTTCACAGGGAAGAGGCGGAGGAAGCCGCCCTGGAAAAGCCCGGAAATCAGGGGGAAATTTCGGGGAAAGGTTGACATACGGCGGAAAAAATGCGATAATAACAGGCGAATCTAAGATAAAGCATGCCCAAGGGCAGTCTTCCAGGAGGGGAAGCCATGCGCATTATAGCAGGCGAGAGGCGGGGCAAAAAATTGCTGGCCTTGGAGGGCGAGCAGGTGCGGCCCACCACCAATATGGTCAAGGAGGCCCTGTTCAATATTCTTCAGTTTCAGATTGAGGGCCGGCGGTTTTTGGACCTGTTCGCGGGCTCCGGGCAGATTGGCATAGAGGCCCTGAGCCGTGGAGCGGCGGAGGCGGTTTTGGTGGACGTTAACCGGGACGCGGTCAAAGTTATCCAAAAGAACGTGGACTCCGCCGGGTTCACCGGCCGGGCCCGGGTCGTGCCCTCCGGCTTTGAGGGCTATCTTCGGGGGGAGCGGGGCCGGTTCGACGTGGCCTTTCTGGACCCCCCCTATGCTGCCGGGCTGATGGAGAAGGCCCTGGCCCTCACGGCGGAGCGCATGGCTCCCGGGGGGATCATCCTCTGCGAGCACGGCAGCCGGGAGGAGCTGCCGGAGAGGGCGGGGGAGTTTATAAAGCACAAGGTATATAAATACGGCAAGACTTCCGTGACGGCCTATCGGGCCATAGAACAGGAGGATTGAGATGGAGACGGAACGGCTTGAGGAGATGGCCGCTTTTTTCGAGAGACGGCTGGGGTACTACGACAGCCATATGCTGGAAGATATTGAGTGTGCCAAGGAGTTCTATGAGTTCACGGCGCGGCAGCTGCCGAAGGGCGCGTGCCGGGTACTGGACCTGGGGTGCGGGACAGGGCTGGAGCTTGAGGCGTACTTTAAGCGGAACCCTATGGCCTCTGTGGCCGGGATAGATTTGTCGGCGAAGATGCTGGGGGAACTGAGGCGCAAGTTCCCGGACAAAGACCTGGAGCTCATACACGGCTCGTACTTTGAGGTGCCCTTCGGCGAGGATAGGTTCGATGCGGCGGTGTCGGTGGAGTCGTTGCACCACTTCGCCTATCCTGAGAAGCTGGGGCTCTACAGGCGTTTGTTTGCGGCCATAAAGCCCGGGGGGTATTTTGTGCTCACGGACTACTTCGCCGAGTCGCCGGAGCGCGAGAAGTTCTATTTCGAGGAGCTTGCCCGGATGAAGCGGGAGCAGAATCTGCCTGAGGGCTCCTATCACTATGACACGCCCCTGACCCTGGAGCACGAGACCGAGGTGCTAATAGAGGCGGGCTTCTCTGAGGTTCAGCGCTTGAACGGCTGGGAGGCGAACCATACTATTATAGCCCGAAAAAAACCATAGAGTGAGGAGTCGGCCAATGACTGAGCACATGAAGACGGCCATCTGCCCGGGGAGCTTCGACCCGGTGACCTTGGGGCACCTGGACATAATAAGCAGGGCCAGCAAGATATTCGACCGGATAGTCGTGGCCGTGCCCGTGAACCCGGACAAGCGCTATAGTTTTTCCGTGGAGGAGCGCATGGACATGCTGCAAAAGGTCTGTGCGGCAGAAGGGCTTGCCAACGTGGTGGTGGACCGGGTGGAGGGCCTTTTGGCCGACTACGCCCGGGAACGGAGCGCGGCGGTGATCGTCAAGGGCCTGCGTGCGCTGACGGATTTTGAATATGAATTTCAGCAGGCCCTCACCAACAAAAAGCTGAACCCGGCCCTGGAGACCATGTTTCTCTCCACCAGCGCGGAGCACATGTTCTTGAGCTCCAGCATGGTCAAGCAGGTGGCGGGCTTTGGGGGAGACATCTCCCATTTTGTGCCGGCATGTATTCTGGGGGCCATCAAGGACCGCCTGTGCCAGCCGGCGGCAGAGCAAAGGGAAGGGGAAGCGTTAACATGAGCAACAATCAAGCGACCATTGAAGACCTGATCGACGAGATGTACGACGTGCTGGACAAGGGCTGGAAGATGCCCCTCTCCAATGGCAAGGTGCTGGTGGACAGCGAAGAGATCCGCGCCATTCTGGATGACATCCGGGACGTGTTCCCCCAGGAGATCGGCCAGGCCAAGGCCATTGTGTCGGACCACGGGCAGATCATCGCCGAGGCAAAGCGGGAGGCGGACACCATCATCAAGTCCGCCGAGGACCACGCCAAGAACCTGGTCAGCCAGCAGGAGGTGGTCCGCCAGGCCCAGGCCAAGGCCAACGAGATTTTGGCCCAGGCCCAGGCCAAGTTCAAGGAGATGCGCAAGGCCAGCAACGAATATGTGGACGACCTGATGCGCCGCACGGACGAGTCCCTTTCCGAGAGCCTGACCGAGCTGCGGAAGACCCGGCAGAACATTAAGGCTTCGCAGCGGAATTCACAAATCTAGGATGTTGATTCTGTAAAATATCGATAAAAGAAAATAAAGCCACCCATTCCTCCCGCTAGATATAGCGGGAGGAATTTTTGTTCCCGATATATGAAACCGAACGTGCCTTCGACCCATTGCCTAGGGGGACCGCCCCAGATTTAGCGGCTTGCTTTTGGGGTGGAACTAGGCTATAATAATGGTACCGGGTGGTAGAAAGTGGGGGAAAGTGCAACACGGGGGAGCGCAACGCCTCCCTGGTGGAGAAAGGCCGCAAAAGGCGGCGGCCCCCAGCTCCCGGATTGGGAAGGAAAGGAAAAGGCGGCATGTTTTCGGGTGAGTACCGGCATAATATGGACCCAAAGGGCCGCGTGACGGTTCCTTCCAAGTTCCGCGAGGACCTGGGGGAGAAGTTCTACGTCTGCAAGGGCCTGGACGGCTGCCTTTTCGTTTTATCCCAAGAGCAGTGGGACAAGCTGGTGGAAAAGGTTTCCGCCATGCCTCTGGCCCAAGGCAAGGGGATTCAACGCTATTTCTTCTCCGGTGCGGCGGAGGTAGAGCCGGACAAGCAGGGCCGGGTGCTGATTCCGCCCAACCTGCGGGAGCACGCGGGGCTGCAAAAGGACGTGACCCTCATTGGCGCGGCCAACCGGGCGGAGATCTGGGACACGGAGCGCTGGACCGCCTACAACAACAGCCAGACCGAGGAGGACTTGCAGGACGCCATGAACTGCCTATCCTTCTAGTATAGAAAAGTTTCGATATTATGTCAAGTTAAAGAAGTTTGGGGAGCGGCAAAACGCGAACTTATTTTAGAGAAAAGCCAACTGAGCGCAACAGTAAAAGTTTCGTCCACCTTTTTAAAGGTGGCAGGGTTCTTAGAGGCGGAGCCCCTAAGCCGCCGGAGGCCGCTCCGCAATACGCCCTTTACTATTCCCGAAATGCAAAACAGTTTTCCCGGCACTTCAGAAACAAGGAGGCGGTTTCCCATGGAATTTACCCACATTCCCGTCCTGTTCCAAGAGACCGTCCAGGCTCTGCAAGTGAAACCGGACGGAATTTATGTCGACGGCACGGCTGGCGGCGGAGGCCACTCGGAGGCCATCTGCCAGCGGCTGGAAACAGGGCGGCTTCTGGCCATTGACCAGGACCCGGACGCGGTGCTGGCGGCGGGGGAGCGGCTGGCCCGCTTTCCCAACGCCCAGGTGGTGCGGGGCAACTTCGCCGGTATGAAGGAATTGGCCCGGGAGCGGGGCATTGCCGCCGCCGATGGAGTGCTGCTGGACATTGGGGTGTCCTCTCATCAGCTGGATACGGCGGAGCGGGGGTTCTCCTATCACCAGGACGCGCCCCTGGACATGCGCATGAGCCAGACCGGCCCCAGCGCCCGGGACCTGGTCAACGGCCTGTCCGAGGGGGAGCTGGCCGGGATCATCCGCCGCTATGGCGAGGACAAAAGCGCGCGGCGCATCGCCCGGGGGATATGCGCGGCCCGGGCGCGGGAGTCCATTGAGACCACGGCCCAGCTGGCGGAGATCGTCAAGGCTTCCGTACCGGCGGCGGTGCGGCGGGCGGAAGGCCATCCGGCCCGGCGGACCTTTCAGGCCCTGCGCATCGCGGTCAATGGGGAGCTGGACTGCCTGGAGCAAGGGTTGGAGGCGGCGCTGGAGCTGCTCCGGCCCGGCGGGCGGCTGGCGGTGATCACCTTTCATTCTTTGGAAGACCGCATGGTCAAGCAAACCATGGCCCGGTGGTGCCAGGGCTGTACCTGCCCCAAGGATTTTCCCGTGTGCGTGTGCGGGAAAAAGCCCAAAGGGCGTCTAGTATATAAAAAGGGGCTGGCCCCCTCGGAAGAGGAGCTGGCCGCGAACCCTCGGGCCAGAAGCGCCCGGCTAAGGGTGTTCGAGCGGGGAGAGGACTGAGAACCTGTACTGATTTTTTCTTTTGGTTTGGTTAGGCCGGCCTCTGGGAGGCCGGCGGAAACGCCGGTCAATTGGACCGGCAGGGGAGGAAGCAGATGGCATTAGAGGCTTACGACTTTTCACGATTCCAGGAGCGGGAGGGCAGCGCCGCGCCCGCGGTTGATCCCAAAATACAGGAGCAGCCCCAACGTCAAAGCAATGTGGTGGAGCTGCCCGAGCAGCCGGAACGCCAGCACAGGGCCCAGCCCCAGCACCGGCGCAGCCCTCTTAAAATGATGGCGGCGGCCTTGTGCTTTGGGCTGATTTTCCTAACGGCCCTCAGCGCCGTCCACAGCGAGGTGCAGTTGACCGAGCTGACGGAAGACATCAACACCGCGGCCCAGAGCTTGGAAGAGGCCAAAAGCCGGGAGATTCAGTTGAACATGCAGGCGGCCCAGAAGATGACCGACGCCCAGGTGGAGGAGTACGCGGTGCAGCAGCTGGGAATGAGCAAGCTGAGCAACGCCCAAGTGACCTACCTGCATGTGGCGGGCCAGGACCAGGGCAAGGTGGTGCAGGACGTGGCCGGAGGCTCCTGGTTGGACCAGTTCCTCGGCTCTGTGCGCAGCTGGCTGGCGGGCTAGGCCATAGAGAGAAACCGGGTATGGTTTGCAGTACTAGCCCCGGGCCGTCCGGAATAAACATAAAAAGAACGGCAGACTTTGCGAGAGCCAATGCATCGTTGGCTCTTCTTTGTCTATGATACGGGAGGTTGCGTATGGCAAAAGGGACCACAGAAAAGATCCGGCGAAAGGCCATAGCCCTTACCGCCGCTCTGGTTATCGGCGGATTTGGCGCGGCGGCGGGGAGCCTGTTCCACTGGCAGATTCTCCGGGGGGACGAGATGCGGGCCGAGGCCATGGAGCAGAGCCTGGTCACCACAAGCCTGCCTTCCATGCGGGGAACCATCTATGACGCCACCGGCACGAAGGTGCTGGCCCAAAGCGCCAGCGTCTGGACCGTGGTCCTGGAACCGGCCTACATTGCGGAGGACGAGGCCCTGCGCCGCACCGTGGCCTCCGGGCTTTCCCAAATTCTCGGCCTGGACGAGGCGGAGCTCTATGAAATGACCGGCGAAAAGGGCAGCTATTACAACATCATCCAGCGCAAGGTGGAGACCGATGTGCGGGACCGGATCAATCAGTTCAAAAAGGAGCACGACATCACCAGCGGCATCCGGCTCATCGACGACTACAAGCGCTATTACCCATATGGCACGGTGGCGTCCAATATTTTAGGCTTCACCGGATCGGAAAACACCGGACTGGAGGGCCTGGAGCTCTATTACGACAGCGAGCTCTCCGGCAGCGCCGGGCGGCTGATCTCCGCCAAAAACGCGCTGGGCACAGACATGCCTTTTGAGTATGAGCAGATCGTGGAGGCCGAGGATGGCCACGACCTGGTGCTTACCATTGATGAGACGGTGCAGAGCATTTTAGAAAAGTACTTAGCCATTGGCATTGAGAAGTTCCAGGTGAAAAACGGCGCGGTAGCGGTGATGATGGACGTGAAGACCGGGGGCATTGTGGGCCTTGCCACAAACCCCAACTACGACCCCAACGACCCCTTTGCCATATTGGACGAGAAGACAGCCAAGGCCATTGAGGCCCTGCCCCAGGACCAACAGGCCGAGGCCGAGGTGGCCGCCCTGCAAAACCAGTGGCGCAACAAGGGGGTGTCCGATACCTACTACCCGGGCAGCGTTTACAAAATGTGCGTGGGCTCCATGGGCATTGAGGAAGGGGTCATCACGGAGACGAGCCAGTTCACCTGCACCGGCGGCGTAAAGCTGGATGGAGTCAAGGACACCATCAACTGCTGGCAGACCGTGGGCCACGGCACCACCACCTTCCGGGAGGGCCTGTGCAATTCCTGCAACCCCTGGTTCATGCACATTGGCAGCCTTTTGGGGGGCGAGGCCTTCTGCCGCTACCGGGAGGCCTTTGGCATGACGGACAAAACCGGCATTGACCTGCCCGGCGAGTCCTACAGCATCTACCACAATTTCGATGAGATGCGCCCCGTGGACCTGGCGGTGGAGTCCTTTGGGCAGAACTTCAGCATCACGCCCATCCAGATGGTCACCGCCTGCGCGGCCGTGGCCAACGGGGGCTACCTGGTGCGGCCCCATGTGGTGGACCGGATTGTGGACAGTGATGGCAACATTGTCAAAACCGCTGACACCAGCTACCGCCGCCAGGTGATCTCGGAAGAGACCTCCCAGCTTATGGCGGACATTATGCAGCAGAACACCTACTCGGGCACGGCCAAGGGCGGCTATGTGTCCGGCTACCGGATCAGCGGCAAGACGGGCACCTCCGAGAAGGTGGCCCAGCATGCCGCGGACCCCACGAAGCCCATGGAGTACATTGCCTCCTACTGCGGCTTTGCCCCGGCGGAGGACCCCCAGTACGCCCTGCTGGTGTTCTTTGATGAGCCGGACCGGGAGAACAACGGCGGCGTGTACGGCGGCAACGCGGTGGCCGGCCCTATTTTTTCCGCCATTATGCAGGAGGCTCTGCCCTATCTGGGCATTGAGGTGAAGTACAGCGAGGAGGAGTATGGCCAGCTGGATATGGTTACGCCCTCTGTGGTGGGCATGACCATTGGGGAAGCCCAGGCCAAGCTCCAGGAGGACGGCCTCTTCTTCGATGTGGTGGGCGATGGCGACGACTGGGACAACAAGGTCATTGAGCAGATTCCGGAAAGCGGCTCGCAGGTGCCCAAGGAGGGCTTTGTGATCCTTTACACCCAGGGCTACGACATTGACAACGCCCTGGTGGAGGTGCCGGACTTCTTCGGCCTGGATAAGGTGAACGCCAGCTACCTGGCGGCGGTCTCGAAACTGCAGGTGAGCATCAACGGCGTGCAGGACGAGGGCGCTTTGGCCATGCTGCAAAACATCGAGCCGGGCAGCAAGGTGAAGAAGGGGACGGTAATTACCCTGACCTTTGCCAACAACGAGACCACAGAGGCCTTCGCCAATATTGCGGAATAGGCCCGGAGCCCCAGAATCACAGAGAGGTGAAATTCGAAAGGATTGGTGAAAAGATGAACAGCTTTTTGTTTCTAATGGCGGCCCTGGTGGCCTTTACGGTCACCGCCGTGCTGGGTTGGTGGCTTATCCCCTTCCTGCACAAGCTGAAGTTCGGCCAGACCATTCGGGAGGTGGGCCCCAGCTGGCACAAGAACAAGCAGGGCACTCCCACCATGGGGGGAATCCTGTTCATTCTGGGCGTAGCGGCGGCGGTGTGCTCCTGCGTGCCGGTATATTACCAGCAAAACGGCCCGGAAACCTACCTGATGCAGATGAAAATTTTCGCCGGGCTGGCCATGGCCCTGGCCTATGGGGCCATTGGCTTTATGGATGACTACATCAGCATCAAAAAGAAGCGGAACCTGGGACTGAACGAAAAGCAGAAGCTCATCCTCCAGTTTTTTGTGGCGGGGGCCTATTTGCTCACCCTTTATCTGGCCGGGGAGGATACAGCCACCACCATCCCCTTCTTGGGGCCGGTAGACCTGGGGTTGTTCTACTACCCCTTGGCGGCTATTTTGCTGGTGGGCCTGACCAACGCGGTAAACTTCACCGATGGCGTGGACGGACTGAACAGCACGGTCACCTTTTTCGTCCTGATGGCCTTGGCGCTGTGCGCGGGGGTGCTCTCTATGGCGGGCGTGGCGGCCATGGGCGTGGCGGCGGCGGCGGCCTGCGTGGGCTTTCTTATCTGGAACTTCCACCCGGCCAAAGTTTTCATGGGCGATACCGGATCCTTGTTTTTAGGGGGCATGGTGGGGGCGCTGGCCTTTGGGCTGGATATGCCCATTCTGCTGCTGCCCGCGGGGCTGGTCTACTGGCTGGAGATCGTCTCCGTGGTGCTGCAGGTGGCCTATTTCAAGCACACGAAGCGCAAGTATAAAGAGGGCAGGCGCCTGTTTAAAATGTCCCCCATCCACCACCATTTTGAGATGTGCGGCTGGAGCGAGGTGAAAATCTGCGCTGTGTTCGGGACAGCGTCCCTCCTAGGCGGCGCGCTGGCGCTGTGCTGTGCGCTGTTCGGCTGAGGCCCGGCCAAAGGTTGGAAGGGATCTACCGTTTTCCGTGATAATGCGGGTGAAACGGTGAATGCTAATGACACCGGCGCGCAAAACGCTTAGGCCGGGAGGATTACGTAACGAAAGGAGCGAGGCGTATGCCGGCAGCGGGCAGGACCGCCCGGGGGCTGGAACGGCCCCCCCAGAACCCGGCCCGGAAGCGGGAGGAAGAACGGACGGCCCAGACGGGCCAAAGCAGAAAAGGGCGGAGGCGGAGGAGGATACAGCACGCGGTGTTCAGCCTGGGGAACGGGCTGGATATGCCTTTGTTCGTGTTTATTATGGTGCTGCTGGCCATTGGGCTGGTTATGCTCTTTTCCGCCAGCTATGCCAACAGCTATTATTATGAGGACAACAGCTACCACTACATTACCCGCCAGGGGGCTTTCGCCCTGTTCGGCATCGCGGCCATGCTGCTGATCTCCACTTTTGACTACCACCGCTTCCACCAGCTGGCCATGCCCATCGCGGTCATTTCCATCGTGCTGCTGCTGATGGTGCTGCTCTTTGGGCGGGTCCTGAAAATCAAGTCCATTGCCCCGGCGGAGGGCGTGGCCACCCGCTGGCTGCAGCTGGGGCCCTTGGGCTTTCAGCCCTCCGAGGTGGCCAAGTTCGCGCTGATCGTGGTGTTCGCCCACATGATCTCCCTGTACGCCGACAAGATGGGAACCTTCCGCTATGGGGTCCTGCCCTTCGTGGGGGTGCTGGGACTGTTTGCGGCTCTGGTCTTTTTGGAGAACCACATGTCCGGCACGCTGATCATTCTGGCGCTGGGAGCCATTCTCATGTTCGTTGGCGGCACCAAGCCCCGGTGGTTCGTTCTGGGCGGGGCCCTGCTGGCGGTGCTGCTGGTGGGCTATCTGGTCTTCGGCGGCAAGGACGACTCCGGCGAGGGCGGGGTCTATCAGATGGACCGCATCGCCGGCTGGCTGGACCCCTTCGGCGACAAGTCCGGCTCGGCGGACACCTGGCAGATCAAGCAGTCCCTGTACGCCATCGGCTCCGGCGGGCTGCTGGGGGTGGGGCTGGGCCAGTCCCGGCAGAAGTACCTGTACCTTCCCAAGCCCCAGAACGACTTTATTTTCGCCATCGTCTGTGAGGAGCTGGGCATGGTGGGGGCGCTGGTGATCATGCTGCTGTTTGCGCTTTTGATCTGGCGGGGGGTCTACATCTCCCTGCACGCCAAAGACCGGTTTGGCGTCATTCTGGGGTTGGGGCTTACCTTCCAGGTGGGCCTGCAGGCGGTGCTGAACATCTGCGTGGTGACCAACACCATCCCCAATACGGGCATCAGCCTGCCCTTTTTCAGCTCGGGGGGCACGGCCCTGCTGATGCTTCTAGGGCAGATGGGCATTCTGCTGAACATCTCCCGCAGTTCCAATGTGGAGAAAACCTGAACGATCCTGCCGAAACATCAACCAAAAAGGGAGAATGGGATATGAAAGTTTTGCTTACCGGCGGCGGCACCGCGGGGCACATCAACCCGGCGCTGGCCGTGGCCGGGTACTTGAAGGAGAAGGAGCCCGATGTGGAGATCCTCTACGTGGGCAACCGGGGGGGCATGGAGGAGCGGCTGGTGGGCCGGGCCGGGTACCGGATGGCGCTGATCACCATTTCCGGCTTCCAGCGGAAGCTGACGCCCAAAAATATTGTGCGCAACATCCAGACCGTGGGCCGGGTGTTCACCGCCACGGCGGAGGCCAAGAAGATCATCCAAGGCTTCGCCCCGGACGTGTGCGTGGGTACGGGCGGCTATGTGAGCGGTCCGGTGATCCGGGAGGCCGCCAAACTGGGGGTGCCCTGCGTCATTCACGAGTCCAACGCCTACCCGGGCGTGACCACCAAGATGCTTGCTAAGTCCGTCAAAACGGTGATGCTGGCCGTGCCGGACGCGAAGAGCTACTTCGATTCCTCCGTCAACTGCGTGGTCACCGGCAACCCGGTGCGGGGCGAGGTGCTGGCCGCCCAGCGGGAGGCCTCCCGCAAAGCCCTGGGGCTGGATGAGCGGCCCCTGGTGCTGTCCTTTGGGGGCAGTTTGGGGGCCTCGGCCCTGAACCGGGCGGCGGCGTATATGCTGGCCCAAAGCGCCCAGGAGAAAAAATACCAGCACATCCACGGCTATGGAACCCATGACCAGCGCTTCCTGGCCGAGACCCGGGAGCTGGGCCTCAACCTGGAGGAGAACCCCCAGATCCGCCTTTTGGAGTACATCGACAACATGCCCCAGTGCCTTTCGGCGGCGGACCTGGTCATCGGCCGGGCCGGGGCCATGACCCTGACGGAGATCGAGGCCAAGGCCAAGGCCTCCATTCTCATTCCCTCCCCCAATGTGGCGGAAAACCACCAGTTCCACAACGCTATGGCCCTGGTGCGCCGGGGGGCGGCGGAGATCATCGAGGAAAAGGACCTGACCGGCGAGGCCCTCTGGAAAAAGGTGGAAAAGATCCTCTCCGATCCGGACCGGCTGCGCTCCCTGGGGGAAAACGCCGGGAAGATGGAGATCATCGACGCCAGCGAGCGCATCTACCGTGTGATTAAGCAGGCGGCGAAAGCCAAGGCATAGGAGAAAAGGATGGATTGGGAATTGATCAAAATCCGGGAGCGGCCGGAGTATCTGGAAAAAGCCGTCCGCTGGTTTCCCCACGCATTTGGGGTGCCGGAGGAAGCTTACCGGGAAAGCATGGAGAAAATGCGGGCGGGCAAGGGCCCTGTGCCCCAGTGGTACGCTGCGGCGTTGGCGGACGGGGAGATGATTGGCGGGCTGGGCGTAATTGAAAACGACTTCCACGACCGGAAGGACCTGGCCCCCAATGTGTGCGCCGTATACGTGGACGAGCCATACCGGGGCCGGGGCGTCGCCGGGTCCCTGCTGGACCTGGCCTGCCGGGACATGGCGGAGCTGGGGATCCCGGTCCTCTACCTGGTGACGGACCACGACTCCTTTTACGAGCGGTACGGCTGGGAGTTTTTCTGCATGGCCCAGGGGGACGACGGCCCTACCAGGCTCTACCGGCACAAACAGAACTGACACAGAAAGTTCTTTCTACATAAGGAAACGGAGCATACCATGGTTATCATTGTCAACGGCCCTCCTTATATTTTCTCCACTGAGAAAATATAAGGGAAGGAAGCGTTATTTAAAATGGAAGTCAAAAAATGCACGATGGAGGACCTGGAGAATCTGGCCTTGTGGAGCATGCAGGCCGAGGTGGATGCGCGCCAAGGAAGCCCCTGGGGCGGCGTTTCGGAATCGCCGGAGCTTTTGGCGGAGGTCAGGAAGAGTGTGGAGGCGTATCTGACCAGGGAGACCTATGAAGTATATGCGTTTTTGGTGGAGGACGAGCCCGTGGGCCATGTGGTGGTGAACCAGTCGGGGCTTTACCCCGGCCTTATGCTGGAGAGCTTTTCCATCCGCCGGGAGTACCGCCGCAGAGGCTATGGAACCCAGGCCCTCCACGCGCTGATGGAGTATCTGGGGGAGACCGCCCTGGACCTGGACGTCTTCTGCTGGAACCAGCGGGCCCTGGCCTTTTATAAGCACTTCGGTTTCAAAGAGATCTCCCTGCACATGAACTACGGCACATAGCCGCACACAATCGGAAGCGCCTCATAAAATGGCATAGCCCATTTTAGAGAGGTGTTCCCTATGATCATCATTGACGGCCCTGCGGAGCTGAGCGGGGAGCTAACGGTTCAAGGAGCGAAAAACAGCACCCTGCCCTTGCTGGCGGCGGCGCTCTTGTGCAAAGGGCAGACGGTCCTGCACAACTGCCCGGACCTTTCCGACGTGGACACCGCCCTGCGCATTCTGGAGCACGCCGGGTGCCGCTGCAGGCGGGAGGGCCACGACCTGGTGGTGGACAGCGCCGTGACCCGGTGCGAGATCCCCGAGGAGCTGATGCGGAGCATGCGCTCTTCCATCGTGTTTTTGGGGGCGATGATTTCCCGCTGCGGCTCGGCCCGGCTCTGCGCCCCCGGCGGCTGCGAGCTGGGCCCCCGGCCCATCGACCTGCACCTCAGTTCCCTGCGGCGGCTGGGGGTGGACATTGTAGAGACAGGCGGCTGGCTGGAATGCTCCGCCCCCAAGGGGGTGGAGGGCTCTTATGTGTCCCTGGCCTTTCCCAGTGTGGGGGCCACGGAGAACCTGATCCTGGCCTCCGTGTGCGGTAAAGGCACCACCATCATCGCCAACGCCGCCCGGGAGCCGGAGATCAGCGACCTGTGCGAGTATCTGAACCGCTGCGGAGCCCGGGTATACGGGGCGGGGGAGAGCTGCGTCATCATTGATGGGGTGAAGGAGCTCTATGGCTGCGAGCACCGGGTGATGCCCGACCGGATCGCCGCCGTAACCTACATGGCCGCCGCCGCCGTGACCGGGGGAAACGTCACCCTGCGGGATGTGGACAACACCCATATTCTGCCCATGCTGAGCCCCTTTGAGGAGTCCGGCTGCGAGGTACGCCAGCTGGGGGGCTGCCTCAACATCATGGCTCCCCGGCGGCTGAACCCGGTGAGGCACATCCGGACCATGCCCTATCCCGGCTTTCCCACCGACGCCCAGCCGGTGGTTATGAGCATGGCGGCGGTGGGCCGGGGGACCAGCATGTTTGTGGAGAACATATTTGAAAACCGCTACCGCCACGCCGACGGCCTGGGCCGCATGGGCGCGAAGATCAAGGTAGAGGGCAAGGTGGCGGTGGTGGAGGGCGTGGAGCGCCTGACCGGGGCAGCGGTGGAGTCCGCGGACCTGCGGGGCGGGGCGGCCCTGGTGGTGGCCGGGCTTTCGGCCCAAGGCCGCACCTTGGTGGGCGGCACCCGCTTCATCCGCCGGGGCTATGAAAACCTGGCGGGCAATTTGGCGAACTTAGGCGCCAGGATCCGGGAAGAGGAAAAATAGGGCCGCGCGCTTCGGCGTTAGCGGTTTGGCCTGCTGCCGGAAGGCTTTGACGACGTGAAAAGGAAGGAGGCTCAGCCGTGAGAGAGCAGAAAGACCGCGCCCGCCGGGACCTGTGGGATCAAAATGACTTTGAAGACATCAACTCCCATTCCAGCGGCGAGCCTCCCCAGTTCGACTGGTTTGTAAACCGGGAGCGCATTTTGGAAGAAGACCGGGCCGCGCGCCGCTCCCGAGAGGGCGCGGCGGAGGCCTCCAGGCGGGAAAGGCGCGCCCCGGGCCGGGGGGAAGGGCGGACCAGGCAGCCCTCTCCGGCCCGGGCCCGGCGGGGACGAGCCCAGGCGCCGGAGCCGGGCCGGAAAGCGCCGGGGGGCCGGGCGGCTGGGCGGGAAAAGCCAGGCCAGCGCACGCCATCCTCCAGAAGGGGGGGAGACCCCAGGGAGCGGCGGGAAGCCCAAAACCGGAAACGCCGCAAGCCCATGAGCCTGTTCAAACGGCGGCTGCTTATCGTCCTGTCCTTGCTGGCCATGCTGCTGGTCACGGCCTTTTTGGCGGAGTCCATGCTGCTGCGGGTGTCGGAGGTAAAGGTTACCGGCGACGCGCCCTATGCCGAGGACCAGATCAAAGAGATTTGCGGCTACAAGCCGGGCGACAACCTGCTGTTTCTGCCCATCCGGGACCGGGAGAAAAGGCTGGAGGCCCAGCTGCCCTACATAGGCAAGGCAAAAATCAGCCGGAAGCTGCCGGGCACGGTGGTGGTGGACATCACCGCCGCCCAGGCCCTGTGCGCGGTGGAAAACGCCGGTATCTGGCTGCTGGCCAGCAGCGAGGGGAAAATTCTGGAGTCTGTGCCCAACCCGCCGGAGGGCGTGATGCAGGTGCAGGGCATTCTGCTCAAAAGCAGCCAGCCGGGGCAGAAGCTGGAAACGGAGAGAACCGAGGCCGACCAGGCATTTGGGGATATTATGGAAAAGCTGGCGGAGATGGAGGCCCAGGATTTTACCAAGCTGGACCTGACAGACTTAAACAACATCCGCCTGTGGTACCAAGACCGGGTGGAGTGCCAGCTGGGCAACACCAAGCAGCTGGATTATAAGCTGCAAACCGCCTATGGCCTGCTGACGGAGAAAATCCCCCAGGACCAGCGGGGCGTGCTGAAGCTGGCCTACCTGCCGGAGGAGCGCAAGTCCTATTTTGAGGCGGAGAACGGCAGCAGCGTACCGGCTCCCGCGGCCAGCCCCCAGCCTTCGGCCAGCCCCAGCCCCACTCCGGAAGGAGAAGCCGGCGGGGAGGAGCCGGAACCAGATACCGGCGGTGAGGACGAGTGGACTGGCGAGGACAACTGGACTGGCGAAGAGGAGTGGACTGGCGAGGACGAGTGGACCGGTGAAGACGAGTGGACCGGCGAGGACGATTGGACTGGAGACGAGGCCGGGACAGAGGAAGATTGGGCGGAGGAGTAGCCCCCATATCTTGTGCCGGAAAGCTTCAAAATGCCTATCCCAAAGAAAAAAGTGAAGAAATCTTGCGTTTGCCGGCCTAAATTTAAAGAATCACCTTGAAATTTCCCCGAAAAAGTGATAAATTAAAGACAGTCGTGTTTTGGTTGACGTAAAATCGAATTCGCATACTGGGAGCAAGCCAGGAGGAGCAGGCTGAAAAAGGTTTCAACCCAGCGCTTTGCTTACCGGCCCGGCCGGACGCGGGCTTCAGCTTGAGACGAAAGCACAAAACGCAGAGAGGAATGGTCAAAAAATGCCGTTTGAAGTGGACAATCTGTTAGACGAGACCCCCCAGACCATTAAAGTGGTGGGAGTTGGCGGTGGCGGCGGGAACGCCGTGAACCGCATTGCCAGCGCCGGCGTGCGCAGCGTGGAGCTGGTGTGCATGAATACGGACAAGCAGGCCCTGCAGCGCAGCCAGGCCTCCATCAAGGTTCAGCTGGGGGAGAAGCTGACCAATGGCCGGGGCGCGGGCTCCAAGCCCGAGGTGGGCGAAAAGGCCGCCGAAGAGAGTCGGGAGATCATCTCCCAGACCTTGAAGGACGCCGACATGGTGTTCATCACCGCCGGCATGGGCGGCGGCACCGGCACCGGCGCGGCCCCTGCCGTGGCCAAAATGGCCCGGGAGCAGGGCGCGCTGACCGTGGGCATCGTCACAAAGCCCTTCGCCTTTGAGGGCCGCAGGCGCATGGAGCAGGCGGAGCGGGGCATTGCCCAGCTGCGGGAGCATGTGGACTCCCTGGTGGTCATCCCCAACGAGCGCCTAAAGCTGGTAAGCGAGGAGCGCATCACCCTGGCCAACGCCTTTTTGGTGGCGGACGACGTGCTGCGCCAGGGCGTACAGAGCATCTCGGACCTGATCCAGCTGCCCGGCATCGTCAACCTGGACTTTGAGGATGTAAAGTCCGTGATGCAGGACGCGGGCTATGCCCACATGGGCGTGGGCCACGGCACCGGTAAGGACAAGGCGGAACAGGCCGCCATGGCCGCCATTTCCAGTCCTCTGCTGGAGACCAAGATCGCCGGAGCCCGGGGCGTGATCATCAACATCACCTCCAGCCCGGACATCGCCCTGGACGAGATCGACACCGCCTCCCAGATTGTTACCGAGCGGGCCCATCCGGACGCCAATATTATCTGGGGCGCCACCTTCGATGAGTCCATGGAGGACGCCATGAACGTCACGGTCATTGCCACCGGATTTGAGGGCATGAACGGGGAGAAGTCCAAGCCCGCCTTGGACCTGGATCTGGACGACGACTTCCTCAGCGCTTCTCCTGCCCCCAATGAGCCCCCCGCCATTTCCAGCGGCCGCGGCGGCTCCAATATCCGCAGCAGCTCCAACATCCGCGGCGCCAGCGAACCCCGGGTGGACCCGGCGGTCATTGACGATGACGATACCTTTACGGATATCATGTCCATATTCAACCGCAAATAAGGAGGGAGCATAATGGGAATGATGCAAGGCGTACACCATATTGCCGTGAAGCCCACGGCGGAACAGTATCAGGAAACCGTAGACTTCTACACCAAACTATTGGGGATGGAGATTAAGAAGAGCTGGGGCGATCCCCAGCGGCCCTGTTTGATGGTCTCCTGCGGGGATAATACCTGTATGGAGATTCTGAGCAGCGGCAGCGAGATCCCCGCAGGCGGCCCGCTGGCCCATATCGCGTTTGCCACGGACAAGGTGGACGAAATCATCGAGAAGGTCCGTGAGGCTGGCTATGAGATTACCAACGAGCCTGCCGACGTGGAGCTGGGCGGCGCACCCATCCGCATCGCGTTCTTCTATGGACCCACCCACGAACATATCGAGCTCTTCTGGGAAAAATAGCGCTCCTTTGACCATTGCCGGAGTCCGCCCTTCTGGTTTTTCGCCGGAAAGCAGCAGAAGAATCAGAAGGGAGGCCAAATCAGATGAATCAGGAGCTTTTGCTAAAGGCCTACGGCGCGCTTTACGGCCCCGAGGCCGGCCCCTGGAATCTTTCGGTGGAGCAAAAATATCTGGAATACCGCATCACCGCCTTTTTTGAGGAGAATTTCTCCCTAGAGAAGGGCGCGGACGTCTGCAACATCGGCGTTGGCGCGGGTTATTGGGACCGCTACCTCAGCTACCGGCTGAACGGAGGGACCCTCACCAGCATCGACGTTGACCCGGAGATCTGCCGGGTCTTCCAGGCAGGTCTGCTCAATGAGGAGAATCCCAACCCGGTGACGGTGGTCAACAAAGACGTGATGGACTGCGGGGAGCTGGCGGGCCGGTTCGATGTGGTGACCATGGTTGGCAGCACCCGCATGGAAAGCGGTATGTTCGAGAGTATTTTGAGAATGGCCGCCGGTTTTTTGAAGCCGGGGGGCGCGCTCTACTATCAGTCGCTGGCCCAGGACGAGGACCCGGAGGATGTGCGGGCCCTGTGGGAAAAGCTGGGCCTGCGGGTGAAGAAATATTGGTCCGAGGCCCCCTTTGGCCGGACCTATCATTACTGGAACCTAACCGCCTGAGCGGGCGGTGGAAGCAAGGCGGCTCCGGCTGAGTGCCGGGGCCGTCCATTTTGTAGTAAGGAGCGGTAGCCTATGCCATTGCCCGGCGTGGAGCAGCCAAAGGTCATCCCTCTGGCGGAGAATTTTCGGCTTAAGCGCTATGACGGCCATTATGAGAAGGCCCTGCCCGGCTATCAGGACCCGGTGGTGTACCAGAACTCGGAGGGCATTTTTGACGAGAGCAAAATTCCCGATCTAAACTATGTGAAGGGCATGTGCGAATATTTGGATAAGCATGGAGAGCTCTACTTCATCGAGGCCCTGGAGGACGGAGTCTGGACTCCGGTGGGCGATGTGACCATCAAGCCGGAGAACCCGCCCATCGCCCTGTGGTTTGCGTCGTACCGGGGCCGGGGCATTGGGACGCTGGTGATGAAAAAGGTGATGGAGCGCCTGCGAAGCCTGGGCTATGCAAAAATTGCTAGCTCCACGGTATACAAGTGGAACCAAGCCTCCCTGGCTCTGCACCAAAGGCTGGGCTTTCACATAGTACGGGAGACGGAGCAGGATTATTACTTAGAGTTGGACCTGACACAGGAGGGGGAGAACATGGAGGAAATCAGACTGCACACCAGCGAGCTGGGCGAGAAAGCTGCCCTGCTGCGGGCAGGCCAGCGGGTATTGCTCAGCGGTACGGCCTACACCAGCCGGGACGCGGCCCACAAGCGCATTACCCAACAGCTGGACCAGGGCCAAGAGCCGCCCTACCCCTTGGCCGGGGCGGCTATTTATTATGCAGGCCCCACCCCCGCGCCGGAAGGCCTTCCCATCGGCTCCTGCGGCCCCACCACCAGCACCCGCATGGACCCCTATACCCCCCGTTTTTTGGACCTGGGGGTAAAGGCCATGATCGGCAAAGGAAAACGGGGTCCCGCGGTAGTGGAGGCCATGAAGCGCAACGGCGCGGTCTACCTGTGCGCCATCGGCGGGGCTGGGGCCTTAGCCGCCCGGTGCATCACCCAATGCCAGGTCATTGCTTTTGAAGATCTGGGCTGCGAGTCGGTGAAGCGGCTGACATTGCGGGATTTCCCCCTAATTGTGGGCATAGACTGTACGGGCGGGAGCATTTTAGCGTAAGGAAGTGGTACCATGTTCGATGGGATTATGAAGCGCCTGGTCAAGGGCTATGGCCGGGACGGGAGCCCGGAGGTCCGGGAGCGGAGCGGCCGGGCGGCTGGGGCGGTGGGCGTTGCCACCAACCTGCTGCTGTTCGCCATCAAGCTGGCGGCGGGGCTCTTGTCCCATAGCGTGGCCATTTTGGCGGACGCGGTAAACAATCTGACCGATTCCGGCTCCTCCATCATCATGCTGGTGGGCTTTAAGCTGGCCGGAAAGCCCGCCGATGCGGAGCACCCCTTTGGCCACGCCCGCATCGAGTACCTGTGCGGGGTCATTGTGTCCTTCATCGTGCTGTTCTTGGGGCTGGAGCTGGGCATTTCCTCGGTGGAGAAAATCTTTGCCCCAGAGGCGGCGGAGTTTGGCCCTGTGGCTTTGGCCGTGCTGGGGGTTTCGGTGCTGCTGAAGCTTTGGCAGTGCTTTTTTTACCTGCGGGTGGGCAGGACCATCGGCAGCCAGGCCCTGACCGCCACGGCCAGCGACAGCCGGAACGACGTAATCGCCACCTCGGTGGTGCTGCTGGGCGCGGTGATCACCCGGCTGACCAATCTGCGCCTGGACGGCTGGCTGGGGCTGGCCGTGGCGGTCTTCATCGTGGTTTCCGGAGTAAAGCTGGTGGGGGAGACCGCCGGCCCCCTGCTGGGCATGGCCCCGGACCAGGAGCTGGTGCGCAGGATTTACGAGAAGATCCGCTCTTATGAAGGCGTGGTGGGCATCCACGACCTGGCGGTGCACAGCTATGGGGAGGGCCGGTGCTTTGCCACGGTCCACTGCGAAGTGCCTGCGGAAGAGGACGTGATGGTCAGCCACGACCGGATTGACAACATTGAGCGGGACTTCTGGACCCAGGAGCACATCAACCTGGTGATCCACATGGACCCGGTGGTCACCAACGATCCCCGGGCCGAAGCGCTGCGTGCCCAGGTGCTGGACTGTGTAAGACAGGCTTGCCCCCAGGCGGGCATCCACGACTTCCGGGTGGTGTGGGGCGTGACCCATTCCAACATCGTGTTCGACGCGGCGGTGCCCTTCTCCGCGCCGGACAGCGACCTGCTGCTTCGGGCCAAGATCATCCGGGAGATTGAGAAGCTGGACCCCAGCTACCGGGTGGTGCTGACCATCGACCGGGAGGGCGTGGTCAACGAGCTGGAAACTTAGGGAGTGTCCAAAAGGACGCAGTTTTTTGGGAGTTTTACGGAGTGGGGTCTCGCCTGCCGGCTCGGTCGGGTCAGAACGATTGCCACTGGCAATCTTCCCCCTCCGGCGGTCAAGTTCATCAAAGATGAACTTGCGGGGCTCAGGGTCTCGGCTGCCGTGTCTCCGCTGCCGCTTCGGTCGAGTTGACAAAGTCAACTCGTGGTCAGAACGGTCCCCACCGGGGACCTTCCCCCTCGGTCGGTTCGCGGCATGTCTGCCACCGGCAGACGCCCACCCCCTAAGAACCCACGAGTTATCCAAGGGATAACTCGTCCACTTCTTGAAAAAGTGGACAAAACTTTTACTGTTGCGCTCAGGAAGCTTTCTTCTTGCTAAAACGCGCGTTTTGGACACTCCCGAAACTTAGCCCCATCTCGCGGGCCGGGACGGTTTCGTTTCTCTTTTTGAAATTTATGCGGAGGCTGGGGCTTCTGCCTCTTTCAGTTCTGTTCCGGGGTAATAGTGGGCCAAAATCTCTTTATAGTCCGCCCCCCGCTTGGCCAGAAACACCGCCCCGGCTTGGCTCATGCCCACGCCGTGGCCCCAGCCCCGCACTGTGAAATCAAATACGCCCTCTTCCCTGGTAAAGGTGAACCCGGCGCTGCGCAGGCCCAAAGCGGCCCGCAGCTCCGGCCCTGTGACGGTCTTGCCGCCCAGCTTGGCCTCCTTCACCATGCGGGAGGGGGTATATTTTATTTCTGTAAGCCATTCCTCCGGCGGGCCGGACAGGTCCGGCGGGTTGTCCGGAAAAGCCGCTGCCACCGCCTCCCGGAAATCCTCGTCCGTCATCTGTACCTGGCTCAGGTAGCCGTCGCTGAAAGCGTCTCCGGGGCTGGCCACGGCCTGTAGGTAGGGGTGCTCTTCCGCCGCGTCCGGGGACCAGACGTTTTCCGCAGCCTCGGTGCCGCCGGTAGAGATGGCGAAATAAGCCGCCAAAATAGGCTGGCCCTGATAGGTGAGCAGCTGGCCCTCCACCGGGTCCACCGCGGCGGAAATGGCGGCTCGGTAGTCCTCGTAGTCCTCGCCCCAGCGCTCCCGCATGGCGCTTTCCGGCACATAGACCAGCCAGTTGGCAGGGTCGCAGGCAATGGCCTGCCCCTGGGCCCGCTGGCGGCTGTAATAGGTGTAGGAGGCCACGGCCTGGGCCTTTAGGGCCTCGGGGGGAGAAGAGAGGTCCATCTCGCAGGCCAGGGAGGCCTCCACAAGCTCCCGCTCAGACACGGTGAAGGTTTCGCCGGTGGAGGCGTCGCGCAGGGTAAAAACTCCTTGGGCCTGGGGGCTGCTTTGGGGTGAGGCCTGCGCTTCCGGCGAACCGCCGGGGTCCGCGCCCGATTCCGCGCCGGATGGGGGGCTAGGGCTGGGCGCGGGCGGCTTTGCCGGCATGGGGCTGGCCCGGTAGATTCCCCATGGGATCAGGGCGATGAGAGCGTACAGGAGCAAAAAGGAGAGAACCAGACGTTTTAAGGTGGGGCTGGCGTGTTTCATGGGATGCCTCCGTTTTACATAATTAGAACTGGTTCGATTCAAAAATTGCGTTTATTGCGCAAGACTATTTGTATACGCCTCTAAAAATGAAGTTCGCATTGCAATATGTTGCAAATTATCTTGACTTACGAAAGCGCTGCCGCTAAAATAGAAAGATATAGGCCAAAGGCTGGGAGGCTTGTCCCAGCCTCTTGATCCTTATGAGATAAAACCTAAAGGAGGTCCCCGTCATGCGGCGACTGAACAACGAGAGCCCCCAAAGCACCACCATGCAGGAGCTCTGCGCGGAATACCGGAAGAACAACGCCATCTCCCGCCAGGAGTACGAGACCCACCGGGTCAAACGGGGCCTGCGCAACCCGGACGGCACCGGAGTTATGGCCGGACTCACCCATGTGTGCAATGTCCACGGCTATCTGATAGACGATGGAGACAAAATTCCCGACCAAGGGCGGCTCACCTACCGGGGCATCAACATGGAGGATATTGTCCGGGGCTGCCAGGCGGAGGGACGCTTTGGCTTTGAGGAGGTGGTCTGGCTGCTGATTTTCGGCAAGCTGCCGGACCGCCGGCAGTTTGGGCGCATCTGCGAGCTGCTGTATGAGAACCGGGAGCTGCCGGAATATTTTCCCGAGGACATGATCATAAAGGCGCCCTCCAAAAACGTGATGAACAAGCTGGCCCGTTCGGTGCTGGCACTCTATTCTTATGACGACGACCCGGAGGACATGTCTCTGGAAAACAATATGCGTCAGAGTATTTCCTTGATTGCCCGCCTGCCCTCCATTATGGCCTATTCCTACCAGGTGAAGCGCCGGCATTTCGACAAGGAGAGCATGTTTTTCCATCCCTATGAGCCCGGCCACCGGACGGCCGAGGCCATTCTCAACTCCCTGCGCCCGGACCGGAAATTCACCCGGGAGGAGGCGGAGCTTTTGGACCTGTGCATGGTTCTGCACGCGGAACATGGGGGCGGCAACAACTCCACCTTCACCACCCGGGTGCTCACCTCGGCGGGCACGGACATCTATTCCGCCATCGGGGCGGCCATCGGGTCCCTAAAGGGCTTCCGCCACGGCGGGGCCAACCACCGGGTGGTGAACATGATGGGGGAGATCATGGCCAATGTCAAGGACTGGGCCGATGAAGAAGAGATCTCCCGCTATCTGGAAAAGATTCTGCGCAAAGAGGCCGGGGACGGCAGCGGGCTTATTTACGGCATGGGCCACGCCATCTACACGGTGTCCGACCCCCGGGCGGTCATACTGAAGGAAAAGGCCAAGGCGCTGGCCGCGGAAAAAGGCTATGACAAGCGGCTGGCCCTTTATGAGCGGATCGAGCGGCTTTCCCCCCAGGTCTTCCACCAGGTGACGGGCAAGGAAAAGGCCATCTGCGCCAATGTGGATTTTTATTCCGGCCTGGTGTACGAGATGCTGGGCATCCCGGAGGAACTGTACACGCCCATGTTCGCCGTGTCCCGCATAGCCGGATGGTGCGCCCACCGGATCGAGGAGCTGACCACCGGCGGGCGGATTATGCGTCCGGCCTACCGGGCCCTGCCGGTAAAGCAGAAGTATGTGCCCCTGGACCAACGCTGAGAAAATGGAAAAAGCCTACTGAGCGCAACAGTAAAAGTTTCGTCAACCTTTTCAAAGGTTGCGGGGTTTTCAGGGGCAGAGCCCCTGAACCGCCGGAGGGGGAAGATTGCCAGTGGCAATCGTTCTGACCCGACCGAGCCGGCAGGCGAGACCCCACTCCGTAAAAACTTCAAAAAAACTACGTCCTGTGCGCCGGAAGGTGAGCGTCTGCCAGTAGCAGACAAGCTGCGACCCGGCCGAGCCACTCCGTAAAACTTCAAACCGCTCCCTTTGGACACTCCCCGGCCCAACCCGGCGCTTGAAAATCCCCGATGGTTGTGCTATACTGGATTCTAATCGATCAAGAAAGGGTGTGCGCGCATGGTTTCTTCTAAAACCTCCAAGATCCGCTCTGGTTTCAAACTGGCTTTCGCCGGATTGGCGGCGGGACTGGTGCTGCGGCTGGTATTGATGCTTTTTTTCTACGACTATGAGACGGGTTTTTACACAGACGGAGGCCTCTCCGCCTGGCTGGGCCTTCTGCTGCCCGGCGCGGCGGCGGGAGCCGCGGCCTGGCTGTTCTGCCGCACCGGCCAGGGATATGGACGGTATATCCGTAAAAAGAAGACTCTGCCCGCCATTCTGGCCTTCCTCTCCGGCTTTATGCTTCTGCAGGAGGGAGTGCGGCAGGCCGTAAGCTTCAAAACGTTTTTGGACATCGGCCTGTCGGAATATGACGCGGCCACGCAGCCGCTGATCTTCTGGTTCTTCGTGGTTATGAGCCTGATTTTCGGCATGGTCCAGCTGGTTGTGGGCGCGGCGCTGACCACAGGGCGGAACCCTTTCCAGAGCGCGCCTCTGCTGTATATGCCCGGGGTGCTGTGGGGGATTTCCTATCTGATCGTGGTGTACGTGTTTTACGCCAAATCCTCCTGCTTTGTGGAGAATTTCTTCTCGGTCATTGGCGCGGCGGCGCTGCTGATCACGCTTTTATATGCCTGCAAGCTTTTCTCCGGGGTGGATGACCCGGGAGCCGCCAAGCGCCTTTTCGCGGCGGGAGGCTTCCTTCTGGCCTGGGAGATTCCCTATCTTACCGCTAACCTGGTCATGCGGCTGCTGGGCAAAACTTACTCCGGCGAACAGCCCGCCGGATACCAGCTCAGCGCCCTGTGCGCGGCGGCGTTTTTGGGGGTGTTTTTGTGGACCGCCTACCGGGACAGCCGGGAGGCCTGGGAGACAGAGCCCCAGGCGGAGCCGGAAGCCCAGGAGCCTCCGGCGGACCCAGAGGAAGCCTGATGCCAAGCCTGTATCACGGCTCGGCGCAAGGCGGCCTCACGGAGCTCAAGGCATTTTCCAGCCTGCACGGCAGGGGAGACAGGGTGCTGTACCTGACGGACTGCGTCCCCTACGCGCTGTTTTACATTTGGGACGGGGCCCGTCTGGGCAGCGGGCGCAAGCATGTGACCGGCAGTGTGCGCCAGGGCCGGGCTTGGTATGAAGAGCAGTTCCCCGGCCAGTTAGAGGCGTTCTATGGGGGCGCTTCCGGCTGGCTGTACCGGGTGGAGCCAGCCTCGGGCGCGGAGCCTCTGGCCGGACGCGAGGCCCTGTTTTATGCCCAGGGGGACCAGCCTGTGGCCGGGGCGGCGTTTATCCCCGACGTACACCGGGCCCTGCTGGACTGGGAGGCCCGGGGGATGCTGGAGGTCTCCCGCTTTGAGGACCGGACTCTGGCGGAACAGGAGGAGCTGACTGGGCGTATCGCTCAAATGATCGCCCAGAACAGCTTTTACCAGGGTAAGCCGGAGGCGGATTTTTACCGGCGCTTTTTCCGGGAGGCCTGGGCGCTGGCGGAGCGCGGCGGCGGTATAGGCTGGGAACAAGGGAATGCCATTGGAACCTCCCCGGAGCGGGCTTTGCTGTAGAAGGGCCAAACGGGCGGGGTTTAGGGTTATGGTAAGGGGCGCGCCGCGAAAGAAAATTTCTCCGCAAATAATGCTGGCAAAGGCTTGTATTTCTGGAAGAAATGTTATAAAATAAGAGCAGTACGGTACCCCATCAATCTTTAGGAGGTCATTCCAATGTCTGTCAAAGTTGCAATCAATGGTTTCGGCCGCATCGGCCGCCTGGCTTTCCGCCAGATGTTCGGCGCTGAGGGCTACGAGATCGTGGCCATCAACGACCTGACCAGCCCCAAGATGCTGGCCCATCTGCTCAAGTACGACTCCGCCCAGGGCCGCTATGCTCTGTGCGACAAGGTGGAGGCCGGCGAGGACTCCATCACCGTAGACGGCAAGACCATCAAGATCTACGCTGAGAAGAACGCCGCCGACCTGCCCTGGGGCGAGATCGGCGTGGACGTTGTGCTGGAGTGCACCGGCTTCTACTGCTCCAAGGAGAAGAGCCAGGCCCACATCGATGCGGGCGCTAAGAAGGTCGTCATCTCCGCCCCTGCCGGCAAGGATCTGAAGACCATCGTTTACAGCGTAAACGAGAAGACCCTGACCGCCGAGGACACCATCATCAGCGCGGCCTCCTGCACCACCAACTGCCTGGCCCCCATGGCCGACACCCTGAATAAGTACGCTCCCATCCAGAGCGGCATCATGACCACGGTCCACGCCTTCACCGGCGACCAGATGGTTCTGGACGGCCCCCACCGCAAGGGCGACCTGCGCCGCGCCCGCGCCGCCGCCGTGAACATCGTTCCCAACAGCACCGGCGCCGCCAAGGCCATCGGCCTGGTCATCCCCGAGCTGAATGGCAAGCTGATCGGCTCTGCCCAGCGCGTACCCGTACCCACCGGCTCCACCACCATTCTGGTAGCCGTTGTCAAGGGTGAGAACATCACCGCCGAGGGCATCAACGCCGCCATGAAGGCCGCCGCCTCCGACTCCTTCGGCTACACCGAGG
>CAOKRG010000022.1 GCA_948471095.1 uncultured Oscillospiraceae bacterium
GAATGCCATTCAAGCGCTCTCCCAGCTGAGCTATACCCCCGAGTTTTTCATCATATGATGATATTGTTTATCGGAGTACACTTTATTCAATTTTGGTCGATACAATCGGAATAATGAAGATTTGGTACTTTCAGTGGGGGCATACTTTTAACTTTTCGGGCTCCCAGCTGAGCTATACCCCTGAATTTTTTATCATACAATGATGTGTGACATCAGGGTACACAATATTTAATTTTTGTTGATATAAGCGAGATAACAGAAGTTCTGGTGCCCTCAACGGGGACATACATTTAACACTTCAAGCTCCCCGCCAAACCATCTCTTTTGCTTTTGGCCTCTCGCCTCAGCGCTCATTTATAATACCACATCTCTCTGCGTTTTGCAACCCCTTTTTGCAAATTTTTTTAAATTTTTTTCCGTCCCCGTTTCCCAAGGTTTTCCTCCTGCGGCCCCGCAAGTTTCGGATCAGCCGGACAGAGAACATCCCCCTATATGGCAAAAACCGGCGGGCCCTCTGCCCCGCCGGTTCCCTCTCGCCTTGCAATCCTGGTCAGAATCCGTATGACCAAAGTGCTGGACGAAAGCTTTTTCCGTACGCAAAACAAAGAACGCGCTGATTCGCAGCGCCGCCTTAAACGCTTGCGTTTCTTTTATAAAAGCAAAGTGCCCGCCGGTTTCCCTTCCCTATAGAGGGCCTGCCTTCTGGAGCCCGCGCTGATTGGATTGATCTCTTGAGGGCATCGCGCCGGGCCGCGCCATAGGGCTGGAACTCCCGATTTCGCGCACGCGCTTACTCTGCGTTTTCCAGTTCCCTGACCAGGGGCGGGAGCTGCGCGATCATATTGTCCATGTCCTCAAACATGGCGCTCTTTGTGGTGCCCAGCCGGCTGGCGCTGTCAATGTGCTTGACGACCTCCTGATATTGGTCCTTGATCTGCTCAAAAAACTGGCGGATCTCCTGGAGCCCCTGCTGGGACGCGTCAATTACCTGAGAAATCTCCGCCTGTACGGATACCGCGCCCTCCGCCGCGGCGGTGATGCTCTGGAAGCTCTCATCCGTCTGGCTTACAATGCCCACGCCCTGGCCCAGGGTCTCCTGGGAGGCCGCGATGCTGCCGCTGAGCTCCTGCGCGCCGGTCTCCACGTCCCGCACGCCGGTGTCTACCTCCCCGGCCAGCGTCTTAATCTCCTCCGCCAAAGACTTCACCTGGGCGGCCACCACGGAAAAGCCCCGGCCGGCCTCGCCGGCCCGGGCCGCCTCAATGGAGGCGTTGAGGGCCAGAATATTGGTCTGGTCCGCAATGGAGACGATCTTCTCCATGCTCTGGCGAATCTCCGTTATGGCGGACTCCAGCCGGGAGAAGGTCTCCGTCATCTGGTCGTAAGACTGCTGGACCCGCATGGAGATCTGCGCCAGCTCATCCATCTGGCCCTGGGCCCCGCCCACGGCCAGGCCCACGTCCTCCCGCACCTGGGCAAACTGCCCGGCGGTCTCATTGATATTGGAAAAGGAAGCCCCCAGGTCTTCCAGCTTCATCTGGAAGCGGTCCGCCTCGGACAGCACGCTGGAAAAGGAATCGCCCACCCGGCTGAGCTCCCACAGGGAGGCCACCTCTTTTTTCACCAGCTCCTGCTGATAGTCCTTCAGGCTGCCCGCCACATGCAGCACCGGGTACAGGCTCTTTTCCTCCTGGGCCCTGGCCTGCCGCCGCTTTTTTCCTTGAAACAACATATCCGGCCCCTCCTTACTCAAAGACCACGCAGGTCATGGACTGATTGACAAAACGGTTGTTATAGTGTTCGCCATACCCCACAAGCCCCACGTGGCTGCCCAGGGCCGCCATATCCCGCAGGTAGGCGTCCATGTAGCCGTGCTCGGTAAAGAGCTTGTAGCGGAACAGGCAGTTGACCGAGAATATGGCGGAACGCTTGGGAAAGTCCCGGCAGATCTGGGCGATGGTCTCCTGGACGATGGCCTGGTAGTCGCCCAGCTCCAGCAAGATCAGCACGTCGGAGTCGTTGACCTGGCGGAAGCAGGCCAGGGAACTGCCCTGCACGTCCTTGATGGAGATGATGCAGGTGTCGTCCCCGTTCAGCTTGCCAAAGGGGTTTTGAAAGGTGCGGGTCAAAATCTCCTGGTCCGTCACATGGAGAATGCTCTTGTACACATCCCTTGCGGGCTTCCCGTTTAGGGTGCCCAATATGTAGTTGGCCCGGTCCGTGTTGGAGGCAATGAACCGGTAGTCGCCAAACTGGTGGTAGATGTTTTCCTTATAGGCCTTTACCCGCCCGTGCTGGTTGCGCACCAGGGCGTAGGCCACCGCGTCCTCATAGACCTTCCCGTTGGCGGAGACCTTGCCCTTGTCGCCGGTGCCGCCCACCAAGGAGATCCCCTGTTTGCGCAGCACCGTGTAAATCGTGGTCAAAACGCAGGCGTCGTTGCCCGCGCACAGGTCGATGCACACCGTCTCCTCCCCGGAGCCGCCCACCTGGCGCAGGTCCTGCTCCAAGCGCTTGATGTATTTGACCGGCATGGTAGAGACCTGCTCCAGCACGTTGGCCGCGGCGCGCACGCCGCCGGAAAAGGCGATAACGCCCACTCCCCTTTCCACCATGCCGGTTTGGTAGCACATGCCGATGCACCCAATGCTGGGCACGCCGGGAAACCGTTTTTCCAGCGCCTCTACATGGGCTTCGAACTGGCCGTCGTTTGTAAACAGCATAATAAACTGGGGCGAGGAAAGGCCCCGCAGGGCCTCATCCAGATTCCCGCTCTGGCTCATACCAAAAAATTGCTTCACGCCAATGCCGTCCTCTCAAATGGATTTCGTCACCCTATTATACATGATAAGGGGATGAGTGTCAACCGTTTCACTTAGAACCTGTATTCACAGGCGATGGACGCCGTATGGGCGGGTCTTTTGCAGCCCAGCTGCGTTAAAAAATCTTGCAATGCGCCAGCATTCCCGCGATTTTTTGCCTTGCTGGGCTCCAAAATCCCTCGCCCAACCGGCATCCCCGCCTATGAATACAGGTTCTTAGAAGAAGAGCGCCCGAGGCCGCCGCCCGAGCGCTCTTCTTGCTTATGCTTTGGTTTTTCCCAGAAGCCGCAGCCGCAAAGGCCGCGCGGTAAGGAATTCCAGCCCCCGCTCCATGGAGCTGCGGGGGTGTTGGAACAGGTCCGGGCCAATTTCCACGGGCTCGTCCACCGCATAGAGGTAGCCGGGCTCCGTGCCGTTGTGGGCGATGGTTCCATCGTCCTCACAGCATAACCAGGCGGGCTTGTGGGAAAAAGCCTCCGCCAGCTCCCGCCATTGGGTGACGGTGCTGCCGGCCCGCAGGGTTTCCAGAACGAAGGGCGAGCCATGGTACCAGGGCCCGGCCGGGGAAATCTGGAATTCCATGATACGCCTCCTAAAACATTTTCTTGAGATTCAGCTGCATTTTGCTGCCTTCGTACCCCAAAGACCGGTAAAAGGCATGGGCCTCCTTCCGGCTTTCGCCGGAGACCAGCCGCACTCCCGCCGCCCCGGTGGAACGGGCCCAGGCCTCCCCCGCCTCCAACAGGGCCCGGCCGATGCCTTGGCGGCGGCAGGCCGGGTCCACGGCAACGCCCATGATGTTTTTCAAGTGGTCGCTGTAGAGCAGGTCATAGTCCTGTAGATGGAGGTACCCCACCACCCGGCCGTCCATTTCCGCCACAAGAATCAGGTCCCTCCCACTGCCAAGCAGAGCTTCCAGCTGGGCGGCGGTTTTTTCTGCCGGGTATTCGTAGCCCATGGCAACGGCGTTCAACCGGGCCAGGGCCTGCGCGTCGCTGGCCAGCGCTTTCCGGACCGTATAGGAGCTCACTTCAAGACCCCGGCAACCGTTTTTTCGATTCCTTCCGCGCACAGCCCGAATTCCTTTAACAAGTCCACAGCGGGGCCGGAATGGCCGAAGACATCCTGCACGCCCATGCGGGTCAGCGGCACGGGGCATTTCTCAGAAAGGCACGCGGCCACGGCCTCGCCCAGCCCGCCGATCACGTTGTGCTCCTCCACAGTGACAATGCGGCCGGTCTCTTTGGCGGCCATTACCACCAGCTCCCGGTCCAGGGGCTTGATGGTGTGCATATCGATCAGCCGGGCATGAATGCCCTTTCCGGCCAGGGAGTCCACGGCCTTGATGGCCTCGCCCACCATAAGCCCGGTGGCAATGACCGTAATGTCGCTGCCTTCCCGCAGGGTGATGCCCTTGCCGATCTCGAACTCATAGTCGTCGTTGTTGTTGCAGCTCTCCACCGCCAGGCGGCCCAGCCGGATGTACACCGGGCCCTGGTGCTCCACGGCGGCTTTCACCGCCGCCCGCATCTCGTAGTGGTCGGCGGGGTTGAGCACTACCATGCCGGGGATGGTCCGCATGAGGGCGATATCCTCGCAGCACTGGTGGGTGGCGCCGTCCTCGCCCACGGAGATGCCCGCGTGGGAGCCCACGATCTTCACGTTCAGGTGGGGGTAGCCCACGGAGTTGCGCACCTGCTCAAAGGCCCGGCCCGCCGAGAACATGGCGAAGCTGGTGGCAAAGGGGATCTTCCCGCAGGAAGCCAGCCCCGCGGCCACGCCCACCATATTGCCCTCGGCAATGCCGCACTCGATGAACCGGTCCGGGTAGGCCTTGCCAAAGTTCTCCACCTTTGTGGCGTCGGCCAGGTCGGCCACCAGCACCACAATATCTGGGGTTGTCTTTCCCAGCTCCACCAGGGCTTCGCCAAAGCTCTCCCGAGTGGCCTTTTTAACAATCTCAGCCATTTACACAGCCTTCCTTTCTGTTTTAACGTACATTTATTGCCTCCGGCGGCTTAGAAAACTTTTTTATAAAAAAGTTTTCTAAGAACTTTCAAAAAATTTTACACGTTTGACGGGGGTGGGAGGAGGAAGCTTCCCGCTCGGTTTGGGGCTGGCGGCTTTTCCAAAGGTCAAGGCAAACTTACGGCCTCGCGCCCCGCCCATTCGCGGGCAATTCAGCTACACAACACCACCCAGCTCGCACGCGCGTGTGCCCACCGCTAGGTGTGGCCGACAAACTGGACGAAGTCTAAATGGTTGCCGTCCGGGTCCTTTATTCCAAACGCCCGCCAGCCCCAGGGGTAGGTGACCGGCGGCTCGCCCACCGGCAGCCCCGCCGCTTGCAGCCGGGCATAGTCTCCGTCCACGTCCTCCACTTCAAACTCCAGCCCGCAGCTGTCGGCGGGTACGATCACCTCGCCGCCGGTATGGGTAAACACCAAGGTCACCCCTCCCGCGGGCAGCTCCCAGCGGCCGGGGACCAGCTGGTTGGCGGAGGCCTGGAAAACCGTCTCGTAAAACTTCACCAGGGCTTCCGGCGTTTGGGAGACGATGTTGATGCATCTGAGCTTCATAAAGACCCGCTCCTCAGCCCAGCTGGGTCAGGGCGGCGTTCAGCTCGTCCATGGCCTTGTGGTACTGCTCCTCGTTGGGGGCTTTGCCGTGCCAGCCCGCCTGGTTCTCCATAAAGCTGACGCCCTTGCCCTTCACGGTTTTGGCGATGATGACAAAGGGCTTGCCTTTGCAGGCCCGAGCGGCGGCAAAGGCCTGGCCGAGGCTCTCGAAGTCGTGGCCGTCCGCCTGGGCCACTTCAAAGCCAAAGGACCGGAACTTGTCTCCCAGGGGCTCGACGCCCGCAACCTGGGCCACGTCTCCATCAATCTGTAAGCCGTTGTAGTCCAAAATCAGGCAGAGGTTGTCCAGGTTCCGGTGGGCGGCGAACATGCAGGCCTCCCAAACCTGGCCCTCCTGGATCTCTCCATCGCCCAAAAGGCAGTAGACCCGGTAATCTTTGCCGTCCATCTTCCCGGCCAAGGCCATGCCCGCGGCGGCGGAAATGCCCTGCCCCAGGGAGCCAGTGCTCATGTCCACGCCGGGGGTGCCCTTCATATCCGGGTGGCCCTGGAGCATGGCCCCGATGTGCCGCAGCTTTTTCAGCTCATCGGGAGAGAAATAGCCCTTTTGTGCCAGCGCGGCATACAGGCCAGGAGCGCAGTGGCCCTTGGAGAGCACGAACCGGTCCCGGTTGGGGCATTTGGGGTTCTGGGGGTCCACGTTCATCTCGCTGAAATAGAGATAGGTGAAAATATCCGCCGAGGAGAGGGAGCCTCCCGGGTGGCCGGACTTGGCGCTGTACACGCCCTCAAGGATGCCCAGGCGAACGTTTGCCGCAGTCCGCCGCAGGGCTTGGATCTTTTCCGCGTCCATATAATCAATCCTTTCCGCAGTACCGACTGCGCGTAATTGCTCTGACAGCATGAATTATACCGTATCTCGCAAAAAAAAGCAATTAGCAGTTTCAAGGTGAATATGTATAACTTATAGGCAGCGCGACGCTACGCCTGGCGGCGGGCCACACCTAGCGGTGGGCGCACGCGCAGTTTGGCTTAGGGGTACATGATGCTTAACCGCCCGCGAAACAGCGTGACGCTGCACCCACACGCGCGTGCTGGCGTTGGGGTACCATTCGGCTTAGCCGCCCGCGAAGCAGCGTGACGCTGCACCCGCACGCGCATGCTGGCGCGGGGTTAAGAGTTAGCTTAGCCGCCCGCGAACTGGCTGGGCGCAAGGCTGTAAGCCTACCTTAACCTTTGAGAAAGCCGCTAGCCTCAAATTGAGCGCCCAGCCGCCTCCTCCCACCCAGCACAGCAGTGGAAAGCCGGAATCCCCAAACCGCGCGCCCGGCTTCCTCCCCCCCACCCCCGCCAAACGTGTAAAGTTTTTTGAAAGTTCTTAGAAAACTTTTTTACAAAAAAGTTTCCTAAGCCGCCGGAGGCCTGGAGGCATACATCATAAAACGCAGGAGATGATCGTTTGAATCAGAAAAAGCAGAGCTTTCTTTATGGCGCGGTGATTTTGACCGCTGGGATGGCGGTTGTGAAGGTGATTGGCGCGCTGTTTAAAATACCTTTGCAGCATTTCATCGGCGAATACGGTATGGGCCTCTTCCATGTGGCCTATAATTTCTACGGGCCCATTTTCAGCCTTGCCACGGCGGGCTTTCCCGTGGCGGTATCCCGGCTTGTCAGCGAAAACGCCTCTTTGGGACGCTGGAACGATGTGCGGGCGGTAAAGTCCGTGGCGGGGCCGGTATTCTTAGGCTTTGGGGCGGTGGGGGCCGTACTGCTCACGGCGTTCGCGCCCTTCTACTGCCGGAGCGTGGTAGGCAGCGCGGACGCCATACTGCCCATGCTGGCCCTGACCCCCGCCATCCTGTTCGCTTGCTGGGGCGCGGTGTACCGGGGCTATTACGAGGGCCTGCGGAACATGGGCCCTACCGCCGCGTCCGAGGTGGTGGAGGCCATAATCAAGCTGGCCCTGGGCCTGGGGCTGGCCTGCTCGGCGGTGCGCTGGGGCCGGGTGGAGTATGCCGGGGCGGGCACAGTGTTCGGCATAGAGGCAGGAGGGGCGGACCGGGCGGAGTTCCTCATCATGGCCTTTGCGGCGGCGGGGGCGGTGCTGGGAGTGACGGCGGGGTCCTGCGGGGCGGCCCTGTACCTGAGCCTGCGCTGGAAGCTCAAAGGGGACGGCCTGAGCCTGCGGGCCCGCAGGCAGGCCCCGCCCGCCCGGAAATGGAGCGAGACCCTAAGGAGCCTGCTGAAAATTGCGGGGCCCGTGGCGGCGGGCTCGGTGGCCATGAACGCGGCGGGGCTCATCGACGCCACCTTCCTCCAGCGGCGCATGGGGGATATTATGTCCACCGCGCCGGAACGGCTGCTGGAGGCCTGCCGGGGCATGATTCCCGAGGTTTACCTGCACAACCCGGAATCGGCGCCCACTTTTCTATATGGATGCTACACTCTGGCCATGACCCTCTACCTGCTGGTGCCCGCCCTGACCCAGGCCATCGGCATGAGCGCCCTGCCCGCCGTTACGGAGGCCTGGGCTCGGGGGGACCGGCCCCAGCTCAAGGAGCGCATGGGCTCGGTGCTGGGCATTACGGCCCTGGTGTGCTTTCCGGCGGGTCTGGGGCTCACGGCGCTGGCGGAGCCCATCGCGGAGCTGCTGTACGGCGCCGGCGGGGCCACGCCCATTGTGGCGGGGGCTCTGCTGACGCTGGGGCCCGCGTCCCTGCTGGCGGCGCTGAGCACGCCGGTCTCCAGCATGCTGCAGGCCGTAGGCCGGGCAGACCTGCCCGTGAAGCTGCTGGCGGCAGCCATGGCCATAAAGACCGGCGTGAACTGGGTCCTCTGCGGCATTCCGGAGGTGAACATCCAGGGCGCGGGCATTGGCACGCTGCTGTGCTACCTGTTTCTAGTGGCCTCCCAGCTCTGGTGCCTGCGCCGGGCCACCGGGGTGCGCCTGCGGCTGGGCAGGCTCTTCCTTAAGCCGCTGGGCTGCGCGGCCCTGTGCGGGGCCGGGGCCTGGGCCCTCCACCGGGGCCTGGCCTCCCTGGGCGCGCCCCTCTGGCTGGCCGCCGGGGCCGCGGTCTGCGGGGGCGCGGCGGTTTATGGGGCGGGCCTGCTGGCCTCCCGGGCATTGGAGAAGAAGGACCTGCTGATGCTGCCGAAAGGACAAAAAATTGCGAAAGCCCTTGAAAAACGGGGTTGGATGTGATATGATTGCTACTGTTATGAAACGAACCGAAGGTTTGCGGGCGGAAAACCGCCCCGCGAACAAAATTAGGGAGGTACTATATTCATGAACAAATCCGAACTGATCACGGAGGTCGCCGAGAAGACCGGCCTGACGAAAAAAGATGCGGAGGGCGCGGTGAAAGCCGTGATCGACACCATTACCGACGCGATGATCCAGGGGGACAAGGTCCAGCTGGTGGGCTTCGGCACCTTCGAGGTGCGGGAGCGCGCCGCCCGTTTCGGCCGGGACCCCCGTACCGGCGAGAGCATGGAGATCGCGGCCTCCAAGGCTCCGGCCTTTAAGGCGGGCCAGGGCCTGAAGGACGCGGTAAACGGCAAGAAATAAGGGCTGCGGGCCCTTAAGCGGACCGGTGGACCCGGCCCGCTTTTTGCTACCGTCCGGCGCTCCCTTTTGCCAACACACAGGAAACGAGGTGAAACCCATGCGATTGGACAAATATCTAAAAATTTCCCGCCTGATCAAGCGCCGCACCGTGGCCAACGAGGCCTGCGACGCGGGGCGGGTGCTGGTCAACGGCAACCCGGCCCGCGCCTCTTACAATGTGAAGGAGGGCGACGTGCTGGAGCTCCACCTGGGCGAGCGGACGCTCCGGGTCCAGGTGGCCTCAGTGGCGGAATACGCCAAAAAGGAGGAGGCCGGGGACCTGTACCGGGTTTTGGAGGGCTGAGCGGGCATAGCCGGGGCTTTTTCCGCATATACATTCCCCAATGAAAGGGGATGAACACATGGCGGAACAGGCCCTGAAACGGCACGGCATCCACATTGACAACCGGGAGACGCTGGCTGCCACAGGCGTAAAGAGGGTGGACTTTTTCAGCGATGAGCTGATCACCGCCCAGACGGATCTGGGGCAGCTGAACATAAAGGGCGAGGCCCTGCACATCGAAAGCCTCAGCGCCGACACGGGCGATATGCTGGTCAGGGGCAAGGTGGGGGCCGTCTCCTACACGGAGAGCGCCCCGGCGCTGTCCTTTTTGGGGCGGCTTTTCAAATGACCGGGGGAACCTGGCCCCAGGCCAGCCTGTGCCTGTTCAGCGGGGCGCTGCTGGGCCTGCTCTTCCTTGCCTGCAAGCTGCTGCGGGTCCTGCTGGGCCTGGGGCGGCTGGCCACGGCCCTGCTGGACCTGGCTTTCTGCCTTTTCTGCGGGGCGGCGGCGTTCCTCTGCGCGCTGGTCCTGGACCAGGGACGGCTAAGGCTGTTTCAGGCCGCGCTGCAGCTGCTGGGGGCCTGGGGGGCCGCGGCCGCGCTGGACCCCCTGGTGGAGGGGGCCGCCAGGCTGCTCCGGCGGACGGCGGCGCGGATGCGGCGGGCGCTGGGGCGGCCCCTTCGGTTTTTAAGGGAAAAATGGGCAAAAACCTTTCCCAAACAGCCGCGAAAGCCTGTGAAACGAAAAAAACCGGGCGGAAACGGAAAAAAGCCAAAAAACCACTTGAAAATCTTACATAAACTAAGATATAATGGAAACACCACATCAAGACGTCGAGAAGGGGGACGGCCGCCATGCAGAAAGCCAAGGGTTCAAAAGTGAAGGGGAGCTTCCTTTTAAAGGCGGCGGTCTTCTGTCTGGCGGCGGTGGCGCTGGTTTCTCTGGTGGAGCGGCAGATCCGCATTGCCGAGAAGCAGGCCCAGCTGGCCCAGCTGGAGGCCCAGCTGGAAGAGCAGACCGCCAAAAACGAGGACCTGCAGGCCGCCCTGGACAACGGCGAGGGCGTGCGGGAATATGCCGAGCGGCGGGCCCGTTCCCTGGGCTACGCCCGGCCAAACGAGCGGGTGTACGTCGATGTGGGCGGCGGGGAATAGAATAGGACGGAAAACACGAGTAATCTGAGGAGGATAGCGCTTAATCATGCGGCTTGAGGTTGGAGAGATCTATGAGGGCAAGGTGACCGGCATTACCAAATTCGGCGCGTTCGTCAGCTTTGAGGAGGGCCAGACCGGGATGGTGCACATCTCGGAGATTGCGCCCACCTTTGTCAACGAGATACGGGATTTTGTCTCAGAGGGGCAGACCGTGAAGGTGAAGGTGCTCAACATCAGCGAGGAGGGAAAGATCAGCCTCTCCATGAAAAGGGCCCTCCCCCCGGAGGAGCAGCACAAGCCCCGCCGTCCAGGACCGGGCGGGCGGAAGCCTGGGCCGCGTCCGCCCCGGGCCCCCAGGCCGGAGCCCCAGCCGGGGCCGGGCCGTCCGGGAGACTTTGAGTGGCAGGGCCGCCGCAACGACAGCGGGAGCCTGGAGGACATGATCTCCCGCTTTAAGCAGACCAGCGACGAGAAGATGTCCGACCTAAAGCGCGGCAACGAGTCCCGCCGGGGCTACTCCCGCCGGGGCCAGAAGCAGTGAGCGGCGGGAGTGTCCAAAACGCGTTGATAAAGGGAGATAGGATGGTCAGTGAGCCAGTAAAAGTTTCGTCAACCTTTACAAAGGTTGCAGGGTTCTTAGGGACGGAGTCCCTAAGCCGCCGGAGGCCACTCCGTATGACTTCAAAAAAACTCCCAAAAACTGCGCCCTTTGGACAGTCCCCGGAGCTTTGCGGGTGAGCTGCGGAACAGAAAAAACCGGCCGGCAGAGGCTTACCCTGCCCGGGCCTAGCTTTGCTTTTCCATTGACGGCCTCCCGCTCCGTTTAAGCGTTCCACCAGGGCCCCTTTTCGCCCTGGCCCGCCAAAAAAATCATTGAGACCAAGGGCCCCCGCGGGGGCCCTTTTTTGTAAGGAGGAAGATTTTATGAGAGAGATCAGCGCAAGCGAGATTACGGCGGCGGTGGCGCGGCTGTGCGTGGAGGCCAACCGGGAGCTTCCGGCCAGCCTGGAGGCTTTGGTCCGGGCCGGGGCCCAGCGGGAGGCCGGCCTCGTTGGCGGATCCGTGATGGAGGACCTGGCCCGGAACCTGGACGCGGCCCGGGCCATGAAGATCCCCATCTGCCAGGACACGGGCATGGCCGTGGTGTTCGCCCAGGTGGGCCAGGAGGCGCATATCATCGGGAATTTTGAAGAGGCGGTAAACGAAGGGGTGCGCCAAGGCTATGTGGAAGGGCTGCTGCGCTGCTCCGTGGTGGCGGACCCCCTGCGCCGGACCAACACCGGGGACAACACCCCGGCCATCCTCCACACCCGGCTGGTCCCGGGGGACAAGCTGCGGCTCACCGTGGCCCCCAAGGGCTTTGGCAGCGAGAACATGAGCCGCCTGCGCATGTTCACCCCCGCCGCCTCGAAAGAGGAAATTGTGGACTTTGTGGCCCAGACCGTCCGGGAAGCCGGTGGCAACCCCTGCCCGCCGGTGGTGCTCGGGGTGGGCATCGGCGGCGACTTTGAGCTCTGCGCCCTGCTTGCCAAGCAGGCCCTGTGCCGGGATGTGAGCCAGCGGAACCCGGATCCCTTTTACGCGGACCTGGAAGAGCGGATGCTCCAGGCGGTGAACCAGACCGGGGTGGGCCCCCAGGGCTTTGGTGGCGCCTTGACCGCCCTGGCGGTGAACGTCGAGGCCTACCCCACCCACATCGCCGGGCTGCCGGTAGCGGTAAACGTAGGCTGCCATGTGACCCGGCACATGTCGGCGGAGCTATAGGCCCAAGGCTCCCGGCGTGGACACGCTATTGCGTCTTATGAATAGTTTTTTCATAGGCTATTGCATTCTTTTGTAGATTGTGCTATACTGAAACCAGACAGAAAACCAGCCCCGCTGCCGGGTCTTCTGGAAAGCGGCGGGCGGAACGCCTTTAGAAGGAGGAAAGAGCTATGAAAGTTACCATCATTGGCAGAAAGGTGAACCTTCGCAACAATTTCAAGGAGCTGGCCGAGAAAAAGCTGGCGAAGTTCCAACGGATTTTTGACGACGACGCGGAGGCCGTGGTCACGGTCACCGTGGAGCGCAACCGCCAGACCGTGGAGATTACCATCCGCCAGCGGGGGATGATCTGCCGCGCGGAGGAGACCGCCCTGGATATGAACGAGGCGCTGGACCACGTGATCTCCGCCCTGGGGCGGCAGATCCGCCGGAACAAAACCCGGCTGGAAAAGGCCAAAAAAGTGGATCCGGGCCTGGAATTTGCCGACGCCTACTACGACGAGCCGGAAGAGGAGCTTCAGGTGGTCCGCACCAAGCGCTTTGCCGTGAAGGTGATGACCCCCGAGGAGGCCATTATGCAGATGAATATGCTGGACCACGAGTTCTTCCTGTTCCGGGATGACGAGAGCGGGGAGATCAACGTGGTGTACCGCCGGAAAAACGGCGACTACGGCCTGCTGGTGCCGGAAGAGAAATGAGCCCTCCCCAAGAAATGACCTTTTGCGCCACCTGCCTCTTGGGGGTGGAGGGCCTTTTGGGGGACGAGCTGCGGGCCATGGGCTGTGATGACGTGCGGGCCGAAAACGGCCGGGTGCTCTTTGGGGGCGGCTGGCCGTCCCTGGTCCGGGCCTGCCTGAACAGCCGGTACGCGGAGCGGGTGGGCGTGTTTCTGGGAGAATTCCCCGCCCGCAGCTTCGAGGAGCTGTTTCAGGGGGTGAAGGCCCTGCCCTGGGAGGAGTTCCTCGGGGCGCGGGACGCTTTCCCCGTAACAGGGAGCTGCCTGAGCAGCGCCCTGCACAGCGTGCCCGACTGCCAGGCCATTGTGAAAAAGGCGGTGGTGGAGCGGCTGAAAGGCCGCTACCGCTTGAGCTGGTTTCCCGAGGAGGGCCCCCAGCACCGGATCCGCTTCCGCATTTTGAAGGACCGGGCCAGCCTGACCATCGACGCCTGCGGGGCAGGCCTGCACAAGCGGGGCTACCGGCCCGCCTCCAACGCCGCCCCCTTAAAGGAGACCCTGGCCGCGGCCCTGGTGAAGCTGATGCGCCTGCGGCCGGACGGGACCCTCTACGACCCCTTCTGCGGCTCCGGCACCATTTTGATTGAGGGCGCCATGCTGGCCATGAACATCGCCCCGGGCTTGGGCCGGTCCTTCGCGGCGGAGGAGTGGGCGGACGCGGACCCGGCCCTTTGGCGGCGGGAGCGGGAGCGGGCCCGGGACCTGGAGCGCCGGGACGGGGGCTTTACCGGCACGGGCTATGACGTGGACCCGGCGGCGGTGGAGCTGACCCTGGAAAACGCCCGCCGGGCCGGAGTCTCCGGGGCGCTTCGGGCCGGGGTGCGGGATATCCGTGACTTCCGCGAAGAGAGCCCCTTTGGCTGCGTGGTGTGCAACCCGCCCTATGGCCAGCGCATTTTGGACCAAAACGCCGCCCGGGCCCTGTACCGGGAAATGGGAAGGGTCTTTCTTCCGAAGCGGGGCTGGAGCTATGGGATCATCACCCCGGAGGAGGATTTCGAGTCCCTCTTCGGCCGGCGGGCGGACAAGCGCCGGAAGCTGTACAATGGGATGATCCGCTGCCAGTTCTATTCGTACTTTAAGTGGAAGGATGCTGAGAAGCCTTAGTTTGGCGTGGGTAAGGGACAATGAATCTGTTACATAGGCTCCAGGGCGGCATGGAGACGGAACGCCTGCTGCTGCGCCACTGGAAGCGGGAGGATTTCGAGGCCTATCTCGGCGTGGTCTCCGACCCGGAGGTGATGACCCCCGCGGGCTGCCAGGCGGCCCGGGATCTGGAAGAGGCCGCCGCCATGTTCCGCCGGGACTGCCGCAACGAGATGTGCTATGCCATTGTCCTCAAGGAGGCCGGGCAGGCGGTGGGCCGCATCAAATATCAAAGCGATTTGCGGCGCTTTCATGTGAACAGCCTGTCGCTGGGCTATGAGCTCCGCCGGGACTGCTGGGGCCGCGGCTATATGACCGAGGCCCTGGGGGCCATGGTGGCCAACGCCTTTGAAAAACGCAAGGTGGACGTGGTGGCGGTCAGCCACTTTTCCGACAACGCCCGCTCCCGGCGGGTCATTGAAAAATGCGGCTTCCGGCTGGAGGGCACCGTGCCCTGGGCCCTGCGGCGGTTCGATGGCAAAATCTGCGACGACGTGTGCTACTCCATTCTGCGGGAGGACTACTTCGCGGCCCGAAGCGCCGCCCCCCAATAGAAAAACGGACCGGCCCCAAGGCAAACGCTTTGGGGCCGGTCTTTGCTGTGGGGGCGAGGAGGCCGCTTTCCGCCTACTCCTTGCCCGGATAGGCCTTTATGGCCCGGCTTGCAAATTCCGCTGTGCCCGGCCCGCCTGCCCGGTCAATGTTCTTCCGAAAGCGGGGGTCCGAGACGTACATCTCCCCCAGCCCTTGAAGAATCTCCGGGGTGCAGGCGTAAAAGTTTTCGCTGATGGTCCGCCGCAGGGCCTCCACCAGCTCCTGTGCCTCCGGGCTTTCCGGCGGCAGGTCCTTGGCCTGGCCCAGCCGGGCGAAGCACTCCATAAGCAGGCGGTTGGCCTGGGCAAAATCCGGGTTTTCCTTTGCCCGCTCCTGAAATTCCCCATAGGCCGGACTGCCGCCCCAGCGTTCTTTGGCCTCTTGGGCGTAGGCCTCCAGCTCCTTTGTGTCAAACGGGGTAAAGTCCATTGAAATCTCTCCTTTGTCTAAAGTCTCGCGGGCCAGGCGGATGATCCGCCCCAGCCGGTCCCGGCGCAGCTCCAAGAGCTCGATCTGCTGCCGCAGGGCCAGCTCCCGGTCAAAACCGGGCGCGTCCAGGATCTCCTTGATCTGGGCCAGGGGGAATTCCAGCTCCCGGAAGAGCAAAATCATCTGCAGCCGGGCCAAGGCCTGCACGTCATACAGCCGGTACCCGGCCGGGGTGATTTGGCTGGGGGCCAGCAGGCCGATGGCATGGTAATGGCGCAGGGCCCGGACGCTGACGCCGGTCAACCGGCTCACTTCTTTCACAGTTCGCATAAATCCGCCTCCCGTCTCCTATAGTATAGGGGATGACGTAAGGGGAGAGTCAAGGGTGAAATGAAAAAAATTTTTGGGAAGTATTAGAGGGCCTCCGGCGGCTTAGGGACTCCGTCCCTAAGAACCCTGCAACCTTTGAAAAGGGCGCTGGTCGCCGGTGGCGACCAGCGCCGACCGAGACGGCAGTCGAGAATGACGAAACTTTTACTGTTGCGCTTAGGAAGTTTTCTTACAAATCGAAGCGCGCGTTTGAGCGCTCCCGGCTTGAAATTCCCGTTGCGTATTTTCCACCCATGCGGTATAATTAAGAAGAAACTGCCACGAGGAGGAATCTGCATGAACGTATTGATGATCAATGGAAGCCCCCACGCCCAGGGCAACACCTACATCGCCCTGCACGAGATGGAAAAGGTCTTCCACCAGGAAGGCGTCGGCACCGAGATCCTGCACATCGGAAACAAGGATATCCGGGGCTGCATCGCCTGCCGGAAGTGCGGGGAGCTGGGCCGCTGCGTTTTTGACGACGCGGTGAACGAGGCCATGCCCAAGTTTGCCGCCTGCGACGGCCTGGTAGTGGGTTCGCCGGTATACTATGCCTCGGCCAACGCCACGCTGATAGCCTTTTTGACCCGGCTTTTCTACAGCAGCCGCTTCGACAAGACCATGAAGGTGGGCGCGGCCGTGGCGGCTGCCCGCCGGGGCGGCCTGACCGCCACCTATGACGAGCTGAACAAGTTCTTCGCCATCAGCGGCATGCCCATTGCCTCCGGCCAATACTGGAACGGCATCCACGGCCAGACCCCGGGCCAAGCCCAGGAGGACGCCGAGGGCCTGCAGATGATGCGCACCCTGGCCCGCAACATGAGCTTTTTGATGAAGAGCATCGCCCTGGGCCGGGAGAAGTTCGGCCTGCCGGAGCAGGAGCCCAAGCAGTTTACCAATTTCGTCCGGTAAGCCCCTTGCGGCTTCGGCGCGGGCTTCTGAACGGCAAGTGTAAAATTTCCCATCGTGAAAACGGAGAACCCTATGATAAGCTTTGACCAGATCAAGCACAACCCCGCCATTCGCACCTACATCACCCAGGCCGACGCCTCCATGGCCGCGCTGGGCTTTACCGAGCACAGCTTCGCCCATGTGGGCCGGGTTGCGGAGACGGCGGGCTACATTTTGCAGGAGCTGGGCTGTCCGGCCCGTCAGGTGGAGCTGGCCAAAATCGCCGGATACCTCCACGACATCGGCAACCTGGTGAACCGGGTGGACCACAGCCAGAGCGGGGCGGTGATGGCTTTCCGCCTGCTGGACAACATGGGCTTCCCGCCGGAGGAGACCGCCCTGGTGGCCACGGCCATCGGCAACCACGACGAGGGCACCGGCGTGCCGGTCAACGCGGAGTCCGCCGCCCTGATTCTGGCGGATAAGTCCGATGTGCGCCGCAGCCGGGTGCGCAGCAAAAACCCGCTTCAGTTCGACATCCACGACCGGGTCAACTACTCGGTGACCAAGTCCGAGCTAAAGATCGACCCGGCCCACACGGCCATCTGGCTTATGCTGGAGGTGGACCCCGCCTTCGGGTCCATTATGGAGTACTTCGAAATCTTTATGGACCGGATGATTTTATGCCGCAAGGCCGCTGAAAAGCTTGCGCTGGAATTCAAGCTGACCATCAACGGCCATCCGCTTATTTAGGGGGTGACGCTGTGCTGTACTGTTCCAAATGCCGGGCGATCTGCGACAATGCCGCCCGGTGCCCCAACTGCCGCAACCCCAAGCTGCGCCCCGTGGACCCCGAGGACCTGGTGCTGCTTCACAGCGCGGACCTGTACACGGCCCAACAGGTGCAGGAGCGGCTGGCCCTGGATGGAATCCGGTGCCAGGTGGAGGACTTTGCCAAGGGCGGCGTCTCCTGTTTCTATGACAGCCAGGTGATGCCCACGGACAAAAGCCTCTATGTGCCCTACCGCCAGCTGGAGGAGGCCCGGGTCATTTCCGCCCAGGTGGGCCGTGAGGTGGAGCATGAGATGGAGCAGGCTCCGCCGGAACCGCCCGGAGCCAAGCGCATCATCGGGGAAATCCTCTCGGTGGTGGTGTTTCTGCTGTTGATTATGGCGGCGGTCTTTGGCGCGGACGCCGCGGCCAACTGGCTGAAGGGGCTGTTCGCCTAGACCCCGGGAAAAAGGCAACCGCCGCCCGCTCAAAAGAAGCAGCAAGCTACCAAAGCGCAACAGTAAAAGTTTCGTCCACTTTTTCAAAAGTGGCAGAGCACGACTTCGCAAAGCGAAGTCGCCGACAGAGTCTCGCGGCCTTGACCTTAAAGGCGGCGCAATAGAAAAGCTTAGCGTGACAAACTAAATCATCCCCCCAAGAAAGAATAGCGCACCCATGCTGGGCCGCCGTCCTTAGTAACGTCTTAGAGCGAAGCGAATAACAGTGACCTGTTTTCCCCAGCTAGCTTTTGTGGGATGAGCTACCTGTTCCACAAGGAGGGTAGCCGCATTGAACAGTCCGCTGTTTATCGCTTCGCTCGAAGGCGCTATAAGGGGCGGCGGCGCAGCATAAGTGCGCTGTTTTACTTTTTGTGATAATTTAGCGTTGTGTTCTCTCCAGTTTTACTGCGCCGCCTTAAGGTCAAGGTCGGGTCTCGCCTGTCGGCTCGGTCGGGCCAGAGCGATCCCCACTGGGGATCTTCCCCCTTCGGCGGTCAAGTTCATCTCCGATGATCTTTCAGGCTCTGCCTTAAGAATCCGCCAGGTGCCAACTTCGCGAAGCGAATGTTGTAAGCTCCTGGACCGCGTAATTTGTCTGGCTTTCCTATAGCTTCCGGTAGATGCTGAACCACATGGTCAAAAAACAGGCCAGCCCGCCAATGGCGTTGGAGATGGGCTCCGCCAGAAACACGCCCCGCACGCCCAGTCCCAGCGCGGGCAGCAGCAGCGTCAGGGGGACCACGATCATCACCTTGCGGAACAGAGAGAAGAAAATGGCCTGCTTTACCCGGCCCAGGGCCCGGAACACCGTCTGCCCGGAGAATTGGAAAGCCATAAAGAAGAAGCCGAAAAAGTAGATGTTCAGCATCTCCGCGCCGGTAAGGACGATCCGGCTGTCGCTGGTAAACACGCCCATCAGCTGGGTGGGGACCAGCATCACCACAACCCAGGCCAGCAGCGTATAGCCGGTGCCCAGCGCCGCCGCGAAGCGGATGCCCTCCTTGACCCGGTGGTTTTTCCCCGCGCCGTAGTTATAGCCCAGCACCGGCCCCGCGCCGTCGGTAATGCCCATGACCGGCAGGGAGAGGACCTCCCGCACGGAGCAGAGCACCGTCATAATGCCCACGTAAAGGTCGCCGCCAAAGGCCTGCAGCTGGTTGTTGCACACGATCTGCACCAGGCTGTTGGTGCCCTGCATCACAAAGCCCGGGGCCCCGATGGCGGCGATTTCTCGGGTGCGCCGCAGGCTCAGGCGGATCTTCCCCGGGCGGATGCGCAGGATGGCCTTTTTGCCCGTCAGGAAACGCAGCACCCACAGGGCGGAAAGCCCCTGGCTCAGCACCGTGGCCAGGGCCGCGCCCCGAACCCCCATGTGAAGGCCAAAGATAAAGAGCGGGTCCAGGGCGATGTTCGCCGCCGCGCCCAAAATGGTGGTGAGCATGCCGGTTTTGGGAAAGCCCTGGGCGTTGATGTAGCCGTTGAGTCCGGTGGAAAGCATGGAAAAGGCGGTGCCGAACAGGTAGATTTGCAGGTATTGGCTGGCGTATTCCACCGAGACCTGGCTGGCTCCGAACAAAAGCAGAATGGGGCGGCGCAAGGGGTAACAGGCCGCGAACAGGGCCAGGGACGCCAGGGCCAGCAAAGCAAAGGCGTTGCCCAAAATGCCCTCGGCCTCCTCCTCGTCCCCCCTGCCCCGGGCAATGGCGAACAGCGCCGCGCCGCCGCTGCCCAAAAGATTGGTAAAGGCGGCTATGAGCACGATCACCGGAAAAGTCACGCCCAGGCCGGTCAGGGCCATGTCGCCCTCGCCCTCCAAATGGCCGATGTAAATGCGGTCCACCACATTATAGAGCAGCTGGACCACCTGCGCCACGGTTAGGGGGACCGCCTGGGCAATAATCTGCCGCTTGACGGAACCCACCGAAAAATCCTGCTTCTCTGCGTTCATAGCTCCTCCTATTCCCCCGGAAAAGGGCCGGGCGGTTGATGGCATCGGGTATATTATAGCGCAAAAGGGGAAAAAAGGCAATGCCGGTATTGCCCGTCCTTCCCTACCGGCGCCTGCGGCCCTCCTACAGGCCGTCAATTGGAAAAAACTATTGCCAGTAAGGCGGTCCTATGATATAATATTCTGGTAACAACTGGAAGGGTGGTTGCCAATGAAGAAAAAATTTTTCCTGCTGCTGTGCTTTTTCCTGCCGCTGTTTTCAGCCTGCGCCAGCCAGGAAGCTTCTCCCCCCGAGTCCGAGGCGGAAACGGGAACGGAAACCGTTGCCCTGACCGTGTGGGGCGCGCAGGAGGACGAGGCTCTGCTTCGGGAAACCTTCGCATCCTTTCAATCCCATTACGCCGGCCAGGCCAGCTTTCAAATTACCTTTCAGCCCCAGAGCGAGTCCAGCTGCAAGGACGCCTTGCTGGCGAACCTGGAGGAGGGGGCGGACGTCTTCGCTTTTGCGGACGACCAGGCGGCCGCCCTGGCCGCTGCCGGCGGCCTGGATCCCATTGCGGACAGCGCGGGGATTCGTGGCGCCACTCTCTCTGCCGCGGTGGAGGCAGCCAGTGTGGGCGGCGTTCTCTACGCCTACCCCTTGACTGCGGACAACGGTTATTTTCTTTATTATAATAAGGCTTACTTCTCCGATGAGGATATCCGGAGTCTGGAACGAATGCTGGACCTGGCCGCCCAGGCGGACCGTCTGGTGGCAATGGACTGGTCCTCCGCATGGTATGTCTACGCCTTTTTCGGCAACACCGGCCTAACCGTCGGCCTGAATGAGGACGGCCTTACCAACTACTGCACCTGGAACAGCACGGAAGGGGCCATACGCGGCGTGGATGTGGCGGAAGCCATGCTGGCCATTGGGCGCAGCCCCGGCTTTGCCAGCATGACGGATCAGGAATTCCTGGCCGGCGTTCAGGACGGCTCCGTGATCGCCGGAGTAAGCGGCGTGTGGAACGCCGTGGCAGTTCAGGAGGCGTGGGGGGAGAATGCCGGGGCGGCCAAGCTGCCCTCCTATACCTGCGCGGGAACGCAGGTACAGATGGCCTCCTTCTCCGGCTGCAAGCTGATTGGCGTGAACGCCTATTCCAGGCATCCGGAGTGGGCGGCGCGGCTGGCCGAATGGATTACCAGCGAGGAAAACCAGTGCCTGCGCTTTGAACGGCGGGGCCAGGGGCCGGCCAACGTCAATGCGGCAAATTCCCCGCAGGTCCAGTCCTCGCCGGCTATCGCGGCCCTTTTGGCCCAGTCGGAGTTTTCCCAGCTCCAGCGGGTCGGCGGTAAGTTCTGGGACCCGGTATCCGAATTTGCTTTGAATATGGCGGCGGGGAACCCCTCTGGCGCCTCCCTCCAGGCCCAACTGGACCGGCTGGCCGAGGGCGTCGCAGCACGGTAAGCCACAGCATTTGGGAGGAAATCGCATGAGAGGCAAACTGACATTACAGCAGCGCTTAATTCTGCCCATCGTCCTGTTGGGGCTGGTGGCGCTGTTATCCAACGTTCTGGCGGCATTCAGTATTAACAACGTCCATTCCAACGCGGAGACCATTGTGGACGAGTATATGGCCGATGAGGGAAGGCTGGAGGAAATCAGGCGTTCCATGATGGACATTCACCTGCTGTCCCTGTCTCATATTGTGGCCGAAGATCATGCCACCATGATCCAGCTTGTTCAGGAGATCAAGGAAAAAGAGGCCGCTTTGGACGAAATGCTGGCCGGTTATGGGAGCTTCGCCGCAGAGGAGGACGCGGAGGCCTACCAGTCCCTCTTAGCGAATTACGACGCCTTTAAACACTCCCTGGTCCATCTCGTGTGCGCCAGCGCCGACAGTAAAACCCAGGAAGCCTACGCGATGGCCAACGGGGACGTGGCCCGCTGGAGCGAGGCCGCGGACCGGGACATCGCCGCCCTCTATACCGCGGTCAGCGGCCGGGCGGAGGCTGCGCGGAACCACCTGTCCTTTGTCTACATAACCGCGCTGGCCGTCAGCGCGGCCACCCTGATTACCGGCGTCCTGCTGGTCGCGGCGGCTTTCCGGATCATCCGAAAATACGTGATTTCTCCCATTCACGACACGATGAACACCCTTCAAAACAGTTCTGAGCGCATCAGCGGCGTGGTCAGCGACGTGCGCCAGCGGACCCAGACCTCCAGCGGCAGCGTCCGGGCGCTGTCTGGGCTGGCCCAGCAGCTCTCCGCCGCCTTGGAGGAAATTGCGGCCAGCGCCTCGTCCATCAGCCACAGCGCCTCCGGCACGCAGAGCGACACCCGGCACATGGCGGAGGAATGCTCCGCCATTACGGCCTACTCCGTGGAGATGCGGGGACGGGCCGAGGAGATGGAGCGCTCCGCCCAGAGGGAGACGGAGGAGGTACGGGAGAAAACCGCGGAGATCATGTCCCTTTTGGACCAGGCCATTGAGAAAAGCCAGAACGTCAACCAGATCGGCGTTCTGACCCAGGCGATCCTTGACATTTCCGCCTCCACCAACCTGATTGCCATCAACGCCTCCATCGAAGCCGCCCGGGCGGGGGCGGCGGGGGCGGGATTCTCCATTGTGGCTCGGGAAATTCACCAGCTGGCCGGCTCCTGTGCGGAAACGGCCACCAATATTCAGCAGATCAGCGGGGTCGTCACAGGGGCGGTGGACTACCTCTCGGAGAGCGCTCGGGAATTGGCCGCGTACCTGAGCCAGGCTGTCGCGACCCAGCTGGACCGGTCCGTGCAGGCCGGAAGGCAGTACCGGGAGGACTCCGACTATGTAGGACGCGCCATGGAGGCGTTCAACGACAGGGCCGTCCGGCTGAGGGCCGCGATGGACGGCATTGCCGGTTCCATCGCCAGCATATCCGGCGCCATCGACGGCGCGGTCTCCGACGTTACCGGCATCGCAGACAGCACCCGCGTCCTGGTGGACGATATGGCGGGCGTCACCGGCGGTATGAGCACCAACCAGGAAATTGTGGGAGAGCTGCAAAAGCAGATGGACATGTTTTCCAACCTGTGAACAGGCGTATTCCTGCCACGTGCCTCCGGCCCCCCCTTCTAAGATTGGAGCTCCCGGGGAAACAGGAGCTCGTCTATTTCCCGGAATTCGGACACAACCAGCACAAACGGCGGCCGGCCGTATAGAAAGGCCGCAAATTTCCCCCTTGTCTGTTGAGGCGGTCAAAAACCCTCCGGCATTCCCGCTAAGCGGGAGTCTCGGAGGGCTTTTCTATACCTTTTTGCCGTGAACGCCTGCCGGTTGAGGGGCCGCCAAGCAGCGGGCCAATCCATCTGTCGGAATCAAGAGGGGGCAGAGAATTGGCAAAACCAAAAGCCAGCTGTAGGGCAGCTGCCAACGGCGCGAACCGGCCTAAAGTCTGCCGGGGCCGTACATACAGGGAGTCAATCCGCTCCATGGGGGGCCGCGCCGCCATACAGCCTGCGGTAAACCTCCCGGCTGCGCAGCACCTTCTTCACGTAGGCCGCCGTCTCCGGAAAGGGAATGCTGGTCAGCGTCTCCCCGTCCTGAGAATGAGCCTCTTCTTCCAGCCAGCGGTCCACATTGCCAATGCCCGCGTTGTATGCCGCCAAAGCCACCTCCAGCCGTCCGTAATGGTCCAAAAGCCGCCGCAGCAGGGCGCACCCGCAGTGGATGTTGTCGTTGGCGTCAAACATGTCCCCGCCGCCGTTTTCCGGGGGATATTCCAAGGCCATCCACTGAAAGGTGGGCTCGGTGAGCTGCATGAGCCCCAGGGCCCCGGCATGGGAGCGGGCCTCCCGGTCGAAGCCGCTCTCCGCCCGGATGACCGCGTACACCAGCTCCTCTTCCAGCTGAAATTCCTCCGCCTCCCGGCTGACCACCTGGCTGTACTGGCGGGGGTAAAGCCAGCGCAGGGCTTCCTCCGCCAGACGCGGGCCAAAGGCCCAGCCCAGCGCGGCCAAAACCAGCAGGACCAGCGCCGCCGCACCGGCTTTCTTCATAGGCATCCTCCGTTTTCCAATTCCGCCGCCAAGGCTTCGCAGCGTTTTTTCAGGTCCGCGCCCGGGCCGTTTTCCACCACCCAGTCCGCCGGGACGGTATAAAAGGCTTCCGGCGGCTGGGCGTTCAGGCGCAGGCGGGCGTTCTCCTCGTTTAGGCCGTCCCGGGCCATAACGCGGGCGAGGCGAGCCTCTTCCGGCGCCGTCACCGCGATGATCCTCCGGCACGCGCCGTCCAGCCCGGACTCAAACAAAGTGGGCGCGTCCAGCAGCAGGGGGCCGGTCCGCCCGTCCATGCGCCGCCGCACCTCCGCCAAAATGCGGGGGAAGGTGATGCTTTGCAGGGTCCGCACGCCCTCCGGGCTCTGAAAGGCCCGGGCTGCCAGGGCTTGGCGGTCCAGCACAAAGTCTGGGACCACGTCCTCCCCAAAAGCCTCCCGCAGTGCTTTGATACAATTATAATCGTATACCCCGGCGCTTTTTGTCACTTTATCGCAGTCCAGCGTGGAAATTCTATACCGGGCCAGTATTTCCGCCACGGAGGATTTCCCCGCCCCGCTGGGCCCCACCAGCCCGATGACCGCCGGAGACTCCGGCCGCTCCACCCGGAACGCCGCCGCCCGGATCAGACGGTTATACACCGCCAGGCCCACGCCCCGCTGGCTGGGCCGCTGGGCATAGACCCGCCGGGCCCCCAGCCGGTCCAGCTGATGGAGGGCCCCAAAGAGCTGCCGGGCCTGGGCCTCCCGGTCGAACCGGGGCCCATAGGCCACGCTGGGGACATGCAGCAGGGGAGCGGTCTCGTCAAAACAGAGGGCGAAGAGCCCCTCTTCCGCCCGGGCGTTCACATAGGAGGCGAATTCTTCGGGAGAGGCGTCCACCATTATGACCTCCGCCTGGGGGGCGTAATGTTTGTACTTCATGCCGGGGGAGGGCGCCTGCCGCCCGGGTTCCAGCCGGGCCAGCACCGCCGGGTCCACCTCCACCGGGCCCAAGATTGCTTCCAGCTGGGCCAAGGTCACGCCGCCGGGCCGCAGCAGCCGGGGCCGCTCCCCTACCAGGGACACCACGGTGGATTCCACCCCCACCGGGCAGTCCCCGCCGTCCAAAATCGCGTCCACCTGGCCGTTCAGGTCCTCCCACACATGGGAAAAGCGGGTGGGGCTGGGCCGTCCCGACCGGTTGGCCGAGGGCGCGGCCAGAGGGACCCCGGCGGCTTGAATTACCGCCCGGGCCACCGGGTGGGCGGGCAGACGCACGGAAACCGTGTCCAGCCCGCAGCTCATCTCCGGCGCGGTCAGGCCGGAGCGCTCTAAAATGATGGTCAGGGGTCCGGGCCAAAAGACCTCTGCCAGCCGCTGGGCGGCGGGGGGCACGGCCTTGACCAAAGGGGCCAGCTGGGAGATCTCCCCGATATGGGCAATGAGGGGGTTGTCCCCCGGGCGCTCCTTGGCGGCGTAAATTTTTCCCACCGCCGCGCCGTCCAGGGCGTTGGCGGCCAGGCCGTACACCGTCTCCGTGGGGATGGCCACCAGGCCCCCTGCCCGCAGAATCTCCCCGGCCCGGGCAATGCCCTGGGGGGACCCGTCCAGGCGCTGGGTCTTCATCGTCCGGCCTCCTGGTTTTCCAGTTGGGCCGCACGATCCGCCGCGATGAGCCCGTCGATGATCTCGTCCAGGTCCCCGGCCATGATCTGTTCCAGCTTATAGAGGTTCAGATTGATGCGGTGGTCCGTTACCCGGGACTGGGGGAAATTGTAGGTCCGTATCTTCTCGGAGCGGTCCCCGCTGCCCACCTGGCTTTTCCGGGAAAGGGCCAGCTGGGCCCCGGCCTTTTCCTGCTCCTGCTGTAAAAGCCGGGTGCGGAGCAAGCGCATGGCCTTTTCCCGGTTTTGCAGCTGGCTGCGCTCCTCCTGGCACTCCACCACCATGCCGGTGGGGATGTGGGTCAGGCGCACGGCGGAAGAGGTCTTGTTGATGTGCTGGCCCCCCGCCCCGCTGGACCGGAACACGGCGAACTCCACGTCCCGGGGGTCGATCTGCACGTCTACCTCTTCCGCCTCGGGCAAAACCGCCACGGTGGCGGCGCTGGTCTGCAAACGGCCCTTGGACTCAGTCTCCGGCACCCGCTGGACCCGGTGGGCCCCGCTCTCGTATTTCAGGCGGGAGTAGGCCCCTTGGCCGTCCACCAAAAAGCTGACCTCTTTAAAGCCCCCCAGCTCCGTCTCGTTCAGGCTGACGATCTCCGTGCGCCAGCCCCGGTTCTGGGCATAGGCGGTGTACATGCGGTACAGGTCATAGGCGAAAAGGGCCGCCTCCTCGCCGCCGGTGCCGCCGCGAATCTCCACGATCACGTTCTTTTCATCGTTGGGGTCCTTGGGCAAAAGCAGCAGCTTGAGCTCCTCTTCCAGCCGGGCCAATTTCTCCGTGTTGTCCCGCAGCTCCTCCTGGGCCATCTCCCGCAGCTCCCGGTCCGCGGACTCCTCCAGCAGCTCCCGGGCCTCCTCCAGCGCCTTCTGGCAGGACTTATAGGCCCGGTAGGCGCTGACCAGGGGCTCCAGCTCCCGGCTCTCCTTCATCAGGGCGGTAAAGACCTCCGGGTTGGCGGCGCTTTGGGGATCGTAGAGCTTCTGCGTCAGCTCCTCATAGCGGTTTTCAAATACTTGCAGGTTTTCAAACATAGGTTAACTCCGTCTCCATAATTTTCCCTTCCGCGGCAGGCCTAGCCCGTCAGCCGGTCCAGCTCCTTGCGCAGCGTTTTCCGCATCTCCGCCAGTTCATCCTGAGAAGGCCTTGCGGCCGGGTCAAACATTTTCTCCATAGGGTACCACCAGACCGGCCCCTTCCCTTGGTTTCCGTATTCCTCCAGGTCTCCGGCAACCCGGGGGTAGATGTGCCAGTGCAAATGGGCGTCGCCATTGCCCAGCAGCTCGCAGTTCATCTTCTCCGCGCCAAAGGCCCGGAAAACCGCCTCCGCTGTCAGGGACATTTCCTCTAAAAATTTTACCTTTACCGGCCGCTCCAAATGGAAGAGCTCCGTAACGTGTTCCTTGCACAGGAACAAAGTGTACCCTTTAAAATGCTGGTGGCCGCCGATGACCACATAACCGGTCTCCAGCTCCTTGACGAAATAAGGGTTCTCCCCCTTCTTTATCTGCTGGATGCGGTCGCAGATCAAGCACATCGCCGTTCCCCCCTCACCGCCGCACAAAGGCCGCGTCCTGGTCCGGCATCCCCGCCGCGTCCTCCACATACCGCTCCACCCGCATATGCAGGTCATATTTGCCCCGCAGGCGGGCGATCTCCTCCATCATGGGCGTGGCGTGGTGCCGGTCGATGGCGGCCTGGTCTGTCCAGCTGTCGATGAGCAGCACGGTCTCCGGGTCCTCCATGGGGAAGAAATACTCGTAGCGCCGGTTTCCCTCCTCCGCTCGGATGCGGCCCACCAGGCCGCTCTCCGTCATTTCCCGGGCAAAGGCCCGGGCGCCGCCGTTTTGGCCGGTATAATAGATGTTTACGGTGATTCCCATTTTACTCTCTCCTTTTCATTTCGAAGCCGCTTTCCAAGGCTCCGGCGCGCAAGCCGCTATCCTAGCTTTCGTCCCGCTCGTCCTCCCGCAGAATCTTCTTGATGTTCTTCTCGCACTTCAGCCGGGGCAGCATCACTTCCCGTCCGCAGTTTTGGCAGCGGATTTTAAAGTCCATGCCCACGCGCAGCACCAAAAACTCGCTGCACCCGCAGGGATGGGGCTTCTTCATCCGCAGCCGGTCTCCGATCCGCACGTCCATAAGCTCATCTCCTAAAATCCGGCGCACCGAAGGCTCTCCCCGGTGCGCCGGATATCATGTGTGGTCCCGCGCCTCACTCTACCGGCGAGGCCGCGATGTTGTTGACGCGGGGGGACGGCGTGGCCGCGTCTCCGGGCTCCCGCATGGCCGCCGTCAGGGTGTAGGCGCCCAGCACCCAGCAGTTTTCCCCGGCGGTGCCCGTCACCGCCACGGTGGCCGGCACATCGACGCTGCCCGTGCGGCCGTTTACATTGCTCATGTCCACCTGCACGGTTACGGAGTCGCCCGTCAGCTTGCTCACCTGGGCGTCCGGCCCGGCCAGCACCACGTCCAGGGTCCGGGTGGTCAGCTCCACATCCAGCCCGGCGGGGGCGTTGATGAGCTGCACATTGGCCTCCGGCACCGTTACCGTGGCGGTGCGGTAGCCGTTCAGGTTCACCGTCACCGTGGCCTGGGTCACGGTGTTGGTGCCCGTATTGCTGATGTTCCGCGTCCCCACCGGCAGGGGGATCTCCATGGTGAAGCTAGGCGTGCGGGCGCTCAGGTCCAGCTCCGCAAAGTCGATGACCGTATCCAGCCGGATCTCCGATACCGCGTCCAGGGCCTCCTGGCTTCCCGCAATATCGATCTGGGCGGGCTCGATGCTGATGCGGCTGGCCTCGGAGAAGCCGGATGGCTGGTGGGCCGTGGTGACCCGCAGGGGCACGGTCTTCTTGGGCATGACCGGCAGGGTCACCTGCACCGCGTCCACGTCCATGGTCAAATATTGAGCCGCCGTGCCGCTGAGCTCATGGCCGTCCTGGTCGTATAGGCTGACCTGGCAGGTCAGCTCCTCGCTGGCCCGCAGGGGGGAGCCCACCTTGTAGGACACCACGGCCCGGGCCGCCTTGCTCACCGCCGACTCCGGCCCGGAAACCGCCACCTGCTGTTCCGAAAGCACCGGCGTGCCCGGGTAATAGCCGTTGTCCGCCGTAAAGTCGATCTCACTCTCAATGGGCAGGGTGACTTCCCGGAAGCGGTCGTATTCCAGGTTGATCTCCTCGGGCTTTCGGGACACGATCTCGTAGTCCGAAGTAGAGGAGACCTTGGCCACCCGCACCTGAGCGGTCATCTTCTGCATGGTGTTTCCGGTCAGCTTGGTAGAGGCCGGGTTCAGCACCGCTGTCACCTCGAAATTCTCCGCCGTCAGCTTGGAGGTAATCAGCGAGCTGCCGGACACCTCGATGTCCACGGTGCTGTAGGAGCTGTTGAATACCCGCAGGCCGTCGGCCTCGGCTTCCGGGCTCAGGACGATGTTGATGGGCACGTCGTTGATCCAATAATTGGCGTTGCTGCCGTCCGCCATAATGAACCAGCCCACCAGCGCCGTGATAAAAGAGCACGCCAGCACAAAGCTGTTATGGTACACCAGCTGGCCCAGCGCAAATCTTTTCGGCGCTTTCCGTTCCGGCTCGGGCGTCTTCTTATCTTCTTCCTTCATGATATCCAGCCGCCTCCTTCCTGTTGGCGATCATTTCCGCTGCTGCCTTGTCTTTCCCAGCCCCAGGCGGCCCAAAATCCGGCCCTGGCCCCGGTTCTGGGGCTCCCCGATGAGCTCGCGCTCCAGGGCCTCCGCCAGGGTTACCCGGCTGAAATTCCGGGCAAGCCGCCCGCCCGTGGCGATGGAGATCTGCCCGGTCTCCTCCGAGACCACCACCACCACCGCGTCCGAGTTCTCGCTCATGCCCAGAGCAGCCCGGTGGCGGGTGCCCAGCTCGGCGCTGACCGCGTTGCTGCTGGTCAGGGGCAGAATGCACCCCGCCGCGCAGATGCGGCCGGCCCGAATGACCATCCCGCCGTCGTGAAGCGGCGCTTTGTTAAAGAAAATATTGGCGATCAGCTGGCCCGAGGGGCCCGCGTCCACCAAGGTGCCCGTTTCGATGATCTCGCCCAGCCGGGTGCTGCGCTCAAAGACGATCAAGGCGCCCATGCGCAGCTGCTGCAAGATGGCGGTAGCCTCCACCACCCCGGCGATGGCCTGGCGGGTTCCGGCGCTTTCCGCCTCCTTGTCCCTGGCCCCCACGGCGCTGGCCAGGGACTGCCCCACCTTGCTGCGGCCCACCTGCTCCAAGGCCTTGCGTATCTCCGGCTGGAACAGGATGACCACCACCACGAAGGCGGACTGCAAAAAGGAGCGGAGGATGCCGTTAAGCATGGTCAGCTCCCCATAGTGGGAGACCAAAAACAGGGCGATGAGCAGCACGATGCCCTTGACCAGCTGGCCCGCCCGGGTATCCCGCACCAGCTTGACCAACCCATAGATCAGGAAGGTGACGATCACCACGTCCAGGGCGTCCTTTAAGGTGAACTGCCGCGCCAGATTCAAGACGGTTTGCCCGGTTCGGGCGATGGTTTCCATGACCAGATCCACAGCTGTCATCCTTTCCACGCAGTATCTTGCGCTTGATTCCTTATGTATCCGCAATATGCCGGCCTTTGGCCCAACGGCGGCCTCTCGTGGCCCAGGCGGCGCTTTCTTCCATTTCCCTTGCGCCCTCCTATTTTACCACAAGCCGGACGCAAATAAAAGCTTTTTTTCGCGGGTTCTCCACCTTTTTTCTTTCCTGGCGGGAGTCTTTTGAAAAATATTTTCTACCCCGTTGCATTTCTCGGGCCCTTCGTGTATAATGGGAATAAAAACGATGCCTCCCTTACCGGCCGGGACCCGCTCTTCTCTGTGGGGCAGCCCTTCCTTCCGCCCTCCGGACCGCCCGGCTGCGGAGCATCGGCGAGAAAGGATACTATTAGACTATGCGCAAGAGCATCAACACCATGGTATGGATTCGGGTGGCCGCCGTGCTGGCCTCCACGCTGTTATTCAGCTTCATGATCACGTTTAACATTTTCCGCATCGAGGCCACCCAGGCATCTGCCGCCCAGGCCAACACCCTGCTGGACCGGGCCCAGCGGGCCGAGGCCGCCCATTATAAGTGGGCCTCCAACCTGAGCAACGCCCTCTATGCCGGAACCGAGTTTTCCGGCAGCATCGACCCCACCACCTGCGTGCTGGGCCAGTGGCTGTATGGAGAGGCCGGAACCGAGGACGCCGAGGTCCTCGCCCTGCGGGAGAAGCTGGAGCCCTTGCACAAGGAGCTGCACGCCTCCGCCACCCAGGTGCTGGAGCAGCTGAAAACCGACCCGAAGGACGCCCAGGCCTACTTCCAGGAGACGATCCAGGGCAACCTGGGCACGCTGGTAGGCCTGCTGGACCAGGTCATCGAGCGCGGCGCGTCCCTGACCGCCGAGAGCCAGGAAAAGCTGGAGACGACCATCCTCATCATGCACCTGACCTCCCTGGTCTGCCTGATTCTGGCCCTGGCCTGCCTGATCAGCCTGGTGCTGTACGTGCTTCATAAAGTGGTGCGGCCCATCATCCGCATTACGGAGAGCAGCCGCCCCATTCAGGAGGGGCGCCTGGACCTGGAGCTTACTTACGACTCTGCCGATGAGTTGGGCGACCTGTCCCGGACCCTGCGGGATTCCATGAGCCTGATCCACGGCTACGTGGCGGACATCAACCGCGTTATGAGCGAGCTCTCCCAGGGCAACTTCGACGTGGCCACCTCTTCCACCTTTATCGGCGACTTTCACACCATCCAGACCTCGATCGACAGCCTGACCGTCACGCTCTCCTCCACCCTGGCGCAGATCGCCCAGGCGGAGCAGCACATTTCCGGCAACGCGGACCAGCTCTCCAGCAGCTCTCAGGCCTTGGCCCAGGGCGCCACCGAGCAGGCCTCTTCCGTGGAGGAGATGCATGCCACGCTGGATGAAATCTCCCGCAGCGCCGCCGAAAACGTCAAGACCGCCTCCGGCGCCCAGGAGCACGCCCGCCTGACCGGCGAACAGGTTGCCGCCAGCGAGGAGCTGATGGAGCGGATGGTTTCCGCCATGGGACAGATCAGCGACACCTCCCAGCAGATCGGGCAGATCATCTCCACCATTGAAAACATCGCGTTCCAGACCAATATCCTGGCCTTGAACGCCGCCGTGGAAGCCGCCCGGGCCGGGACCGCGGGCCAGGGCTTCGCCGTTGTGGCGGACGAGGTGCGCAACCTGGCGGCCCAGTCCGACCAGGCGGCAAAGGCCACCAAGGAGCTCATCGAGAACTCTGTGGAGGCTACCAAGGACGGCAGCGAAATTGTGGCCCAGGTCTCTGAGGCCCTGAAGAAGACCTTGGATCTGGTGACCCGGTCCAACAGGGACATCGGCACCATCGCGGACGCGGTGCGCAGCGAGGCCGATTCCATTATACAGGTCACCGAGGGCGTGGGGCAGATTTCCTCCGTCATCCAGATGAACTCCGCCAGCAGCGAGGAGTCCGCCGCGGTGAGCTCCGAGCTCTTCGACCAGGTCCGGCTGCTGCAGGACCAGACCCGGAAATTCCGCCTGAAGCGGGGGTAAGCCTCATCGTTTTTATCGTACAGAAGAATTTTTGGGGAGGGGCAGCGCCAGGGCGCCGCCCCTCCTTTTTGTAAACATAGGGAATGGGAAAATGCAGCGGTCTAGTATGTAATTTAAGCTGGGCAGCTACGCCGCCTGCTTCAAAAGAAGTCTACCTCTTTTGAACAGTGTTAACGATAAGATCGAGTATGGAAGCACTGAAAGGGGGCGCGTCTACCGGCCCGGCAGGCGTGAAGGACGAAACTTTTCCTAAGCCAGCCTTCTTCTTTTGAAAGCGCGCCGCTCCCACGTACAAACAGATATTGTGAAACGGGGCCGCTTATGGTATAATAGCCGCAGATGGCCCGCTCGCGGGCAAAAAATCCTGCTCAGTAAGCAGCCCAATGTCGCGTGTTGCCCACCGCAGGTGTGGTATAATGGGCTTAACACGTTTGAGATTCTTATCTGGGCTTTTATTCTGTAAGACCAAGGGAGCGAGGGTATGGAAAAAAATTTTGACGTCTGCTGGGTCTGCTTCCCCCTGCGGGAGGGGCTGGACGGCCTGCGGGGAGAGCTGGCCTTGGCGCGGCGGGAATTCCTCACCAATGGCCGCAAGCCGGTGCGGGCGGGGAAAGCCTCCACCGTAAAGGGGTTTTCCGGCAGGCTGAAGGGCCGCATTGCCCGCCGGAGCATGTTCTGGGAGAAAAGAGCCGTTGGAGCCGCCGGGGGCGGCGTCACCCTGGAAGAGGCCTTCCGCACGGACGAAGGCTGGCTGGTGGTGGTCCGGGATCTGCACGGGGCCATTGTCAGCCGTGTCTATTTCGATGAGGAGCAGCGCTGGCAGAAAAGCGAATATTACGAGCCCTGGAATTCCTCGGTGCCCCGGGTGGTCTTTGCCTTAAGCCAGGGCCCCGGCCTGGTGGACCGGCTGGACTGGGACAACCAGCGAAAGGACTTCCACAGCAGCCCTCTTTACCCCGCCCCTTACCAGTCCGGCACGGCGGAGCAGAGCGTTACAGACGCCCGGCTGGGCCCGCCCCTGCTGGTGCTTCTCACCACCAAGGGGGAGCTTTGCTGCTGCCCCCAAAGCCAGGCCAGGGCCCGGGAGGAAGCCGCCGCCAACGAGACTGGCGGCTCCATGGTGCTGATGCCCGCCTGGGAGATCAAGGAGGGAAAGCTGGTGGAGGACGGCGGCGCCAACGTCACCTTTACCAGCCTGGAGGAATACGCCAAAATCGAGCCCTCCTCCCCTCTTCCCGCGTCCCACGCCGCCCCGGAGGGCCCGGAAAAGGAGCGCCCCGGCCGGGAGGCTGAGGAGCCCGAAGCCGCCTTGGAGCCCGCCCCAGCCCCGCCGGACTCTGCCTGGGAAGAGCCGCCTGCGGAGGAGGCTTTTCCCGCCCAAGCCGCCCCGGAGGAGGAATCAGAAAAGAGCCTCCCCAGCCCCGAAACAGCGGGCCAAGCCTTTCAGGGGTCCGCCTCCGGGCCGGACGGAACGCTGGAAGAAATCCTGGCGGAGGCCCAGCTGGCGGCGGAGCCGGAGAACAACTCCGAAGAGCCGGGCAAGGGCCTTGCCGGACCTCTGACCGGCCGGGGCCGCACCCAGCAGGCCAACGGCCTTACGTCGTACGAGGGAGATTATCTGGACGGAAAGCGCCATGGCTTTGGGGCCCATTATTATAAGGACGGGGCCCTATGTTATGCCGGGTTCTGGAAGGACGACCGCCGGGACGGCCCCGGGGTATCCTTTCGGGACAGCGACCACGCCATGCATGTGGCCCGCTGGTCCAACGGCCAGCCGGACGGGCTGGTGGCTCTGTTCGACGCCCAGGGCGGCCTGCGCTACGGCGGCCGGGTGGAAAACGGCAAAAAGGAAGGGGCCGGGGTGGTCATCAACGGCCAGGACGGCACGGTGTTTGTGGGCCAGTGGTCCGGCGGCGAGGCCACGGGCCTGGGCTCGGCCTTTGACCGGGAGGGGCGGCTCCTTTACTATGGAAGCTGGCAGAACGGCAAACGCCACGGCCACGGCACCCAGTTTGATGAAAACGGCGGCGTGGTCTTTGACGGAGAGTTTCGGGACGGCAAATATTACGAGGGAATTCTATACCAGAAGCTCTCCGGGCCAGAGTGGGAGCAATAGAAAAAGCGGGAAGCCTGCCGCTCCCCGCCCCGCCTTTACGCCGTCCTCACTTGAGGATCTTCTCCATATCCCCGATGAGGTTTCCCACCGTGTGGATGGCCTTGCTGGCGTTCTTCTTCATGTGGGCCGCCTTGCGGTGGCTGCCGGTCATGGCCTTGGTGCTCAGCGCCGCCACGGCCGCGCCCGCCAAGATGCCCATGCCCACGCCTTTGGCAACGTTCATGGTCTGCTTGTACATTGCGTGACACCTCCCGAGTATCATGAGTAAATGAAGCAGCTTGAAGACTGCTGTCAGGGTCATTTTTCCCGCCTCCTTGGGGGTTTATTCGTGGGGGATTCCGGCAATGGGCAGTTCTGCGGCGTTGGGGGCTGGTGCTGGCTTTTTCGGGGTGGTTTTGTAAGACTCTGCCAATGCCGGGGTCGGGACTGCGTCCCGAAGGGGGCCTACGGCCCTTTTTGTACGGTTTGGCCTCCGGCGGCTTAAGGCTCTGCCTTAAGAATCCGCCAGGTGCCTAACGCACCTGGACCGCGCACATTGCTTACTTTTAGCTGTCAGAGTAATAATTTAAATTTTAGGTGATGCTATGCCTTCTCTCAACATTGTCCTTGTGGAGCCGGAAATCCCTCAAAACACCGGCAACATCGCCCGCACTTGCGCCGTAACCGGCGCGGCCCTCCATCTGGTGGGCCCCATGGGGTTTCGGCCCGACGACAAAAAGCTCCGCCATGCCGGACTGGATTACTGGCGCTTTCTCTCCCTCTTTCAATACGATAGCCTCTCCGAGTTTTTCCAAAAAAACACTGGCAATTTTTTCTTTTTCTCCACCAAGGCCCGGCTGCGCCACTCGGACCCGGTTTACCCGGACGGCTGCTATCTGTTTTTCGGTAAGGAATCCGCCGGACTGCCCGAGGACCTGCTCTTCCGGCATCCGGAGCGCTGTGTGCGCATCCCCATGCTGGGCGGCGCGCGAAGCCTGAACCTGGCCAATTCCGTGGCCGTCGGGGCCTTTGAGGTGCTGCGCCAGTGGGACTATCCGGCCCTGGAATGCCGGGGCGAGCTGCGGAATTACGACTGGGCCGCGGCAAAGGCGGAATTCCCAGAATCGGAATATCTTTGATGACGAAGGAGGACGCCATGGAGGCTTCATACTTTGAGGGGGAGGTTTTCGAGAACCTCAGCTTTGTGGAAAAGGTCTGGCAGGGCCTGCGCTTTGTGGACTGCCAATTTCTGGACTGTACCTTTGAGCGCTGCCGCCTCTCCCACTGCTCCTTTTCCGAGTGCCGGTTTACCGGCTGCAAGATTTTCGAGCCAGCCTGCGAGCAGTCCGAAGTCCGCTTTTTGGAGCTGGACCGCTGCGAGCTGACCAATGTGAACTGGAGCCTGCTGCTGCCCATGAACGGCTTTGGCGAGCCCTTGGACAAAATTGAGAGCTGCAAGCTAAAGTACAATTTTTTCACGGAAGTCCCCCTGCGGAAATTCTCCTTTGCCGGGTCCCAGGTAACGGGCTCCCTGTTCGCGGACTGCAACCTGGCGGAAAGCGATTTTTCCGGCTGTCCCTTGGAGGGCACCGAGTTCTTCCGCTGCGACCTGCGGAAAGCGGACTTCCGGGGGGCCTCCGGCTACAAGGTGGACGCGCTGACAAACAAGCTGAAAGGGGCCCGCTTCCGCTATCCGGAGGTAACCAGCCTGCTGTACAGCTTGGGCATTGTGATTGAATAGAAACCACTTCCCGCGAATCCCGGGGCTCCTCCCATCAGGACGGGCTGTGGAAAGGCGCTTTTGCCCAGCAAAAAGCGGGCCTCCGCTTTTGGAACGCCCGCTTCTTTTCTTTTTTGCCAGGCCGGCCCCAATCTGTCCGAAGCCGCCCGGCAGCGGCGCATGGCCCCTCAGCCGTACCGCCGTTTCAGCTTTGCGCACAGGGGGAAAACAACCCCGCCCGCCGCGTTGCCCAAAGTCATAAGGACCATGTACCAGGCCGCGTGGGCGCTCCAGGCGCCGCCGGCGGTAAAGTAAAACATATTGGCCACGCAGTGCTCAAAGCCCGCGGCCACAAATACCGCGACCCCCAAAAAGAGCCCCAGGTACTTTCCCAGCTGGTGGGGGTTGTTTTTATAGCTTTCCACCGCGAAATAGATCAAAATATTGCAAAAAAGCGCCAGGAGGAAGATGCTGCCAGGCCCGTCCTCCAGCTTGGTCCGGCTTAGGTCCGCCGCCTTTTCCACCGCTCCGGACAGGCGGGTCAACCGCAGGGCCTGGCCCGCCAGCACCGCGCCCGCCAGGTTGCCCAGCCAGATGAGGGCGCAGTCCCCGGCATAAGCGGGCGGGTTGTCGAACACATAGCAGACCTTGCCCGTAAACAGGTTCAACCCTAACGTGCACACCGCGAACAGGCCCACAGAAAACAGCGCCGCCCCCACCGGCTTGCTGTCGCTGGCCAAATTGACCGCCCCGCCAATGGAAATGGCGACCCCCGCCAGCGCCGCATAGAGAAATGTAATCAGTTTTTTCATTGAGACTCCCCTTTTCCCCATTTTCCTCTCATTATAATGAAAAAACCGGGAAATTGCAAGCCCTGCCCGGCGGTGGGGGCAACTGTATGGACGAGCCCCCATGCCGGGCAGCCGCGCGCGGAGCCTTCAAGCGGCCCTCGTGCGCCGCTGCCGTCAAGTTCCGCCGCTCCCCGCCGCCTGGTCCTGATGCCACCGAATCTTATGGTCCAGCCGGGCCAGGGCCGCCTCGATCTGCCGCCGCTGGTCCAGAAGGGCCTCCCGCTGGCGGCGCAGCAGCTCCAGCCGGGCGGGAACCGTCTCCGCCCCCTGCTGGTAGAGCCGCACATAGTCCACAATGGCCTCCACCGTCAGGCCCGCGCCCCGCAGGCATTTGGCCAGCTCCACCCAGGCCAGGTCCTCCGGCTGGTAGTCCCGGTGGCCGGAGGCGGAACGGGTCACCCGAGGAATCATCCCCGCCCGCTCATAGTACCGCAGGGTGTCCTGTGTGATGCCGTACTGTTCGCTCACTTCTTTTATAGTCAATCTGCATCCCTTCCCGTCCCTATCGTTTCTGCCGCCCCAGCCCGGACTGGTCCCGGCGCTTTTCATTATACTATTTGGAGTCAACTTAAGGTCAAGCCGTGAATCGTGACAAATCTTTCCCAAAATCTCTGTGCATCTTTTCAGAGATCTCCTGCGCTTTTCTCTTGACAGCCCTGGCCAGACATGCTATAAATTTGGTATATCTGACAAATAGAGATTATCTTTTTGGAAAGGAACGATCTCCTATGCGCTTTCGCCGCCAAGGCAATGTGATGACCGTGGACCTGCACGGCCTGTATGAAGCCGCCGCCCAGGACCTGCTGCTCAGCTGGCTGGACCATGCCCCGGAAAGCGTGGCCGAGCTGCGCGTGATCCACGGCTGCAACCAGGGCGTGGTGCTGCGGGACATGGTGCGCGGCTCCCTGCGGCACAAGAGAATCAAGGGCTGGCTTCCCACTTTGAACCCTGGGGAGACCCGTCTGCTTTTGAAGTAGGGCGGCTGGCCTTTGCCCTGGGCGCCCGCCAAAAAAAGCACTTGACATGGAGGGCGCTCCAAAGGTTATAATAGAGGGACCGCCGGACCTTGTCCCGGCAAATACCATCACGGAGGAATGAACTGTGAAACCTGTATCGAAATCCTTGGTCCTGCCCGCTTTCTTTCTGGCTTTGGGGCTGGTCCTGCCCTTCCTGACCGGACAGATCCCCCAGATCGGAAAAATGCTTCTGCCCATGCACATCCCCGTGCTTCTCTGCGGCCTGATCTGCGGCTGGCAGCGGGGCGCTGTTGTAGGCTTTGTTCTGCCCCTGCTGCGCTCCATGCTGTTCGGCGCGCCCGCCTTCTTCCCCGCCGCCACTGCCATGGCCTTTGAGCTGATGGCTTACGGCCTGGTGATCGGCCTGCTTTACAGCCGTTCCCGCTGGCACTGCCTGCTGGCCCTGTACCGCTGCCTGGTGCTGGCCATGCTGGCTGGCCGGGTGGTGTGGGGCCTGGTGCAGACCTTGCAGCTGGGCCTTACCGGCGGGGCCTTCACCTTCCAGATGTTCCTGGCCGGCGCTTTTCTCAACGCCATTCCCGGCATCCTGGCCCAGCTCATCCTGGTCCCCGCCATCATGCTGGCCCTGGACCGCACCGGACTGGTGCCCTTCCGCACGAGCCGGGACAAGACCCATGAAGACGCCAACGCTTGACCTGGAGGCCGCCGCCCAGGCCGTTACAGAGGCCGTGGAGCGCCGCGCTGGCCAAGCCCCCCTGCGTGTGGCCATAGACGGGCGCTGCGCCGCGGGAAAAAGCACCTTGGCCGCTTATCTCCAGCGCCGGAACGGCTGGCCCGTGGTTCACATGGACCACTTTTTCCTGCGCCCGGAGCAGCGCTCACCGGAGCGTCTGGCGGAGCCTGGGGGCAACGTGGACCGGGAGCGCTTTTGGGAGGAGGTGCTGCTGCCCCTGCAAGAGGGCCGCGCGGCGGTGTACCGCCCCTTTGACTGCCGCTCCCAGAGCTTGAGGGAGTCCCTGCGCCTGGACCCGGCGCCGGTGGTGTTGGCGGAGGGCTCCTACAGCTGCCATCCCGCCCTCTGGGAGGCCTACGGGCTGCACGTTTTCCTGACGGTGGACCCGGAAGAGCAGCTGCGGCGCATTGCCGCCCGCAACGGCCCGGAGGGGCTAAAGGCCTTTCGCGACAGGTGGATCCCCATGGAAGAACGGTATTTTGAGGCCTTCTCTCTGGCGGAACGCTGCGAGCTGGTCCTGGCGCTGGCGGAACCGGACTGTGTGCCGGGCGCTCCCAGCGCAATCCCCTCTTGACAACCCTGGATAATTATACTATTATTTTAGAAAAAAGCGCGGAAAGGTCGTGTCCTCTTATGCCAACGCCCCAAAACCATCAGGCCGTCGTCGTGTTGGATTTCGGCGGGCAGTACGCCCAGCTTATCGCCCGCCGGGTTCGGGACCTAAAGGTTTACTGTGAGATCAAGCCCTACCACACCCCTCCGCAGGAGCTGGCCCGCTATCAGGGCGTAATCTTCACCGGCGGGCCCGGCAGCGTTTATGCCCCTGACGCGCCCCTATGCAGTCCCGAGCTCTTCCAGCTGGGCCTGCCCGTGCTGGGCATCTGCTATGGCGCCCAGGTGATGGCCCATCTGCTGGGGGGCAAAGTCCAGTCTGCCGGGGCCCCGGAGTTTGGCAAAACCGGCACGAGCTTTGTCTCGTCCTCCCCCCTCTTCTCCCAGGTACCGGACAGCGTCACCTGGATGAGCCACAACGACGCGGTCGGCCAGCTGCCGGAAGGATTCTCCGCCTGTGCCAGCAGCGCCGGGTGCCCGGTGGCCGCTATGGAGAACCGGGAGAAAAAGCTGTACGCGGTACAGTTCCATCCGGAGGTGGCCCATACGGAATATGGCAATCAGATGCTGAAAAATTTTCTGTATGATGTGTGCGGCTGCGCCGGGGACTGGGAAATGGGATCTTTCGCCCAGGAAGCGGTGGAGGCGCTGCGGGAGCGCATCGGCGGGAAGAAGGTGCTCTGCGCCCTTTCCGGCGGGGTGGATTCCTCGGTAGCGGCCATGCTGGTCCACCGGGCCATTGGCAAAAACCTGACCTGCATCTTCGTTGACCACGGCCTGCTCCGCAAGGGTGAGGGCGGCCTGGTGGAACGGGTGTTCCGCCAGGAATTTGACATGAACATCATCCGTGTGAACGCGGCGGAGCGCTTCTTAGGCAAACTGGCCGGCGTAACCGAGCCGGAACGTAAGCGGAAGATCATCGGCGAGGAGTTCATTCGGGTGTTCGAGGAAGAATCGTCCAAGCTGGGGAAGATGGACTTCCTCTGCCAGGGGACCATCTACCCGGACGTGGTGGAAAGCGGCACGGGCCAGGCGGCGGTGATCAAGTCCCACCACAACGTGGGCGGACTGCCGGAGGACATCGGCTTCGAGGGGCTGGTGGAGCCCCTGCGGGACCTGTTCAAGGACGAGGTGCGGCGGGTAGGCATTGAGCTGGGCATCCCCGAGGCGCTGGTATGGCGGCAGCCCTTCCCGGGACCGGGCCTGGCGGTACGGATCATTGGCGAAGTGACCCAGGAACGGGCGGCCACGCTACAGGAGGCCGATGCGATCTTCCGGGAGGAAGTGGCGAAGTGCGGGCTGGACCGGGAGATCGGCCAATATTTTGCGGTGCTGACCGGCGTCAAGAGCGTGGGCGTCATGGGCGACGGGCGCAGCTATGGGGAGACCATCGCCCTGCGGGCGGTCAACACCAGCGACTTTATGACCGCCGACTGGGTGCATCTGCCCTATGAGCTACTGGGCACGGTTTCCAACCGCATTGTCAACGAAGTATCAGGCGTGACGCGGGTGGTATACGACATCACCTCCAAGCCGCCGGCTACTATTGAGTGGGAATAAATATTTAGTGTTTTCTGAATCCTGAAAAGCGTTGGTAATACAGCGTTTTTCAGGATTTTTCTTTTTTAGTGGCTACAAATTGGCTACATTTGCAGCGATTTTTGTAGCCAGAGGCTCACGGCATAATGCCGTCAAGCTGTCTGGCTACCTCCACCTGCTTGTTGGGGTACAGGTGGCTGTATGTGTCCATCGTGGTCTGCACCTTCTCGTGTCCGAGCCGCTCCGCGATCAGCAGCGGGGAGAAACCCATCTCCACCAACAGGCTGGCGTGGCTGTGCCGTTACGGTATAATAACGACAAACGGAAAAAGCCTTTATTTTCAAGGGGTTTGAGCGTTTGCCGTCATTTATTCAATTCCTTTTCCAAGTTGAAATCTGACGAGAAAAATATCGAAAAAAGGAGGCTGTTTCATTAACGACAAAATTTAATAGTGCCAGCGGTCCGGTGTATTGCCTGACCGCTGGTTGCCGTGGGCGTTTCACTTTTATAGGTGGGCGCCCTTTTTTTATACCCATTTTCAAGAGAAAGGAGATTCACATGGAATTAAACGAAATGGAAAAACGGCTGCTGTTTCAGGTTGAGGGCGACTATCAATACAAAGTCCTGAACGAGCTCCACATGGCTGCCCGGTACACAAAGGACCCTGAACAGCGGAAGGCAGCGGAAAGTCTGATGGCAAAGCTGCGCGTCCTGACGGATGACGAGTGCATGGACATCGTGCGGGATATTCAGAAGAATTACCTCCTGCCCTACCCGCCCCGGACGATTGGGGAAAAGATTGCGGAGGCCAGGCAGCGATCCGGCGCGGAAAAATTGAAAGGGCATGACATCATGGCCCTGGAACGCTTTGCCCCAGAGGTACGGCACATGATCATCTTCAACGTGCTGTCTTATAATTCTCCTGTCGGCGATAAGGGCGATAAGATGCGCCTGTTCCTTACGGATGCCGGCTATCAGAAATTCTTAGACAGCCAGGAACGGGGCGAAGTCAAACTGAAAAACCATGCGAAGGTCTCAGGCGGGCATCTCCACTATGACCGCAGGGACCGCGCCTTGTAGCCCGGAGGGAAAGGAAGGAGGTTTTTGTTATGGCTGTATTCCGGGTAGAAAAAACAAAGGACTTCACGATCATGTGCAACCACCACCTGCGCAATACGGAACTGTCCTTAAAGGCAAAGGGGCTTCTCTCGCTCATGCTGTCGCTGCCGGAAGATTGGGACTATACCACAAAGGGGCTCGCCCATATCTGTAAGGACGGTGTGGATTCGATCACCACCGCCCTGAAAGAGCTGGAGCGGCACGGGTATCTCACCAGGCAGCGCCTCCGCTATGGGAACGGGCAGCTCGGAGACATCGAGTATACGATCCATGAAAAGCCTGTAAATGCTGAAAAACAGGGGGATTCACCTAAACGGGAAAATCCAAGACAGGTAAATCCAGGACAGGCAAAACCTGAACAGGGGGAACCTGGACAGGGAAATCCCGCACAATTAAATACTAATCCATTAAAAACTAAAAAATCAAAAACGGATATATCAAGGACCCATCCATCAATCTATCCGTCAGGGCCGGAGGCGGCAGGCCGTTCGGATGGGATGGATCGGATAGAGCTGG
>CAOKRG010000023.1 GCA_948471095.1 uncultured Oscillospiraceae bacterium
TGCAGGAAAGTACACTTTTTTGTAAGTCTTTGGGCCCGTACGGGGAATGCCTCTCCCGAAGCAGGAGGTTTTTTCTATTATATAAATGGAAACGGGGCCTCTTTTTGCCCGCTCAGGCGCATTCCTTTCCTCCATATATGGTAGAGGATTTGGCCAAATACACAAGAATCCCCCCTTAATGTCAAAAAAGCCTTGGCGCTCCCGAGAGGGTTTTCCGCCGTAAAAATGCTTGCATTTTTCGCCAGGGTATGCTATGATATCAGGTAGTATCACGATGGGTGAGGAGGTGTTACGCTTGCCAAACATCAAGTCCGCCAAAAAGCGCGTAAAGGTCATCGCTGTGAAGACCCTGAAGAACAAAGCGGCCAATTCCCAGCTTAAGACCCAGATCAAGAAAGCCAACGCCGCCATTGACAGCAACGCCGGGGACCGTGAGGCCGCTGTGCGCGCCGCTGTGAAGAAGATAGACCAGGCCGCCGCGAAGGGCATCCTGCATAAGAACAACGCCGCCCGGAAAAAGGCCGCTCTGGCCAGAAAGCTGAACGCCGGAGCTTAGTCTCCCGTTCCTGCGCGGTATCGCGGTATCTTTTGCCGCTGGGGCTTGGGGCTCGCACCTTTGCGGGCGCCGGGCCTTTTGTCTTTCTTGAGCCTGTTCTAGCAAAAAATTCATAAAATCAAGGTTGACTTTTCCCTCTTTTTTGAGTATCATGTTCTTATAAAAGCGTTTCGGGCGCCCCGGCCTTTCTCTGCCGCGGGCCCGGGCCGAACCACATTATTCGGAGGTGCACGATATGAAAAAAGGAACCAAGCTTACCCTGCTGGTAGGCGTGATTACCGCCATTGCGGCGGTGGCCGCTTCCGTCACCGCGCTGCTGCTCTACCTGGACCACAAAAAGGACGAGGAAGAGCTGGAGCACTATCTGGACTGCTCCATTCAATAAGAAGATTCTGCCGTTTTGCCTCACGGCGCTGGTGGGGCAGCTTTGCTGTCCCCATAAAGGGAGCGGTGGATTCTTCCACCATGTCTTTAGGAGGAAAAATCTTCATGCTCAACCAGAATGGTTTCGATCTGTGGGCTGACGGCTACGAGGACGCCGTGGGCCTTTCTGATGTTTCAGACACATACCCCTTTGCGGGATATAAAAAAGTCCTCAACGCCATTTATCAGGCCGTGCTGGAGCGGGGCGCTCCGGATGTGCTGGACGTGGGCTTCGGCACAGGGGTCTTGACTTCCCGGCTCTATGAGAAGGGCTGCCGGATCTGGGGCCAGGACTTCTCCGGTTCCCACTGCGCGGGAGTCCTGAGCCTGGAAGGGCCACGGGTTCGCGTTGCGGGCGGGGCCTAAGATCGATCGGAGGTATTCTTTAAATATGAAATATGTTAACATCGGCGGCGAGCTGAAAGCTTCCGCCATTGCCTTGGGCTGCATGCGCATTTCCTCGCTGGACCAGCCCGCCTTGTCCCGCCATATCCACACCGCCCTGGACGCTGGGCTGAACTTCTTCGACCACGCCGATATTTACGGCGGGGGCCAGTGCGAGTCCGCTTTCGGCCAGCTGCTGGCGGCGGAGCCCGGCCTGCGGGAGCGCATGGTCTTGCAGAGCAAGTGCGGCATCCGGCCCAACCAATACGACTTTTCCAAAGAGCACATTGTAAAAAGCGTGGAGGGCATCCTTGGCCGCCTGGGCACGGACCGGCTGGACCTACTCCTCCTCCACCGCCCGGACGCTTTGATGGAGCCCGAGGAGGTCGCCGAAGCTTTTGACGAGCTGGAAGCCAGCGGCAAGGTGCTGCGCTTCGGGGTCAGCAACTTTACCGCCCGGCAGATGGAGCTGCTCCAGTCCGCCTTGAAGCAAAAGCTGGCGGTGAACCAGATGCAGTTCGGCCTGATGTGCACCGGCCTGGTGGACCACGGCGTCTGCGCCAACACGGAATTCCCCCATGCCGCCGACCGGGACGGCGAGGTCCTGGATTACTGCCGCCTGAAGGGCGTGACCATTCAGGCCTGGTCGCCCTTCCAGTACGGCTTTTTCGAGGGCGTTTTCCTGGACAACCCCAAATTTCCGGAGCTCAACGCCAAGCTGCAGGAGATGGCGGGCCGGTATGGGGCCAGTACGCAGGCCATTGCCGCCGCCTGGATTCTCCGCCACCCGGCAAAGATGCAGGTAATCGCCGGCACCACCAATACCCAGCGTCTTGCGGACCTGTGCACCGCCTGCCAGGTAGACCTGTCCCGGGAGGACTGGTACGCCCTCTATTTGGCGGCTGGCAATAGGTTGCCCTAAAGCCTCCGTTGGGCCAAGGCCCGAAAGTAAGAACCTGTATTCACAACTGAAGAAACAGGTAAAAGTAGGGAAAATACGCGGTCCAGGGGCGTCGACGTTCGCTCCGCGAAGTCGTGGCCCCTTCGGGACGACTTGGCGAAGCCAATGTCATGAGTCCCGACCTTCTTTTCCTATCGTTTGGCGCAGAAGTAATAGTTTAGAATGAAAAGCGCGGCATATGCCGCGTTTTTTGTGAAAAAAGGAGCGCTTATATGAAGAAAATCTCCCTCTTTGTTCTCTGCGTCCTCTGCGCTTTGAGCGTTCTGCCCGCCTGCGGCAGCTCCTACCAGGAGGACATGGATTTTACCTGCCTGCTGCCCCAAAACATCGACACCCTGGACCCCCAGATTGCCGCCCGGTCCTCCTCCTATTTGGTCATCAGCTCCCTGTTCCAGGGCCTGTGCCGCATCGACGCCAAGGGAGACGTGCGGCCCGGCGCGGCCCGGAAGTGGAGCTCCAATGAGAATTACACGCAGTTTACCTTTCACCTCTATAAGGACTCCCTGTGGAGCAACGGGGACCCGGTCACCGCAAACGACTTTCTTTTCGCCATCCAGCGGGCCCTGCGCCCAGAGACCGCCACGCCGTCGGTGGACGACCTCTTTATTATTCAAGGAGCCCGCGCGGTGTATAACGGGGAGGCGGATCCGTCCCAGCTGGGCGTGTGGGCCGTGGACGAGCACACCCTGGTGGTACAGCTGGAAAAAAGCTACCCCGACTTCCCCGCCCTGACCGCCGGCGCCCACTATATGCCCTGCAACCAGGCTTATTTTGAGTCCTGCGCCGGCCACTACGGCCTTTCTTCCGAGTACCTGATCACCAACGGCCCCTTCACCTTCCCCAGCATCTACGCCTGGAACACGGATTATGGCTCCCGAAAGGTGGAGCTGGAGCCTTCCAGCACGTACCGGGGGTACGAAGATACGGCCCCGGCTAAACTGACCTTTTTGGTGGACTATGACGACGCGTACCTGAGCGACCCGGTTTCCGCCCTGGTAAACGGCCAAAACGACATCGCCTCCCTGACCGAGACCGCCGCCAAAGAGGCCGGCCGGCAGGGCTGCGGCATACAGGTGCTGGACGACGCCGTGACCGGCCTGCTGCTGAACCCGGAGTCGGAAAAGCTGAAGGAGCCCCAAATCCGGGAAGTCTTCATCAAAACCCTGGACCGCCAGGAGCTGCTGGACCGCCGCATGGATAAAAACAGCGCGGAGGCTATGGGCATTATGGCCGACTGCGTCCGCTGGGGCGGCGAATATTACTACGCGGACGGAGCCGCCATGTTCGCCCAGCAGAACGACGAGGTGATGACCGAGGTGCTTCCCGGGCTGCTAAAAGCCCTTAAGGAGAAAACCCTGCCCAGCATCACCGTAATCTGCCCGGACGATGAGGAGTCCATCAACATCGCCAACGGGCTGCTGGTCTGCTGGAACAGCAAGCTGGGCAACGCCTACAACATTCAGCCCCTGCCGGACGCGGAATTCCAGGAGCGCATCGCAGCCGGGGACTACCAGGCCGCCATCTACACCCTGCGGGCCGGAGGGACCATCCCCTACCAAACCCTTAAGGCCTTTGAGAGCAGCTCTACCCCGGCTTTGCTGAAAAGCCCGGAATATGACGCCATGCTCCACTCCCTGAGCTTTGACCTGAGCTCCTACCGGGAGCTGGAATCCTATCTGCAAAACCAGTACCTCTTCTATCCCCTGTTCAGCGACAAAAGCTATTATGTCAGCAGCCCCAACAGCAAGGACATTGTGGCCTCGCCGGACCTGACCATTGACTTTTCCCGCGCCAAGAAAATAGCGTAAGAATGGGAAACCCGCATGCCAAACCTCCTCGGCATGCGGGTTTCCCCATCACGTCAAAAGCCCGTGGGCCTTTCCAAAATGTTTCGGTAATTGGCCTTTATCCATTCCGGCCGAACTTTTCGAATTTCAGCGAGCGGGGGATGAACTTCTTCACCGCGTCCAAGAGCTCCTCGTCCGGGTCGAACACCACCAGGGTCTTCCCTGTCTTACCGCTGCGGACAATCATGTACCAGGCGTCCCGGCCGTCCCGGAACTGGGTGGCATAGATTCGGGAGTCAAAGGAGCGTGTCTTGAGCCGGGCCGCGCTCTCCGCGTATTTGCCAATGTCTTCGCAGGTGTCGCATTCAAAGGAGGTCATGCGCTTCCGGGAGGAGCGGTTCAAAATTTTATCTACCGTGACGAAGCCATTGGTCAGGCTGTATTCATATTCCAAAACTTGCATGGAGATGAGTTTGTAGCCGCCAAAAATGGCGCCAGCCCAAATAAGCAGGGTCAGCATCGGAAAGGCGATGATGAGAAAGCCCACCACAAAGCCAATGACGCACACCACCAGAATGGCCGCAAGAACACCGGCGATTATGAGCATGTCCATGGGCTCCATCTTCTTTTTGACCATGCGTTCCACGAATACGTCGTTCATTTTTTTGTTTCCTTTCTCTGGCAGATTTGAGGGATTTTATATATTTTAGCACAGATATACGGGAAATTCAATAGGCAGACGGAAGGGGGACGGCAGACGCCGCCCCTCCTCTGGCCTGTTTGGGCAAGCGCAGGCCGCGCCTCTTGCAAAATACGGCACGGTTTGCAGGGGCGCGGGAAGCGCAGGACGCCGTCCTCCGCGCGGCCAATCCGGCAGGCCAAAGCTTCCAGGGTTCAGCCCCCCACCGCGTTCCAGTTGTCCTTGATGTAAATGACCCCGGAGATTACCGTGACCGCCGCCACCGCCCAGCACAAAACCTGGGTGACCAGCTGCACCGCCCCAATATTCGTGGGGTCCGCGAGAGCCGCCGCAAAATAGAAGAAAAGGATGGTGAGCATTTGCAGCACGGTCTTCACCTTGCCCCACATGTTGGCGGCGATGACCTTCTGCCCGGCCGCCGCCAGCATCCGGACGCCCGCCACGGCGAACTCCCGGAACAGCACCACGGCCAGCACCACCGGGCTGCACACGCCATCCACCACCATGTAGATCAAGGCCGCGGTGGTCAGCATCTTGTCCGCCAGGGGGTCGGCAAATTTGCCAAAATCGGTAACCAGGTTGTTCTTTCGGGCCAGATAGCCGTCCAGAAAATCCGTCAGGCTGGCAATAGCGAAGACCGCCCCCGCCGTGAAGGACCACAGCGGGCTGAAGTCCTCCCGCCCATAGTGGGAGACGGCGGCAAACGCCATAAACACCGGCACCAGCGCTACCCGGAGCAGAGTCAGTTTATTGGGCAGGTTCATTTTCATCCGAGAGCCCCTCCTATTCCACCAAACTGCCGGTCAGGTCGCCGTTCATCCAATCCTCAATCTCCACGTTGACGAAATGCCCCAGGGCCGGACGCCTGCCGTTTGCGGTAAAGAAAACCTTGCCGTCCACGTCCGGGGCGTTCAGATAGGACCGGCCGAACCAGCACTCGGCGTACCGGTCGAAGCCCTCCACCAGCACGGGGAGGGTCCGGCCCACATAGTCCTGGCATTTCCGGTCCATAATGTCGATCTGGGCGTCCATGATGATCTCCGCCCGGCGCTCCTTTTCCTCCTGGTCCACCTGGTCCGGGAGCTCCGCCGCCGGAGTGCCCTCCTCCTGGGAATAGGGAAAGCATCCCAGCCAGTCGAACCGCGCCTCCTTCACAAACTCCGCCAGCTGAGTGAAGTCCTCCCCGGTCTCGCCGGGGAAGCCGGTGATCAGCGTGGTGCGCAGAACGACCCCCGGCACCCGCTCCCGGATCTTTTCAATCAGCGCTGTCAGGGAGGCCCGGTCTCCCCGGCGGTTCATGGCCTTGAGCACTGGGCCTGAGCAGTGCTGCAGGGGCAGGTCGATGTAGGGCAGCACCTTTTCCTCCTGGGCCATCACGTCTAAGAGCTCGTCCGTAATGGCGTCCGGGTAGCAGTACAGAACCCGCAGCCACGCGACGCCCTCGATTTGACACAGCCTCCGGAGGAGCTCTGCCAGAGAATATTTCCCATAAAGGTCGATTCCATATCTTGTGGTGTCCTGGGCGATAAGCACCAGCTCCCTGGCCCCGTCCGCCGCCAGGGCCCGGGCCTCTTCCTCAATGTTCTCCATGGTACGGCTCCGGTAGCCGCCCCGGATATCGGGAATGGCGCAGTAGGAGCAGCGGTTGTCGCAGCCCTCGGCAATTTTTAAGTAGGCGGACCAACTGGGGGTGGTCAACTCCCGCTCTCCGCACAGAGGCAGCTTGTCCTTTTGGGGAAAGGCCTCCACGGCCCCTTCCTCCAGCAGCCGGTTTATGTAGGCGGCGGGGTCCCCGTTGGCCCCAATGCCCAGCACGCCGTCCAGCTCGGGGATTTCTTTGCGCATCTCCTCCTGGTAGCGCTCCGCCAGGCATCCCGTGGCCACCAGTTTTTTGATCCGGCCCTCCTTCTTCAGCAGGCCCAGCTCCAAAATCTCATCGATGGACTCCTTTTTAGCGCTGTCGATAAAGCCGCAGGTGTTGACGATGGCCACGTCCGCCATGGCCACGTCGTCCACCAGCTCAAAGCCCGCCGCCTTGAGCTTGGCCATAAAGACCTCGCCGTCCACCTGGTTTTTTGCGCAGCCCAGGCTGATCATTCCTACTTTTACAGGCATCTTTTTTCCTCCTTATTGAGAGTGGGGTTATAAAACAGGTTCTTGCGCGGCCAGTTTTCGCACCGCTTCGAAAAATTCATCGCTGTAGGCCCCGGCCAAAATCTCTCCGGCCCGGGCCTTTCGCTCCCATTCATCGATGGGGAACCATCGGGCCCCGTCCACTTCGCCGGGCTGGAGCGCAAGGCCGGCAGGGTCCGCGTCCCGGCGCAGGCCGTAAACATCCATGAGAAAGGGTTCTCCCCCCATGCCCTCCGACCGGCGGCGGGTGAGGAACGCCAGCTCTTCCGGGGCGGCGGCAAGGCCGGTCTCCTCCTGGAGCTCCCGCGCCGCGCCCTCCAGGCTGGCCTCCCCGGCCAGCACGCCTCCGCCGGGGTTCTCCCACACGCCGGGCATCTGCTTCTTTTCCATGCTGCGCAGGGTGCACAGCACCTCCCGCCGGGAGCTGACCACCACAATGGTCACCGCCAGGTGGTATTCCCCCGGCCCCTGGGGCTGGCCCCGCTCTATGGTGCGGCCGGTCCGGTTCCCCTCTGCGTCGTACATATCCCACTGTTCCATGATTACCACTCCTTTTCCATAGGTTTGCCGGCGGCGTCCGCCAGCTTCCGCATGGCCGTGAAAAAACCGTCCGTACCGGCCCCCGCCCAGATCTCTCCGGCCCGGACCTTTTTCTCCCACTGGTCCAGGGGGAACCACCGGGCGTCTACGGTCTCTCCCGGCCGAAGCCTTACCTCCCTCGCGGGAATGTCCCGGCACAGGGCGTACAGATCCAGAAGCTCGCCTCCATCCGAAAAATTGCCCCGAACCCGCAAAAGAAATTGCATCTCCTGGGGGCTGGCCGCGATTCCTGTCTCCTCCCGCAGCTCCCGCAAGGCCCCCTCCAGGCTTGTCTCCCCGGCCAGCGCGCTCCCGCCGGGACATTCCCAGGTATTGGGAAGCACCTCTTTTTCCGGACTGCGCAGGGTGCAGAGGATCTGCCCTCTTCGGTTATAAATCACAACTACGGCGGCCAGGCAGAATTCCCCGGCCTCCAGCGGCGTATGCCTCTGATGGGTACGCCCTGTCAAGCGTCCCTGCGCGTCATAGATATCTAAGATCTCCATGGGCTTCCCTTCCTCTTCCCCTTCTTGGCCGAGGCCGCGGATTTCGGCTTCTTCCAGTCCCGCAGAAGGGCCCGCAGGTCCTCCTTCACGCCGCTGGTTTCCAGCCAGACGCTGACCTCGCCGCCCAAAAACAAAATATACATACAGAAGAACAGCCAGAACATCATAATCACCAAGGTGGCCAGGCTGCCATAGAGGGAAAAATTGGAGAAGTTTTCCACAAACAGGGAGAAGAAGAACGAGAACAGCACCCAGCCCCCCGCCCCAAACGCCGCTCCGGCCAGATTGTGCCGGAACTTCATACGGCGCTTGGGAACGAAATTGTAGAGCAGCGTGAAAAAACCGAAGAGCAGAATAAAGCTGATCCAGGACTTAAATTTCATCAGCAGGGCGGCAAATAAGGGCCAGCGGTCTAAAAGGAATTTGTAGATGGTGGAACCGAAGACCATCAGCAGGGCCGCGGCCAGAATCACCACGGCCAGCATGAGCACATAGACCACCGCCATAGCCCGCAGGGCCACCAGATTCCGGCCCTTTTTCCCGCCGTAGATTTGGTCCAGCCCCTTGATGACCGCCACCATGCCCATGGAGGAGGACCACACCGCCGCGATCACCGCCACGGGCAGCACGCCGCTGGAATCGATGGGGTTGGGGATGACCTCGGAGAGGGCGGAGGAAAACACGGCGGGAAGCTGATCCAGAGCCGCCTCCACCATGGAAAGGCCGGAGGAGAAATGGATGCGCTGCATCAGGGTAAGCAAAAAGGCCAGGAAAGGAAGAAAGGAGGTGATAAGGAAGAAGGCCCCATGGGCGGCGGAAGAGTCCAGCCGGTCCGCCCGGGTGCGGTCAATGAACCAGGCAACGTGTTTTTTTAAGAAGGGGAGCATGGAGGCCTCCTTGTCCGGGATTTAGGAGAAAAGCCAGGCCTTTCATGGGCCGGGCGGTCCCAAATGTACGCTTTGCGTAAATTATAACACAGATTGTCCGGATTTGCCACACGAAAAATGACGGAAAATCGGGGAAGATTCCGGTCTGGTGGAAAAGATCGAAGGACAGGGGCGGTTTCCACGCTTTCTAGCCCCCGGCTTCACTGGCCGTCAGTAGTCTTGTGAGCTCAAAATGCAGCTTCGCCCTGGACAAATTGCATTTTTTGTGCTATAATGTTCGCAAAGCAATGAAGAGTTTTCGCCCTTCGCGCGAAGCGCTCGTTTTGCTTATGACGTTGGCTTCGCCAAGTCGCAAAAATATGGTGAAAATCCAAAGCGAATTAATGGCGCCATGTAACCGGCCCATATTTTATGTATAGAAAGGCTGTGAAGCTCTATGACCACCATCCCTCAAAACTATTCCCCCTCTTTGGGGCTCTACGATACCCAGAAAGCCATTGGCCTGATTAAGAACATCTTCCAGGTGAAGCTTTGCGCCGCCCTGCATCTAAAGCGCGTCACCGCCCCGCTTTTCGTAGACCCGGCCACGGGCCTAAACGATGACTTGAACGGTGTGGAGCGCCCGGTGGGCTTTGACATTCCCGCCGTGGGCGGAACCGGCCAGGTGGTCCACTCCCTGGCCAAGTGGAAGCGCCTGGCCCTGCATGACTACGACTTCTTTGTGGGCAACGGCCTGGTCACGGACATGAACGCCATCCGCCGGGACGAGGAGCTGGATAACCTTCACTCCATCTACGTGGACCAATGGGACTGGGAAAAGGTCATTGCCCGGGAATCCCGAAACGTGGCTTTTTTGCAGGACACGGTGCGGAAGATCGTCACGGCCATCTGCGGCACTTTGGACGAACTGCAGTGGCAGTTTTCAGACCTGCCCACCCAGCTTTGCCGGGATGTGGCCTTTGTCACCGCACAGGAGCTGGAAGACCGCTGGCCGGAGCGTTCTCCCAAGGAGCGGGAGAATCTCTTCGTGAAGGAGCACCCCACGGCGTTCATCCAGCAGATCGGCGGCAGGCTGAAAAGCGGAAAGCCCCACGACGGCCGGGCCCCGGACTATGACGACTGGGACCTGAACGGCGACCTGCTCTTCTGGCACGAGCCTTTGGGGCTGGCGCTGGAAATCAGCAGCATGGGCGTCCGGGTGGATGGGGAGTCTTTAGACCGCCAACTGCGGGAGGCCGGCTGCGACAGCCGCCGGGAGCTGCCCTTCCACAAAATGCTGCTGGCCGGGGAGCTGCCCTTGACCATCGGCGGGGGCATTGGCCAGAGCCGCCTGTGTATGCTGCTTTTGGGCAAGGCCCACATCGGCGAGGTGCAGGCCTCCCTGTGGGACCAGGAGACCCGGAACCGGTGTAAAGAGGCGGGCGTGGTGCTGCTGTAGACCCCGGCCCCACCGCCCGCTTTCAGCGGGCGGTGGAAGAAGGAGGGCCAGGCATTTGCCTGGCCCTCCTTCTTCCACGCTTCGCCTTTGGCGAAGGGTTGGGCCTCTTGCGGCAGTGGAACTATTCTCCCTGCCTTGCGAGAAAATCCGCCGCGTCGACCACCTGGACCTGCCCCGCGTCGGAGAACGTCTGCCGCAGATAATGCAGATGCCCCGCCCCTATGAGCAGCAGCACCCTTTCCTCGGGCGCTTGGAAAAGCTCCATCACGTTTTTCCAGATCCGCAAATTACGGTAGTACCAATACTGGGCCACCCATTGCGCCCCGGCCGGGTCCTGGGCGTTCCCCAGCAGAGCATAGTTCAGATAGGCCCTGTGGTCTTCCAGGGCGCGCGCGGGCTGGTTCAAAAGGATAAAATGCTCCAGAAGCGTGGAGGACTCTAAATGCGACTGTTCTTCGGCATGGGAGGCCTCCGCCCTGCCGTCCAGTTCCTGAATGCGCGCACAGGGATGGTCCGCCATCCACTGGAAGATGCTGCCCACATGGGGCACCGCCTCGTTCCAGTCCACACAGTACAGCTGTTCACGCCCCAGACGTTTGGCCAGACGAAAGGCGATCTGCTGGACCTCCCCCGCCGCCAGCTCCGCCCCGCCCTGGACGTACCCTTGGTATTGCCGCAAAAGTTCGCCGCTGTGCTCTGGCTTTCTCTCCACCGCGATCTTAGTAGGCTGGAACGCCTCCAAGGCATCTACCATCTGCAAAGCCTCCCGCTGCCGCTGGGGGGAAAGGATGTCCGCCCCCTGATGGAACCGGTCTCCGTTATCCGGGCTGTGAAAATGGAAGGTCCCAAGAATCATGATTTCCTGCATAAAACCATTTCCCTTCTACAATTTTATTGCTCCACAAAAGAGGCATTCTCAGCGGACGCTGTTCTCTTCCTCAAAGAACACCCCATACCACACCAAAAAGGCGTACACGGTCCACACCCGCCGGCTGTTGTCCGCCTTGCCCGCCCGGTGGTCGTCCAGGAGCTTCATGAGCTTCTCGGTGTGGAAGAACTTCTCCGCGGTTTCGCCTGTGAAGGCCGCTTTCACCGTTTCGTAGTACTCGTCCTGCCGGAGCCACACCCGGGTGGGCACCGGGAAGCCAAGCTTCTTCTTGTCCGCCCACTTCTCCGGCATACGCCGCAGGGCGGCCCGGCGCATGGCCAGCTTGGTGGTCTCCCCGTCCACCCGGTAGCGCTGGGGAATGCGCCCCGCCAGGGCCATGACCTCTTTATCCAAAAAGGGCACCCGCAGCTCCAGGGAGTTTGCCATGCTCATCTTGTCCGCTTTCAGCAGAATGTCCCCCACCATCCACATGTTCAGGTCCACAAACTGCATTTTGGTCACCGGGTCCTGGTCCTTCACCATGTCATAATAGGGCTTTACCAGGTCTTCGGGAGCCGGAGCCCCCACCGGGTTTTTCAAAATGGCCCGCCGCCCCTTTTCCGTGAACATATAGGCGTTGCCGATAAAGCGCTCTTCCAGCCGCTTGCCCCGGCGGACCAGGAAGTTCAGCCCCCGGTGGGCGGGCAGGGCCCCGGCAATCTTGCCGATCAGCCGCCGGATGGGGAAGGGAATTTTATCATACCAGGGGCAGGCCAGCGGCTCCTTGTAGATGTTGTATCCGCCGAAAATCTCGTCCGCGCCCTCGCCGGAGAGCACCACCTTTAGGTGCTGGCTGGCGGTGTTGCATACAAAGTAGAGGGCCACGGCGGAGGGGTCGGCCAAAGGCTCGTCCATGTGGTACTGAATCTTCGAAAAGGTCCCCCAGAACTCCTCCGGGGTGATCACCTTGCTGATGTTTTTCACCGGGATCCGCTCGGAAAGCCCCTTGGCGTAGCTGATCTCGTTGTACTTCTCCCCGTTGTCAAAGCCCACGGTAAAGGTTTTGTCCACATGGGCGGAGCAGGCCACATAGCTGGAATCCACCCCGGAGCTCAGGAACGAGCCCACCTCCACGTCGCTGATCTTGTGGGCCTCCACGCTGTTGTCGAAGACCTTCTCGATCTCGTCCACCCAGTAATCCAGGCTCTTGTCCTCCTCCGCACAAAACTCCGGCAGCCAGTAGCGGGTCAGCTCCATCTTGCCCTCCCGGTAGGTGAAGGAGTGGGCGGGGGGCAGCTTGTAGACGTTCTGGAAAAAGGTCTCCGGCCCGGGCGAATACTGGAAGCTCAGGTAGCTTTCCAGGGCCCTAAGGTTCAGCTCCTTGCGGAAAGCCGGGTGGGGCAGAAAGCCCTTGATCTCCGAGCCGAACAGGAAGGTTTCGCCCATTTGGGCATAGTACAGGGGCTTAATGCCGAAGAAGTCCCGGGCCCCGAAGAGCTCCCCCTTCTCCTGGTCCCAGATCACAAAGGCGAACATGCCCCGCAGCCGGTTCAGCAGGGCCGGGCCGTATTCCTCATAGCCGTGCAGCACCACCTCGCTGTCGGCGGCGGTTTTGAAAACATGGCCCGCCTGGAGCAGGTCCTCTCGAATGTCCTGATAGTTGTAAATTTCACCGTTAAACACCAGCACCTTGCTGCCGTCCTCGTTGCGCATGGGCTGGCGGCCGCCCTCCAGGTCGATGATGGACAGCCGCCGGAAGCCCAGGGAGACCTGGTTGTCCATATAATAGTCCGCGTCGTCCGGGCCACGGTGGGAGATGGCATCCGCCATGGAGTGCAGGACCCCCTCGTTGGGGTCCCCGGTAAAGCCTACAAATCCACACATAGTTTTTATCCTCCTAAAGCCTCTGGGGCTTTTGCTTTTTGATACAGGGTTCGGGATATAGTATACCACGGATTGACACAAAATGGTAGGCTTTTTTTCAAAGGACCGCGGGCAGGCGGCGCAAAGATCGATTGAAAGGCCGCGCGGCTCCGCCGGAATAAGGACGAATGAGGAATCGCGGGCACAGCGATAGAATTCTTGCTTGTCCCTATCTGTTCCCACGAAAAAAGGCGGCCCGCATAGTACGGGCCGCTTTTTCCATATCGTAATGATCCATTATTGCTCCATGTGGGAGTAGGACGATTTCACCCGCAGCCGGTTCAGCGCTCGGGCCAGGGTGGCCTGGGCTACCCTGTGCTCCTGGCGGCTCCGCTGCTGCAGCAGGGCCTCCTTGGCCTCGTCGGCCTCCCGGCGGGCTCGGGCGGCGTCGATGTCCTCCGGCCTCTCCGCCGAATCCACCAGCACCAGGACCTCGTTCTGCTCCACCTTCACCATGCCCGGGGAAACCGCCGCCAGGCGGCTTTCCTCCCCCGGCAGCCGGTAGCGCATGGTCCCCGGCTGGATGGCCGCGATCATGCTGCTGTGGTGGGCCAGAATGCAGTGCTCCCCATCGGAGGTGGGGATGGTCAGGCTCTCGCAGGGGCCCTCGTAAAAGGTGTGGTCCGCCGCCAAGATGTGCACCTGAAAGGTCTCCATCAGGCCTCACCCGCTTCCAGCTTTTCCGCCTTGGCCACCACGTCCCGCCAGCCGCCCACATTGTAAAAGGCCGCCTCCGGGTACTGGTCCAGCTCCCCGTCCACCAGCTTGCCAAAGCTCTCCAGGGTCTCTTTCAGGGGCACATACACACCGGGGATGCCCGTGAACTTCTCCGCCACATGGGTGGGCTGGGCCAAGAAGCGCTGGAGCCGCCTGGCACGGCCCACGATCCTCTGGTCCTCCTCGCTCAGCTCATCCATGCCCAAAATGGCGATGATGTCCTGCAGCTCGTTGTATTTTTCCAGAATCTCCTGGCATTTGCGGGCAATGCGGTAGTGCTCCTCGCCCACCACGTCCGCTTCCAGGATTCGGGAAGAAGAGGCCAGCGGGTCTACCGCCGGGTAGATGCCCTGCTCGGAAATCTTCCGGCTCAAGACCGTGGTGGCGTCCAGGTGGGCGAAGGTGGTGGCCGTGGCCGGGTCGGTCAGGTCGTCGGCAGGCACGTACACCGCCTGCACGGAGGTGACGGAGCCCCTTTTGGTGGAGGTGATCCGCTCCTGCAGCTCGCCCATCTCATTGGCCAGAGTAGGCTGGTAGCCCACCGCGGAGGGCATGCGGCCCAGCAGGGTGGAGACCTCGCTGCCCGCCTGCACAAAGCGGAAAATGTTGTCGATAAAGAGCAGCACATCCTTGTGCTCCTTGTCCCGGAAATGCTCGGCCATGGTCAGGCCCGAAAGGGCCACCCGCATGCGCACGCCGGGGCTCTCGTTCATCTGGCCAAAGACCAGGGCGGTCTTGTCGCTGACGCCGCTTTCCCGCATCTCCCGCCACAGGTCGTTGCCCTCCCGGCTGCGCTCGCCCACGCCGGTAAAGATGGAGTAGCCGCCGTGCTCCATGGCCACATTGTGGATCAGCTCCTGGATGAGCACGGTTTTGCCCACGCCCGCGCCGCCGAAGAGGCCGATTTTGCCGCCCCGGGGGTAGGGTTCCAAAAGGTCGATGACCTTGATGCCCGTCTCCAGAATCTCCACCGCCGGGCTCTGCTCCTCAAAGCTGGGGGGATTCCGGTAAATGCTCTGCACGGGAGTGCCCTCGGGCACGGGGCCCTCGCCGTCAATGGGCTGGCCCAGCACGTTGAACATGCGGCCCAGGGTGGCCGTGCCCACGGGCACCTGAATGGTGTGCCCCGGCACGTCCACGGCCAGGCCCCGGGCCAGGCCCTCGCTGGCGGAAAGCATGATGCACCGCACCGTGGTGCTGGAAAGGTGCTGGGCCACCTCCATGACCCGCACGGTTCCGTCCTTTTCCACGGTCAGCTCCTCCCGCAGCCGGGGCAGCCGTCCGCCCTGGATCTCCACGTCCACCACAGGGCCGGAGATCTGCACGATGATTCCTTTTTCCAAAGCCCTCACCTTTCTTTCTTTTGACGCTGGGCCCTGGCCCCCGCCGAGACCTCGGTGATCTCCTGGGTAATGGCCGCCTGACGGACCCGGTTGTATTGGAGGGATAGCTCCCCCATGAGATTTTCCGCATTTGTGTTGGCGCTGTCCATGGCTGTCATGCGGGCGTTCTGCTCACAGCAAAAGCTGTCGATCAGCGCGCTGTAGATGAACCCGGAAACATAGCTCTGCATAATGTTGTTCAGTACGCCTCGGGCGTCCGGCAAAAACTCAAAGCCCTCGGTCACGGCCTTTTCGTGCTGGGCGGTGTCCGCGAAATAGGTGCGGTGAAAAGGCAGCAGCCGGGTGCTTCTGGCCCGAAAGGACATGCTGCTCTCCATATCGGTGTACACCACAAAAATTTTCGTCAGCTCGCCCCGGTCAAAGCCGTCCAGCAGCAGGGCGCTGATCTCCCGGGCCCGGGCCATGGTGGGGTTTTGGGCCGTGTACAAAAAGCTGTGCTCAATGGGCACCCGGTGCTGGGTGAAAAACCGCCGCCCATACTCCCCCACCACGAAGAGCTTGGTGTCCGGGTGCCGCTCCAAAAGGGCCATGGCCTCCTTGATGGCGTTCTGGTTGTAAGACCCGGCCAGCCCCTTGTCCGCCGTGATGACCAGGCACCCGAAGGCGCCCCGGTCCAGGCCCTCGGCCCCCTCGGGGGGATAGAAATAGTGGCTGTCCACATCGTGGGCCGTGCGGAAGATGCGCTTGATCTCCCCCCGCAGGGCCTCGAAATAGGGCCGGGTGTTGTCCAGGTCCTGCCGGGCCCGGCGCAGCTTGGTGGAAGCGATCAGGTACATGGCGTTGGTGATCTTCCGGGTCTCCCGGACGCTGTCGATGTGGGTCTTGATCTCCTTGGTCCCGGCCATCTCAGCCACCACGCTTTCTCTGCTTTAAGAAGTCCTCCCGGTACTTCTGGGAGAGGGCCACAATCTCCTCCCGGTCCTCTTGCGAGAGCTGGCCGGTCTGGTCCACCCGGCGGCACAGGTCCGGGGCCTGGTCCTCCACATAGGCGGTAAGCCCCGCCCGGAAGCGGTCCATCTCCCCAAGGGGGACGTCCTGCATGGCATGGGCCATGGCTGCGGCCAGAATGACCACCTGCTGATGGTGGGCGAAGGGCGCGTACTGGGGCTGGCGCAGCAGGCGCATCAGCCCCTGGCCATAGCTGAGCTGCCGCTTGGTGGCGTCGTCCAGGTCGCTGGAAAACTGGGTGAAAACCTCCATCTCCCGGTACTGGGCCAGCTCCAGGCGGATGGCCCCGGCGGCGGCCTTCATGGCCTTGGTCTGGGCATCGCCGCCCACGCGGGAAACGGACAGGCCCACGTTCACCGCGGGCCGCTGGCCGGAGAAGAACAGGTCGCTCTCCAGGAAGATCTGGCCGTCCGTGATGGAGATGATGTTGGTGGGGATGTAGGCGGACACGTCCCCCGCCTGGGTCTCCACAATGGGCAGGGCCGTCATGCTGCCGCCGCCCCGCTCCTCGGAAAGGTGCGCCGCCCGCTCCAGCAGCCGGGAGTGCAGGTAGAACACATCGCCGGGGTAGGCCTCACGGCCCGGGGAGCGCTCCAAGAGCAGGCTCAGGGCCCGGTAGGCGATGGCGTGCTTGGAGAGGTCGTCGTACACAATGAGCACGTCCCGGCCCTGATACATAAAGTATTCGGCCAGGGCGCAGCCCGCATAAGGGGCGATGTACTGCAAAGCCGCCGAGGCCCCCGCCGGGGCGCTGACCACGCAGGTGTAGTCCATGGCCCCCCGGCGGCGCAGGTTCTCCACCATCTGGGCCACAGAGCTGGACTTCTGCCCAATGGCCACGTAGACGCACACCACTTTCTTTCCCTTCTGGTTCAAAATAGTGTCCAGGGCAATGGCGGTCTTGCCGGTCTGCCGGTCGCCGATGATCAGCTCCCGCTGGCCCCGGCCAATGGGGAACATGGAGTCGATGGTCAAAAGTCCGGTCTCCATGGGGGTGTTCACGGGCTGGCGGTCCAAAATGCCCGGAGCGGGAGCCTCGATGGGCCTGTGGGTCTCCGCCTCGATGTGGCCCTTGCCGTCCACGGGGATGCCCAGGGCGTCCACCACCCGGCCCAAAAAGCCCTCGCCCACCCGCATGGCGGCAGTCTTCATGGTGCGGCGCACCGGGCTGCCCGCCGTGATCTCCTCGCTGTCGCCGAAGAGGATGCAGCTCAGGTCGTCCCGGCGCAGGTCCTGGACCATGCCCTTCACGCCGGAGGAGAACACCAGAATCTCCCCATACTGGGCGTGGGTCAGCCCGCCTACCGTGGCGATCTCGTTGTCCACGGTGAGCACCTGGCCGAACTCCTCCGGAGACACGGCGGGGTTCCAGTCGTCCACGGCCTGGCGCATCAGGGGGATGATGTCCTCCTGCCCGGGCCGCAGCTGGCGCAGGTAGTCCTGGAACTGGCGCATCCGGCCGTGGAGGGTCCAGTCGTACACATCGGACCCCACCTGCATCTGGAAGCCCTCCTTAATGGAAGGGTCTTTCTCCCAGGCCAGGGGGACCTCCCGCTGGTAGGTTTGGGTCAAAAACTGGGAGAAGCGCTCGTACTGCTCCGCGCTGGGCTCTTTGGCGCTGTGCAGCACCGCGTTCAGGCGCCCCCTATCGGACCTCATGCGCTCCGCCTCCCTCCGCCAGGTTCAAAAACTGGTCGAAGGGGTCCTCGTCCGGCCGGAAGGCGATTTTCTCCGCCGCCTCTGTGGCCAGCTTCTTCAGCTCCCGCTGCGACTCCTTCATGGCCTGCTCCTTGGCATGCTCGGCCTGGGCCCGGGCCTGGGCCACGATCTGCTTGGCCTGCTTCTGGGCCTGGGCCAGCTGCTCCTCGGCGGACTGCTGCACCGCCAGCTGGGCCTTCTGCCGGGCCGCGTGGATCTCTTCCCCGGCCTGGTCCAGCTTCTGCTGGTAGCTCTCTTGGATGCGCTCCGCCTCCTGGAGCTTTCCCGCGGCCTGCTCTTCCATTTCGCGGTAATGGGCCTCCCGCTTTTCCATAAACTGCTTGACCGGCTTGAACAGGAGGAAATAGAGTCCGCCGGTGAGAATGGCCAGGTTCAGCCAATGCAGCAGAATCTGCTGCCAGTCAATATTCAAAGGGATCTGCACTTGATGTTTTCTCTCCTTTCGCTCTGCAAAACAGGACTCTCAGGGAAAACCCCCGTTTAAAGCACGAAGATGATCAGAATGACGACCAAAAGGGCGTAGATGATGGCGGTCTCGATAAAGACCAGGCCCAGCATCAGGGAGGTGCGGATCTTTCCCTCCGCCTCGGGCTGGCGGGAGATGCCCTCCGCCGACTTAGCGGTAGCCAAGCCCATGCCTACCGCGCCGCCCGCGGCGGCAAGTCCTACGGCAATGCCGGCTGCAACGGCCTTGAGGCCCAGGCTGTTATCCGCCTGAGCGGCCTCGGGGGCAGGCGCGCCCTCCGAGGCGGCCAGGGCGGGCGCCGCCAGGGCGAAGGCCACGAAGAGAGCCAGGGTCAGGGCAAAAATCAACTTCATGCGGCGGGATTTTTTATTCATGGTAAATGTCCTCCTATTATGTTGTATGTTTGAAAATTAGACTTTTGTCTGTGTAACAAGGCCTCAGCCCTTTTCCGGTTTGGCCTTTTCCTTGTGCTCCTGCTCGGAGACCTCCCCGTAATAGAGGGCGGTGAGCATGGTGAGCACGTAGGTCTGAATGATGGCGTGGAGCAGCGTGAACAGAACGCCCACCACCACCGGCAGAATGAAGCTCAGGTTGACAAAGTAATAGACCAGCTCCGTGACCAGCAGGCCGCTGAGCAGCGCGCCAAACAGGCGGAAGCTCATGGAGATGGGCAGGGAGAATTCCTTCAGCGCCTTGCCAATGCCCTTTACGCCGTTTCCGGCAATGCCGCCGGAGAGGATGACCAGATAGGACAGCACCCCCAGGCCGATGGCCGCGTTCACGTCGGAGAGGGGCGCGGGCAGAGTAATGGGGTGGCCCCCGATGGTGACGGCCTGCAGGCCCAGCAGCTCAAAGAGCGTACCCACAAAGATGTAGGCCCCGGCCATAAAGATGTAGGCCCCCAAAAAACCGTTGCGGTGGGGGCTGTTGGTTTTGGCCATGTTGTCGAACAGGCCCACCACGGTTTCCAGCGCCAGCTGGAACTTTCCCGGCGCCAGGCGGAACTTGGGAATGACAAAGATTCGGAGCAGCAAAGCGGCCAGCAAAAGGACCGCCGTGACAAGGAACGCGGAGACCAAGCCGGGGTTGACCGCCTTTCCTCCGAGGAACTGAATTTGGTTGACATTGTGCAGCACCGCGTCCCGCATGGCCTCTTGGACGGTTTCCGTCCGGCCGTGATACCCGGCAAAAATGGAACCGGCCAGCAGAAGGGCCACGACCGCCAGCCACAACGCCAAACCCTTTTTGTGTTGCTTCATCGCGCACTTCCTTTCTTGATCGTTCAGAAAGGGCTGATCAAACCGGCGCGGTCCAAAGGATTCCGGAGGAACCCCCCGGAACGCGGGGATTTCATCAGGGCTTTCCTCATATTTGCTCCAAAACTTCGGAGCTACTCCAGCATGAATTATAGCGCGGAAGAAGCCGTCTGTCAAGGCTGTGAAAAAGCTGCGGAAAGGCTGCTTTTTTTGGCGTTTTTTGCGAATCCCCTTTCCAGTCGTCGCCAACACGCACGAAAGGATTTCCTCATCACGCACAGCCCCTATGCAAACCGCCGGGACCCTGGCGGAGCCAGGAGCATGGACTTAGCAAAACGAAATATTATGGGAATGTGAAGAGGGAGAAAAAGAGCAAAAAAAAACGGAGCATCCGTACGCCCGCCCTTGGTTCAACGCGGCGATGGGGCTCCTTTCCTTTCCGCCCTTCGTGCGGAAACATTCCCCACAAAAGCTTTCTTTTTGTGGGAAACGGCCATTGAATCTCCAGCCCGTTTTTGATACAATAAGGGCAGATGGAAAGGAGTTGGCGTATATGAATTTTCACAAGCTGAAAAGCGGCACCGACGTCCGCGGCACCGCCATAGAGACAAAAGAAGAAGGCCCCGTCCAGCTGACGGACCCAGTGGTGGAGGCCATTGCCCTGGGCTTTCTCTGCTGGTGCGAAAAGCGGCTGGGCAGGCCCGCCAGCCGGCTGTCCATTGCCCTGGGCCGGGACTCCCGGCTCTCCGGCCCCCGCATTTTGGCGGCGCTGAGCCGGGCCTTTACCGCCCGTGGGGCCCAATGCCTGGACTGCGGCCTGGCCTCCACCCCCTCCATGTTCATGGCCGTGCTGGACCTGCCCTGCGACTGCGCGGTCCAGGTGACGGCCAGCCACCACCCCTACCACCGCAACGGCCTGAAGTTCTTTACGAGGGACGGCGGCCTGGATGGGCCGGACGTGGCGGAAATTCTGGACCTGGCCCAGCGGGGGGCCTGTCCCCCGGAGGCGGCTGGCGGCTCCTGCGCGCCCTGCACCCACATGGAACAGTACGCCGCCCATCTGCGGGAGATCATCAAGTCCGGCATTGGCGCAGCGGACTATGAGCGCCCTTTGGCCGGGTTCAAAATCGCGGTGGACGCGGGCAACGGCGCGGGCGGCTTCTATGCCGGGCAGGTGCTGGCCCCCTTGGGCGCGGATGTGTCCGGCAGTCAGTTCCTGGATCCGGACGGCCGCTTCCCCAACCACATCCCCAACCCGGAAAACGCCGGGGCCATGGAGTCCGCCTCCCGCATGGTGGTGGACTCCGGGGCGGACTTGGGAATCATCTTCGACACGGACGTGGACCGGGCCGGGGTGGTGGACCGGCAGGGCCGGGAGATCAACCGGAACCGGCTGGTGGCTATTGCCTCCGCCATTGCCCTGGAGGACGCGCCCGGCGGCACGGTGGTCACGGACTCCATCACCTCCGACGGCCTCCACGACTACATCGAGACCACTTTGGGCGGAGTGCACCGGCGGTTCCAGCGGGGGTATAAAAACGTCATCAACGAGGCCCTTCGCCTGAACGCCCTGGGCGTGGACTGCCCCCTGGCCATGGAGACCAGCGGCCACGCGGCCCTGCGGGAGAATTATTTTCTGGACGACGGGGCCTATCTGGTCACAAAAATCATCATAAAAATGGCCGCCCTGAAGCGGGACGGCAAAGATTTGGAAGACCTGCTGGCCCCCCTGCGGGAGCCCGCGGAGGCCCTTGAGGTCCGGGTTCCCATTTTGGAGGAGGACTTCCGCGCCCGGGGAAACCGGGCCGTCGAAGAGCTGGAGGCCTACGCCAGAGCCCAGGGCTGGGCCATTGCCCCGGACAATTTCGAGGGCGTCCGGGTCTCCTTCCCGGCGGGGGAGGGGGACGGCTGGTTCTTAGTGCGGCTTTCCGTCCACGACCCCATTCTGCCCATCAACGTGGAAAGCAACGCCTCCGGCGGCGCGGAGGCCATCCGGGAGAAGCTGCGGGGCTTTTTCGCCTCCCACAGCCAGGGTCTGGACTGCGGGGCCCTATGAGCGGCCGGGAGCGGATTCTGGTGGCCATGAGCGGCGGGGTGGATTCCAGCGCCGCCGCCCTTTTAGCCCGGGACGCGGGCTATGAAGCCTGGGGCGTCACCCTAAAGATGTTTTCCAATGAGGACGCTTTGGAAAACGCCGGCGAAAAGGCCTGCTGCTCCCTGGAAAGCGTGGAGGCGGCCCGGGCCGTGGCCCAAAGGCTGGGCATGCCCTTTTATGTCTTCAACTTTGGGGAGGACTTCCGGCGGGAGGTGATGGAACGCTTCGCGGCGGCTTATCTTTCCGGGCGTACGCCCAACCCCTGCATTGACTGCAACCGGTATGTAAAGCTGGGGAAGCTCTTCCGCCGGGCGGAGGAGCTGGGCGTGGAGCGCCTGGCTACCGGCCATTACGCCCGAGTGGAACAGGACCCGTCCGGCCGCTGGCTGCTGAAAAAGGGCCTGGACCAGGACAAGGACCAGAGCTACTTCTTATACACCCTGACCCAGCCCCAGCTGGCCCGCCTGTGGCTTCCCCTGGGGGGCCTGCGCAAGGCGCGGGTCCGGGAGCTGGCGGAAGCGGCGGGCTTTGCCAACGCCCGGCGCCGGGAGAGCCAGGACATCTGTTTTGTGCCGGACGGGGATTACGCGGGCTTCATCCAACGCTTTGCCGGAGTGGAGCCCCTGCCCGGAGATTTTGTGGGGACCGGCGGGCAGGTCTACGGGCGGCACAGGGGGATTTTCCACTACACCGTGGGCCAGCGCAAGGGGCTGGGCCTGTCGTTCCCCCAGCCTATGTATGTAAAAGCCATTGACGCCCAGCAAAATCAGGTGGTTCTGGGAGAGGCGCGGGAGCTTTACGCCCGTACCCTGTGGGCGGAGGACCTAAACCTGACCGCCGTGGAACAGATTTCATCGCCTCTGCGGGTGCGGGCCAAGCTCCGCTCCCGGCATGTGGAGCAGCCCGCCACGGTGGTCCAAACCGGGCCGGACCGGCTGTGGGTGGAGTTTGACCAGCCCCAGCGGGCCATTACCATGGGCCAGGCGGTGGTGCTGTACGATGGAGACACGGTAGTGGGCGGCGGCGTGATTCAAGGAGCGGAGTAGCCTCCGGCGGCCAAGTTCATCTACAGATGAACTTGCGGGGCTCATGACGTTGGCTTCGCCAAGTCGTCCCTAAGAACCTACGAGTTATCCTTTGGATAACTCGTCAACCTCTCGAAAAGGGCGCTGGTCGCCGGCTACTTGGCAAAGCCAAGTAGAGCGACCGTTCAGCGCACGAGTTGACTGCGTCAACTCGACCGAGCCGGCAGGGAGACGGACGAAACCTTTAATGTTGCGCTTAGGAACCCCCGCTCTCCCGCTACATCAGCAAAAACAGCAGGGCAAACATGAGCTCGTGGCTCCCCTCCTCCCCGCTGAGCAAAAGCAGCAGGGCCAGCAGCACGGTCCGTTCCTGGTCTTTGAAGAGTTCATCCAGCAGACTCCCGGCAGGCACGGAAAGGTCCCCGGCCGGGGCGGGGGGCGGGCTGGGCTGGGCTGGGGGCGGCTCCGGCGGCGGGGGCTCCGGCTGAGGCGGGGCCGGCGGATTTCCGCCGGTTTGGGCGGGAGTCCGCTGACGGGGCTGGCGGGCCCGGGACTGCATCTCCCGCGCCCTGCGGGCCGCTTCCTCCTGCATGCGCCGCATATCCATATCTGGCATTGACTCCGCCTCCTTTTCCTACAAAAGCCCCTGCAGGCCGCCCATACCCTGCAGCAGGGGCAAAAACCGCATGAGCTGTAAAATTTTGACCGCCTCGTCGATCTTCTTTTGGCGGGCCGGGCTGAGCAGCGGCCGCAGCGCCCGGAGCAGCCGGGTGGCGTCGTCCTCCTGGTTTATCTGCCCCAGAAGTGGGGCCAGCTTGGCGGCCATGGCCAAGGCGTTGGGGTTCAGCGCCCCCGCCCCGTTCGCGGGCTGGGCGGGAGCAGCCCCCTGGACGCTTCCCCCCAGCGCCCCCAGAGCCCCGGCCAGGGCGGAAAGATCCGGGCCCGGAGCGCTGGGAGGCGCTTCGGCGGGCCGGGCCTCCCCCTGGCCCTGCCCCAGGCCCAGATTGTTCAGCACTCCTTGCAGCTGGCGCATGCTGTTGGGGTCGGAGAGAAATTGATTTAGCTGCTGGCTTAGATCTTCCATGGAAGCCCCCCTCTCAGAAGAAACGCTATGTTAGAATGTACGCGAGGCGTACATTCGGAGTTTTTGCCCTTCGCGCGAAGCGCTCGTTTTTGCTCCGCAAAAATGCGGCCAAAACTCCATGTGGATTTTCAATTGTAATGTACGCGAGGCGTACATTCGGAGTTTTTGCCCTTCGCGCGAAGCGCTCCTTTTAGCTTTGCAAAAATGCGGCCAAAGCTTCCTGCCGCAGCAGTAAAAGCTTCGTCCGTCTCGCCTGCCGGCTCGGTCGAGTTGACGCAGTCAACTCGTGCGCTGAACGGTCGCTCTACTTGGCTTTGCCAAGTAGCCGGCGACCAGCGCCCTTTGGACACTCCCCGCGTTTTCCTTCGCGCCGCCGGAAAAAAGCCGCGGAAATTCTGCCGCATTATAAAAAGGCCCGGCTTTCGCCGCCTTTCAATGCCGTCCTTATCCCTTGCCCTGTAGCATTTTCAGCAAAGCCTGGGCCTGGGGGCTGGAAAGCAGCTTTTGCGCCGCCTGGGGGTCGGAGAGCACCTTTTGCATGGCCTCCCCCTCGGGCCCGCCCGTCTGCCCCAGCAGCTGGGACAGGCTGCCGTTTTGGGCGGCGTCCTTCAAAGCCTCGGGGGTGGAGCCCAGCCGCTGGGCGGTGAGCTTCAGCAGAGCCTCCAGGCGGCCGTTGTCCAATTGATCCGGTTCGCGCATGGCAGAAACCTCCCTTCTGTTTTGAGGATATTCCATTCTATGCGGGGCCGGGGCGGATGATACGGGAGCGGAAAAATCCATAAAAGAAAAAAGACGCGCGCTATAGTAAATTAACGGAAGAACCGGCAGAGTCGGTTCTTCCGTTCGACGGCCCTGCCGCCCAGTTCAAAGGATTCTTTTGGAGTTAATCAACTATGTATGGAGGAGTTTATGATGAGAATCTTAGTCACGTCCGACACCCATGGAGACGCCGCCTCCCTGCGGCAGGCCATTCTGGCCCAGCCCCAGGCCGACGTGGTCATCCACCTGGGAGACGGCGAAAACGATGTGGAACAGGCAAAGCGGTCCTTCCCGGATAAAATGTTCCTGCAGGTGCGGGGAAACTGCGACTGGGCCTCCCAGCTGCCCACCGTGGGGGAATACGAAGCGGAGGGCGTACGGATTTTCTACACCCACGGGCATCTTTACGGGGTGAAGTCCGGGGACTATCAGCTCATCTCCGCCGCCCGGGAGCGCAAGGCCCAGGTGGCGCTGTTTGGGCACACCCATCTGGCCCGGGAGGACTATGAGGACGGCCTCTACCTGATGAACCCCGGCCGCTTAAGCGGCTGGGAGGCCAGCTATGGCATTCTGGATATCACGCCCCAGGGGATCGTGACCAACGTGGTAAGGCTGGGCGGGCTTTAAGGGTTTTGGCAATGGAGGCCCCAGGCTTCGTGGATAAAACTGATCCTTTGGACGCAATGCCAAAAGCTTCGCCGCCCTTTTCATAGGCTGGCGAAGCTTTCATTGTTGCGCCGCGGAAGCCCTTTGACCGGGACGTTTCCCCCGCTCCCTCAAAGCAAAGCCGCCAGCAGGACCAAGACCGACAAGGCTCCTAAAACCGCCGCGTGCCGCCGCCAAGCCAGCTTCAGATACCCGGCGAATTCCCGCAGCTCCGCGTTGAGGGTGAAGTACCACTTGGTCTTGGCTCCAAAGCCCACGCAGGGCAGGCCCAGCTTTTTTGCCAGAATCAGCGCACGAAACACATGGTAGGCGGTGGTAACCACCGCCACCCGGGGCCGCTCCTCCCCCATCATCGCCCGGGAGAACCGCAGGTTTTCCTCCGTGGTTGCGGAACGCCGCTCAAAGAGCATCCGCTGCGGGGACACGCCCCGCTGGGCGGCGTACGCCCCCATGGCGTCACTTTCCGGCAGGTCCTCGCCCGGACCCTGGCCGCCGGAGAGGATCAGCCGGGCTTCGGGGTTGCGGGCCAGCAGGGCCGCGCCCCGGTCCACCCGGGAGGCCAGCAGAGGGGTCAGCCTGTCCCCGTCCAGGCCCGCGCCCAGCACGACGATATAGTCCAGCCTCCGGTTTTGGCGGAGATGGACCAGGTTTAGCAGGGCCGAGAGCACATACATGGCCATGAGGGCCAGAAAATAGACCGCGGAAAAGCTCAGAAGAAAATACAGCGCCCTGCCCAAAGGCCCCCAGGCCCAGCTCCCCAGCGCGGGCCAGACGAACAGAAAACCGAACCACAGAACCGCGAAGCCCAGGGACAGCAGGTTCGCCGGGCGCAGGCCCTCGTGGCAGACTACCTTCACGCCCTCGATCACGAACATTCCCAGCAACAGAAGGGGGAAGGCCAGCACCAGCAGAGCGGCCAGCATGGCCAGCGCCAGCAGCAGGCCATAGGCCCAGCCGGGCAGCAGCGCCGCATATTCCGCCGCCGCGCAGAGCACAAAACCGCCTAATCCCAACATCATCAGAAAAAAGCTGACGCCGCTCCAAAGGCTCCGGGGCTCCCGCCGCATTACACAGCAGAAGAAGCAAAAGAAAGCCAGAAAGACTCCAAAACTGATCTGTGTCAAAATAACCGCCTCCAACAGGCGGAGGCCTTCCCAAAAGGGAAAGCCTCCGCATTTTTTTCTTTATAGGTCCTGATTTGCATGTCCTTCCAATTCCGCCCCCCGGAGCTGGGGAATCCGGCCGTACACCTCCATCACGGGCTGGCGCATCCACAGGCTGGGGGTAATCCGCAGGGAATAGCCAAAGCCCGGGTCGCAGAGCCAGTCCTGGGGCGGGGCCTGGGGCAGGCCGTATCCGGCCAAAACCGCGCCCATCACCCCGGCATGGGCCACCAGCACGGTTTCGGTCAGGCTCCTGGCCATTAGGTTTTCCACCAGCCCTTCAAAGCCCTTGCACACCCGCCGGTAAAAGACCTGGCTGCTCTCGCCGCCGGGCGGGTCCGCCTGGCCCGCCAGCCAAAGGGCGAATCGGGGGTCCTCTTTTAAGTCTTCGGCCGTCTTGCCTTCCCAGTCGCCGAAATCGCACTCGGCCAGCTCCAGGACCACCTCGGGCTGGGCGTGGGGGTAGAGGAGCCGCAGGGTGTCCACGCAGGCAACGGCGGGGCTGGCGCAGAAAAAGCCGGCCTGAGGGTACGCGAATTCCGTCTTCATCTGGATGAGCCGGGCCAGCGCACCCTCCGCCAGAGGGGACTGGCCGCGGCCCACGTAGCGGCCCTCCAGGGAACCCTGGGAGGGCATGGCCCGCAGCAGGTGGATGATGTAAGATTTCATAGGCACGGCCTCCTTCCGGGGTTAGGTGCAAGTCCTTATGATTCAGCCAACGTGCTATGTTGGGAGCTTGGGCCGGGACTTATGACGTTGGCTTCGCCAAGTCGTCCCGAAGGGGATGAGCGTCTGCCGGGTACTTGGCTTGCCAAGTACAGCAGGCCACGTTGCGAACCGGCCGAGGGGAAGATTGCCAGTGGCAATCGTTCTGACCACGAGTTGGCTTTGTCAACTCGACCGACGCGGCAGCGGAGACACGGCAAGCGAGACCTCTACGGCCCTTTGGAAGTATTGCATGGCCTCCGGGCGCCAATGCCGCGCCCTACGGCAAGGTCGCGAGACTCTGTCGGCGACTTCACCTTGCGAAGTCGTGCTCTGCCAGGGGCCAACTTCGCGAAGCGAATGTTGTAAGCTCCTGGACCGCGTACATTGTCCCCCAGCAGCTGAGTGGCGGCTCTCCGGCTTGGCGCTGCCTTAATCTTCCTGGACCGCCGCTGCGGCCTCGGTGATGGCCTTTTTCTTCCACTTGCCCCGCAGGTAAGCGATAACCGTGAGCACGGCTCCCACCACCCAGGAAATCAGCAGGGAAAGGAACAGCGGGTCCGGATTGCCGGAGCCCATGACCCCGCCCTCGGGACGGGTGAGGAACTCCAGCCCATAGGCCACGGGCACCCGGATGACCACGGTGGTAATGATGGAGATCCACATGGAGGTCATGGTGTCCCCCGCGCCGCGCATGACGCCGGAGAGCACCTGGGTCACCGCCATGGCTATGTAGCCCAGGGCCAGGGTGCGCAGCATCCGCTGGCCCAAGTCAATGACCTCGGGCGTGCTGGTGAACATGAGCATCAGATACTTGCCGAAAATCAGAATGAGCCCTACCAACACTACCGACACGGAAAGGCCCATAATCAGCCCGGATTTCGCGCCCTTCTCCGTGCGGTCCAGCCGGCCCGCGCCCATATTCTGGCCCGTGTAGGTGGTCATGGCCGTACCAAAGGTGAAGTTGGGCATCATGGCAAAGCCGTCCACCCGCATAACCACCGTGTTGGCGGCGATCACATGGGTGCCAAAGGAGTTGGTCAGGGACTGGACGATGATCATGGCAAAGGAGAAGATGGCCTGGGTCAGGCCGCTGGGCAGGCCCAGCTTCACCAGCCGCTTGACATAAGAAGAGCGGGGCCACAGGCTGCGCCAGGTGACCGTGAAGTGCTCGTGCATGCGCAGCAGGCGCACCACGCACAGGGCTCCGGAGAGCAGCTGGGAGGCAATGGTGGCCCAGGCGGCCCCGGCCACGCCCATGCCCAGCCCGGCCACAAACCACACGTCCAGGCCGATGTTCAAAAAGCAGGCCACCAGCAGGAACACCAGGGGCATGATGGAGTCTCCCAGGCCCCGAAGCACGCCGGAGATGATGTTATAATACGCGCTGCCAAGAATGCCCAAGAAAATTATGATGAGATAGTCGCAGGCCATGTCGTAAATATCTTGGGGCGTGTCCAGCAGGGTCATCACCGGGTGGGTGATCAGCGGGCCCACGATCATGATGAACAGGGAGGACGCAAAAGTGGCCGTGATGGTGGTGCCGATGGTCTGGGAGAGGCTGTCCCTCTCCTTGGCCCCGAAATATTGGGAGGCCATAACGCTGGCGCCCACGGAGACGCCCATGAAGAGTACTAAGAGCAGGTTGATCACCGGCCCGCTGGCCCCGATGGCCGCCAGGGCCCCGTCGCCCACATAGTTGCCCACCACAATGGAGTCCACGGTGCTGTACAGCTGCTGGGCCATGTTGCCGATGAGCAGGGGCACGGAGAACCGGATCAGGTTTCGGGCGGGGCTGCCTACGGTCATATCCTGCGCTTCAAACAGCGAGGAAAACTTGCCTGCCATATGAAATTACCTTCCTTCCCATTTCATTGCCGCACCTGGAAGAAGGTTCGTTTCCGAACTTTCTAAAGTGCGCTGTTTTAATTATACCACAAAATTCCGAAATATGGGTTCCCGAGATATCCGCTTTTTTTCATGAAAAAATTGTCATATTTGCACACAACAAGTTCGTTCATCGTAAGAACTTACAGCGATTCTAGCAGGCTTAAGGAAAATTCCATCTGGCAGTCGCAGGGCTCACGCTCCACATGGGGCGGGTCGTACTCCTCCGCCTCCACACAGCCCATGGCCCGGTAGAAGGCCTGGGACTCCTCCGCCGACATGGCGGAGATGTAGAGCTTTTCCGCGCCCAGCTTTCGGGCAAAGCCCGCCGCCAGGGCAAAAAGCTTCCGGCCCAGCCCATGCCGCCGGAAGTCCCGCGACACATGGAGCTCGGACAGCACGGCGTACTGGCTCCGGCTGCCGATGAGCGGGGCCTCCACGCTGGCAAACCCCTTGAGCGCCCCCTGGGAAAAGGCCCCCCACACCGCCCCGCCGCCTGCCAGGACCCGGGACAGCTGGCCGCAGACCCGCCGGTGGTCCCCGCCGTCCCAGTCATCGATAAAGGCAATGGGCAAAAGCTGCCATTGGCCGTCCACCTTGCGCCAGCAGCGGGTGACCTCTTGAAACCGGAGGAAGTCCGCAAACAGCGCGGGCGACAGCTCTTGGGGTTCAACAGGCCGGATGATCATAGTTTCCGTCATAGTATGTACTCCTTATAACACACAGAATAGAAATAAGGGGAGCGCCCCGGCGGGACGTTCCCCCCATGTTTTTTCTTTAAAGGGCGGACAGATATTCCTCCGCCATCTGGGCGGCCACCGCGCCGTCCGCCGCCGCGGTGACGATCTGGCGCAGGGGCTTGCGGCGCAGGTCCCCCGCCGCGAAAACTCCGGGTAGGTTGGTCCGGCAGTCCTCCCCGGCCAGCACGTACCCAGCCTCGTCCAACTCCACCTGTCCCGCGAACAGGCTGGTCTCCGGCACCTGACCCACGGCGATGAAGACTCCCGCGCAGTCCAGGGTCCGGCCCTCCCCGCCGTCCAGCCGGACGGTCTTGAGCCCGGTGAGCCGCTCTTCATAGAGCAGCTCCTCCGCCCGGCTGTTCCACAGGAACTCCACGTTCCCCGCCTGCTCCAACAGCGCCCGCTGGCTGTCCGGAGCCCGCAGCTTGTCCCGGCGGTGGATCAGGTACACCCGTCCGCAAAGCCTGGAGAGGTACAGGGCGTCGGCCACGGCGGTGTTGCCCCCGCCAATGACCGCCACGTCCTTGCCCCGGTAGAACATGCCGTCGCAGGTGGCGCAGTAGGAGACCCCCCGGCCCCGCAGCTCCCGCTCGTGGGCCAGCCCCAGCTCCCGGGGCTGGGCCCCGGTGGCCAGAATCACGGTTTTGGCCGCATAGTCCCCTTTTTTGGTATGGACCGTCTTCCCGCTTCCAGCCAGCTCCAGGCCGGTGACGGCCTCCAGCTTGGTCTTCGCGCCAAAGCGCTCCGCGCAGGCCTTCATGTCCATGGCCAGCTGAAAGCCCTTTACGCCCTGGGGAAAGCCCGGGTAGTTGTCAATCACGTCCGTGGTGCCCATTTGCCCGCCTGGGGCCAGCTTTTCCAGCAGCAGCACAGAGCGCCCCGCCCGGGCCCCGTATAGGGCGGCGGTATAGCCCGCCGGGCCTCCGCCTAGGATAATAATGTCAAAAGGGTCCACTACTTAATCAGCTCCTCCAAAGCCTCTTTGGGCTGCAGGCCTACCAAGGTCTGGGCGGCCTCGCCGTTTTGGAACAAAATGGCCGTGGGGATGCTCATGACCCCATACCGGCCCGCCAGCTCCGGCTGCTCGTCCACGTTGACCTTGCCCACCTTTACGGCGCCCTGGTTCTCCTCGGCGAACTCGTCCACAATGGGCGAGAACATCTGGCAGGGGCCGCACCAGCTGGCCCAAAAATCCACCAGCACCGGCGTGCCGGAGCCCAGAACCTCAGCCTCAAAATTTTCATTGGTCAATGTAATCACTGCCATGTCGGTTTCCTCCATTTTTGCTTTTTATTTTGCAGCCCGGCGTTTCGCGGGCGTCCTTGCCTTTTAGTATAGCCCGGCATAGGCCATAAAATCCTCAAAGCTGCCCTGGGGGACGTTCGAAATGTCCACCCCGCCGGGGTTTTCCAGGCAGTCGGTGATGAGATAACGCTCCATGCCCGCCTTACCTGCGGCCAGCGCGTCCTCCGCCGCGTCGTTGCCCACCATCAGGCACCGTTCCGGCCGCTTGCCCGTCTGGGCCAGCAGCTCCCGGTAATACTCCGGGTTGGGCTTGCAGTAGGAGCTCCCCTCATAGCTGGTGACCGCCAAAAAGTCCTCCGGCTTTAGGCCCACCCAGCTCAGCCGGGTGGCCACGCCGACGGCCGGGAACAGCGGGTTGGTGGCCAAAATCACGTCATAGCCCCGGGCCTTCAGGCCGTCCACCGCCTGGCGCGCCAAGGGATTCTCCCCCGTGGCGGCCTTGGCCCCATGAAATTCCTCCGAGTAAAACCGGTCGAACACCGGCCGCATGTCCAGCACCCGTTCTCCCAGCTCGCCCGCGAAGACCTGCCAGAAGCGCCGGTCGTTTTTCATGGACCCGTCGTTTTGGATCATGGCCTTGGTGCCCTTCCACACGGCGGCGACCAGCGCCTGGGGCTCGTAGCCATAGGGCGCGGCCTTTTGGGCCAGCAGCTTGAAGTAGGCGTTGGTGAAGGTTTCGGTGGACATAGGCAGCAGGGTGCCATCCAGGTCGAACAGAATGGTGTCGATGTTTGGGTTGATCAAGTTTGCGTCTCCTTGCTTGAAAAAATTTTTGTGGCCTCCGGCGGCTTAAGAAACTTTCTGAAGAAAGTTTCTTAAGAATCTTCAAAGACTTTTACACGTTTAGGTGGGGCGTGAGGCGTTGGCTCAGCGCTCGGTTTGAAGTTTGTCGCTTGCAAATCTTTCACTCAGCCCCCACGCGGGCGACTTAGTTAGCCAATAACCCCCAAACTAAGTTGCGCGTGTGGATACAACGTCACGTTGCTCGCGGGCGGCTCAGCTGGCCGATACCCCACCACCCGCACGCGCGTGTGCCCACCGCTAGGTGTGGGTGGCGATTAGGTCTACGCCGGTTCCGGCTATGTTTGCCACGATCACGTCCCCGATCTTCACCGGGGCCTTTGCCACTGCCTTGCGAATTTCCTCCATCACGGGGAAAATCTTATCCTTGGGAATGTCCGTCCGGGTCCGCACGGACACCACCGGGGCCGCGCCCCCTTCCAGCCGCACCGTGGAGGTGACGGTCCGGGTGGGGGCGGTCACCTCTTTCCTGCCATAGGCCTCTCCCCGCTTGCAGGTGTTGCCGCTGACGCTTACCACCCCGCCGCTCTCGTCCGTCTCCACCCGTAGCGGACAGCCCAGGGGGCAGCTGATACAGGTTAGCTCGATGACCGCCATTTAAACGCCCTCCTTTTCTTCCCGTGCCTCCACGGTCAATTCTGTCTCCGCGCTGCTGAGCCATTCCTTTTTCAGCACGATCTGCTCCATTTCTCCCGGGGCCATCACCGGCCGCTTCCGGCGCAGCAGCTCTTTGCCGTCCGCCTTTACCGTGACCACGGCCCGACGCATGTTCCGGCCTACCCGGAAGCGCACCACGGTTTCGGCCTCCATCCGGGCCGGGTCCACGGTGCAGGGGACGGTATACCGCACCGCTCCCGCCGGGACCAGGGGAATTCCGCGCCCGCTCTCCGGGCGGCCCTCCCGCAGGAACCGGGCCGCGTTGCGCCCAGCCTGGGCGGCCTCCTCGGATACATAGTCCACCAGGTCGTGGACGTGCAGCACATTGCCGCAGGCGAAGACCCCGGGAATGTTGGTCTCCAGGCTCTCGTTGACCTTGGGCCCGCCCGTGACCGGAGCCAGCTCCACGCCCACGGCCTTGGAGAGCTCATTCTCCGGCAGCAGGCCTACGGAGAGCAGCAGGGCGTCGCAGTCATAGTCCCGCTCCGTGCCGGAGATAGGCTTGAAGCCATCGTCCACCTGGGCGATGGTCACGCCCTCCACCCGCTCCCGGCCCCGGATGTCCACCACCGTATGGGACAGCAGCAGGGGAATGCCGTAATCGTCCAGGCACTGGACAATGTTCCGCTTGAGCCCGCCGGAATAGGGCTGGATTTCGGCCACGCACAGCACCTTGGCCCCTTCCAGGGTCATGCGCCGGGCCATAATGAGGCCGATGTCTCCGCTGCCCAGAATGACCACCCGCCTGCCCGGCAGGTAGCCCTCCCGGTTCACCAGCCGTTGGGCCGTGCCCGCGGAGAAAATGCCCGCGGGCCGGGTGCCGGGGATGTTCAGCGCCCCCCGGGGCCGCTCCCGGCAGCCCATGGCCAGAATGACGGCCCGGGCCCTGGTCTCCACCAGGCCCTCCGCCCGGCTGACGGAAGTGACGCAGACGCCCCCGTCCTCCCGGCGCAGGTCCACCACGGTAGTGCTCAGCCGGTAGGGGATGTTCCGCTTGCGGGCCTCTTCCTCATAGCGGGCGGCGTACTCGGGGCCGGTGAGCTCCTCTTGAAAGGTGTGCAGGCCAAAGCCGTTGTGGATGCACTGGTTTAAAATGCCCCCCAGCTCTTTTTCCCGCTCCAGAATGAGGATATCCTCCACCCCCGCGTCCCGGGCCGCAATGGCCGCCGCCAGACCGGCGGGGCCTCCGCCGATGACTACCAAATCACGCATGGTTCCCGTCCCCCCTTGTCTTTTCCAGTACGATCCGGGACTCTTTGCCGTTTTTGCGCACCCCGGTCAGGTCCAGGGAGAGCTCCCGGGCCAGAATCTCCATGACCCGGGGGGAGCAGAAGCCGCTTTGGCACCGGCCCATGCCAGCCCGGGTCCGGCGCTTGACCCCGTCCAGGGTCTTGGCCCCCAGCACGCTGTGGACGGCGTCCACGATCTCCCCCTCGGAGACCTCCTCGCAGCGGCAGACGATGCTGCCGTATAGGGGGTTCTCTTTGATATAGGCGGCCCGCTCCTGGTGGGACTTCTCCGCCAGCCGCAGGGAGCCCCGGCGGGTGGGGACGAAGTCCTCCTCCTTCTCCGCAAGGCCCAGCTTGTCCGCGACCAGGCCGGCCATATACTCGCCGATGGCAGGGGCGCTGGAAAGCCCGGGGGACTCAATGCCCGCCGCCTCGAAGAAGCCGTCCCCGGCCTCCCGCAGAATAAAGTCGTCCCCCGCCTCGTGGGCCCGCAGGCCCATAAAGGAGGTGATCACCTGGCGCATGGGCACGTTTTTCACGGCCCATGCGGATTTCTCCGCCACCTCGGCCAGTCCGGCGGCGGTGGTGGCGGTCTCGTCCAGGTCCTCCACATCGGCGGCGGTGGGGCCCACCAGCAGGTTGCCGTGGACCGTGGGGCTCACCAGCACCCCCTTGCCCATTTTGCCGGGCAGCTGGAAAATGGTCCGGCCCACATGGCCTCCGGCGGTCTTGTCCAGCAGGCAGTACTCGCCCTTGCGGGGGGTAATGGCCAGCTTATCCTCAAAGGTCCGGTTGTGCAGCTCCCCGGCATGGACCCCGGCGGCGTTGACCACCGCGCGGGCCAGCACGTCCCCGGAGCTGGTCTTCAAAAGCCAGCCCGCCTCGTGGCGCTCCACAAGGGAGACCTCTGTGTCAAAGCGGAACTCCACCCCATTGAGGGCGGCGTTTTCCGCCAGGCCCAAAGTCAGTTCAAAGGGGCAGACCACCCCGGAAGTCTGGGCCAGCAGGGCCCCGCAGACCCCATCGGTCAGGTTGGGCTCCTGAGCCCGGGCCTCCTCTCCGGAGAGCAGGGAGAGCCCGGACACCCCGTTGGCAATGCCCCGGTCGTAAAGGGCTTGAAGCTGGGGCAGCTCCGCCGGATCCAGGCAGACCACCAGGGCGCCAATGCGCTTGAAGGGCACGTCCAGCTCCTGGGCGAGCCGGTCCATCCTTTGGTTGCCCAGGACGTTCATTTTCGCCTTGAGCGTGCCGGGCTCCGCATCGAAGCCCGCGTGGATGATGGCGGAGTTGGCCTTGCTGGTGCCCTCGCAGACGTCCAGGGCGCGCTCCGCCACCAAAAAGCTGCCTTTCCGCCGGGAGAGTTCCCGGGCGATGGCGCAGCCGGTAACGCCCGCGCCAATGATAACGGCGTCATATTGTTTCATGTGATTCCTCGGTCCTTCCCAAAAGCGGGAGATATTTTCGGACCATGCCCCGGGCGGAAAGCGCCGGCGGGCAAAGCCCAGCGCCCCGGAGGGCGCTCCTCTTTCGATACCTCTTTAATATAGCACATTAAAAAAAATTGCGCAAGAGGCAATGTTCCCTTGACAGGGTGGGAAAAAAGGAGGAAAATAGAGGCGGGCCCTCCCCCCTCCGGCGTGGAAAGAGGAAAGCTGGCTCATCATTTATTTTTTGAATGGAAAAGGAGCATTGTTATGCAATATACCATCGGCGTCGATCTGGGTACCAGCGGTACCAAAACCGTGCTGTTCGACCAGCGGGCCAACCCCGTGGCCTCCGCAACCATCGAATACCCGCTTTACCAGCCTCAGAACGGCTGGGCCGAGCAGGACCCGGAACACTGGTGGCAGGCCGCCGCCGGAACCCTGCGCCAGGTGCTGGAAAGCAGCCGCGTGGACCCCAAGGACATTGCCGCCATCGGCCTCTCCGGGCAGATGCACGGCCTGGTGATGCTGGACCGGGAGGGCCGGGTGTTGCGCCGGTCCATCATCTGGTGCGACCAGCGCAGCGGCAGGCAGTGTGAAGAGATCACCGAAAAGGTGGGCCGGGAGCGCCTGATCGAGATCACCGCCAACCCCGCCCTTACAGGCTTTACCGCCGCCAAGCTTCTGTGGGTCCGGGAGAACGAGCCCGAGCTCTACCGGCAGTGCGCCCACATTCTGCTGCCCAAGGACTACGTGCGCTACATGCTCACCGGAGAGTTTGCCACCGAGGTCTCCGACGCCTCGGGCATGCAGCTGCTGGACGTGCCCCGCCGCCAGTGGAGCCAGGAGGTGCTGGACCGGCTGGAGATCGATGCGTCTCTGCTGGCCAAGGTCTACGAGTCCCCGGAGGTCACCGGCCGCGTCACGGAAAAAGCCGCCGCCCTTACCGGCCTGCGCCCGGGCACCCCGGTGGTTGGCGGGGCCGGAGACAACGCCGCCGCCGCGGTGGGCACCGGCGTTGTGGTGGATGGCAGGGCCTTCACCACCTTGGGCACCTCCGGGGTGGTCTTTGCCCACACGGACCGGCTCTCCATCGACCCGCTGGGCCGGGTGCACACCTTCTGCTGCGCCGTGCCCGGGGCCTGGCACGTTATGGGCGTCACCCAGGGCGCGGGGCTTTCCCTCAAGTGGTTCCGGGACAATTTCTGCTACTCGGAGATGGTCTCCGCCGAAGGTCTGGGCATCGACCCCTATGTGCTGCTGGACAAGCAGGCGGAGCGCTCCCCCGCGGGCTGCAACAAGCTGCTCTACCTGCCTTATCTGATGGGCGAGCGCACCCCCCACCTGGACCCGGACTGCCGGGGCGTGTTCTTCGGGCTCTCCGCCGTGCACACCCGGGCGGACCTGCTGCGGGCCGTGATGGAGGGCGTGGCCTACTCTCAGCGGGACAGCTTGGAAATCCTGCGGGGCATGGGCGTGGACATCGGGGAAATGCTGGCCTGCGGCGGCGGCGGTACCTCCCCCCTGTGGCGGCAGATGCTGGCGGACGTATATAACTGCCCGGTGCGCACCGTGAAGTCCAAAGAAGGGCCCGCCTTAGGGGCGGCGATTCTGGCGGGCGTGGGCGCGGGGCTCTACCCCAGCGTGCAGGAGGCCTGCGGAGAGCTGGTGCAGGTGAACGAGCCCCAGAACCCGAACGGGGAAAACGCGGCGGTTTACGAGAAATTCTACCAGGTCTACCGGGGGCTGTACCCGGCTCTGCGGGAGAACTTTAAGGCTTTGGCCGCGCTGTGAGCGGCCAAAGGGCGCGTTTTTTTGGAGTTTTACTTTGAGGTTTTACGGAGTGGCCTCCGGCGGCTTAGGGGCTTTGCCCCTAAGAACCCCACCACTTTTGAAAAAGTGGACAAAACTTTTAGTGTCGCGCTTTGGGAGCTTTCTCCTCTATTTTAACCGCGCGGCTGCGTACCCCCTCTCTTTTAAAAAAATCCCCCTTGCGTTTTCTCCCCTCTTCGTGTAAAATATTTCCAACTTCTTACATTTTTCACATTGCGAGGTCCTCATTATTATGCCAAACAAAATCATCCTCAGCGCCGACAGTACCTGCGATATGGGCCCCGAGCTCAAGGAGCGCTACCAGGTCAGCTACTATCCCTTCCACATCATCCTGGACGAAAAAGACTACCAGGACAATGTGGATATCACGGTGACGGACATTTTTCAGGCCTACTACGACCGCAAGGCCCTGCCCCGCACCGCCGCCATCAATGTGGGCGAGTACGTGGAGTATTTTAAAGCCTGGGCCAACGCGGGCTATGACGTGATCCACCTGAACCTGGGCGGGGCCATTTCCAGCGCCCACCAAAACTGCGTGCTGGCCGCCCAGGAGCTGGCCGCATACGGCGCGCCCGGCCGGGTCTACCCCATCGACAGCTTCAGCCTCTCCACGGGCATCGCCTTGCAGGTAATGGACGCCGGGGACATGATCGCCGCCGGCCTGCCCGCCGGAGAGATCGCCGCCAAGTTGGAGGCCAACCGCTCCCAGGTCCACGCCAGCTTTATTCTGGATACTTTGGACTTTATGCGGGCCGGGGGCCGGTGCTCCACCGTGGCTGCGGTCAGCGCCAACCTGTTGAGCCTCAAGCCCTGCATCGAAGTGGACAACCAGAGCGGCGGCATGCATGTGGGCAAAAAGTACCGGGGCTCCCTGCAAAAGGTACTGGGGCAATACGTCCGGGACAAGCTGGCCCAATACCCCAAGATCAAGCGGGACCATCTCTTTATCACCTATTCCTCCATCGCGCCGGAAACGGTGGACATGGTCCGGAAGACCGTGGCGGGCATTCTGGATTTCAAAGAGGTTCATGCCACAAAGGCCAGCTGCACCATCGCCAGCCACTGCGGCCCCAACACCTTGGGCATTCTATTTGAGACGGAGGCATAAGCCAATGGATACAAAATCCTTTCTCAGCCGCTTTGCCGGCCGCCATCTGGCAAAGCGCACCTTGGCCATGCTGGTGGCGGTCTGCCTGATGGGGGTGGGCGTCGGCTTCTTCATGTTGGCCGCCATGGGCTCGGACCCCTTTTCCACCTTGAACCTGGGGGTTTCCTCCAAGCTGGGGTTGAGCTTTGGAACCTGGCAGGCCATCTTCAACGTTATCCTGCTGGCCGTGGTGGTTCTGGCAGACCGCTCCAAGCTGGGTCTGGGCACCATTGGCAACATGTTCTTGGTTGGCTTTGCGGCGGACATAACCGGAGGCCTGCTGCGCCAGGTGATCGAGGCGGAGGCTCTGGGCGTCCCCGCCCGAGTGGGCATGACCCTGCTGGGCGTGTCCCTGCAGCTTATTGGATGCTCCTTTTATGTGACCTGCGACCTGGGCATGGCTCCCTATGACTGCGTCAGCTATATCGTGCCTGAGCGCACCCGCATTCCTTTCCGCTGGTGGCGTATTTTCATCGATGTGGTCTGCGTGGCCGTGGGCTTTGCCTGCGGGGCCTCCTTCGGCATCGGCACCCTGCTTATGGCTTTTGGCACCGGACCCATCCTTCCGCTGCTGAACCAATATGTGGCCGGACCTCTGCTGGGGGCGAAAGAGTACAAGGCGCCGCTCTAAAGTAGCGCTTCCCGTAAGGACTGGAGAATTCTTAATTCTCCAGTCCTGCATCGCCCCCTGAACTACCTTCTCACATGTTGACCTATTGACCGTGGAACATGGCAAGCGCCCATCAAGCCCTTATATGTTCCCCTTGCCCAAAACATGGAAAATGTACCACCCAGATTCCATAGTGAACCTCCATAAGAAGATTAATAAATAGCGCTGGACTGGGTTATCTGAAATTTCACGAGTTGCGTCACCCAAACGTCAAGCCCAAGACAAAAAGTTTTTGAAGTTCTTTAGAAATTTTTCATGGTCGCACTTACGCTCCCACCTGGGGGGGGGCTTTTTTATTGCTCAATAATTTTTCGGAGCATAGCGGCAACGCTCAAGTCCACTTCGCCGCTGTTCGCCGTATGGACGCTGACAGCGAGATCACGGAGCAGATACCAGTATTGCAGGGTCCTGTCCAAATCCCGGCCCAGGCGGGAGAGGTCACAGACCAGCAGAATGTCAACGTCTCCATCCACCGCCTCATTGTGAAACTCCAACAGGCCGGGGCGGTGATCAAATTTCAGCCCGCTTGCTATATCGCTGGAAGTGCCGACGATTTCAAAGTCATGCTCTTTACCAAGCCGCATTATGTAGTAGTCCGGCAATGCGTCTTCTTCCCGTTGAAGGCCCTTCGCCGTGCCGAATTCCTGCAAGGCCAATTCCCGCGCCTTCTTCAAGGTCAGCTTCACGCCGTCGCGCAACGGGCTTTTGCGGTGTTCCCGCTTGAAAATCGCCGCTTGCACTTCGGCGGTTGTCTTCTGTTTCCTTGCCATAGTTTGAACAGCTCCTTTCTGCCGCCGTTACGTCAGAATGTCAAAAAGTGTTTGTTGCTGTGCTTCGTACTGCTGATTTCTAATTTCTATTTCAATCAGCGCTTCCACCTGTTCAAGCGACTTTCCATATTTGAAGCCATGCGGAACAATATTTTTTTCTTCGTTCAGCCGCCGCAACTCTTCCCACAATTCCGGATACATTATTTTTGTGTGCGCTAACTCCGAATAGCCTTGATTTGGACAAAACCAGCACCCGCCGCGCCTTGAAAAGCTGTATGTAGGTGAAAGCAACCCATATTCTTTGCAAAGGTCATACGCCATTTGTTCCGTAAATCCGAAGCGTTGAAGAAGAGATATTCTGTTTGTTCCTTTCATCCGCTCTATGTCCGGCCCCTTTGCCCGCAAATGCTCTTGATACTTCCGTTCTGCAACGTCCGCGCAATATCGCAACACGGGTTCCAGTTCGCTTGTAAGCTGTTCGCACATTCCCCGCGCAATTTCATTGTATACGGTTTTCAGGCAAACGCCCAAAGCTTCCGCAATTTTCGGTTTCGGCGTTTTTATCTTTAGCATACGTTCAAGGGAAAGCCGATCTTCCCACTTCAAATGCTGATTCCCTTTGTAATTCATAGGCCCTCCATGCAGGAAAACCCGCCCAAGCTATAAGCAAGGGCGGGTTTTCGTTTTCGCTATTCTCTGTTATTCCCCGTTCGTCTGCTGTGCCGCCGCGTCAAGCGTTGTTTCTATCCATTCATTCAACGACTTTCCCGCCGCCTTTGCCGCGGCAATGTATAGTTCCTTTTTCCCTTTTTTGACTGCTGGATAGAGCCGCTCAATTTCCCGCCGTTTGCCGAGCGTCAAACAAATTCCCGCCATTTTCCCGCCTCCTCTCTCCGTTTTTCGATAAAAAAATAGCGCGTCCGAGCTAAATAGCTCTTTCGCACTTAATGATATACCGCGCCCTTTGCAAAAAAACTGAAAAAAGGGCTTGACAAATGCCGTCCTCTGTCGTATAATTAGGTAGTCGCCTGGAGAGAAGGGCGATGGAAAAGGCCCGGTAGTTCAGTTGGTTAGAACGCTAGCCTGTCACGCTAGAGGTCGACGGTTCGAGCCCGTTCCGGGTCGCCAAGAGTTCGCAGGATGAAGTAAAAGCGAACCAGAGTTTGCACAGCAAACTCGTTGAGTTCACACAGCGAAGCGGAGTGAACTCATGTGCTGCTATGGCTCAGGTGGTAGAGCACATCCTTGGTAAGGATGAGGTCTCCAGT
>CAOKRG010000024.1 GCA_948471095.1 uncultured Oscillospiraceae bacterium
CCGACCAGTACAGCTTCTACCGTATCCCGAAAATCCTTTTGACCGACCGCCGATACAAAGGCATATCGCTGGAAGCAAAGGTACTGTACGGACTGCTGCTTGACCGCATGGGGCTGTCTGCCCGCAACGGCTGGCTGGACGATAACGGGCGCGTGTTCCTCTACTTCACCCAGGAGGAAGCTATGGCCATGCTGGACTGCGGCAAGGACAAGGCGACAAAGCTGTTCCGCGAATTGGAGGGCATTGGCCTTGTGGAGCGGAAAAAGCAGGGCCAGGGACACCCCGCCCGGATTTACGTTAAAAACTTCATCCTGGAGCCGGAACCCTCCGCGCCGGTTCAGACTGCGGAAAACCAGCAGTCAAGACTGCTGAAAAACCGCAGTCTGCACCCCTGAAAACCAGCGGTCAAGAGTGCGGAATTTCCGCCCCTAATAATACTGATATAAATAAAACTGAAAAAAGCGATACTGATCTATCCATCACACCCCCTGCCCCCTCAGCGGTTTCTTCTCCTGCTGGTAAACGCGCTCCGCGCAGGATGGGATTGGATGAGATGGAAAGCTACCGCGAGTTGATTTTAGAAAATATCGACTATGACATTCTTCTGGAACGGAACCCCTGGGACAAGGACTTGCTGGACGGCTATGTGGAACTGATGCTTGAAATCTGCTGCTCCACACGGGAATCTGTCCGTATCTGCGGGCAGGAAGTACCCACCGAGGTTGTCAAAAGCCGGTTCCTGAAGCTGAACGGTGAACATATCGGCTATGTCATGGACAGCCTGAAAAGCAACACCGCCAAGATCGGCAATATCAAGGCATACACGCTGGCGGCGCTCTACAACGCCCCCGTCACGATGGGGCAATATTACCGGGCTTAAAGTTAAGGAGGCGAAGCGGCTGCTGCGCACGACAAGAAAACCTTTGGCAGAGATCGCACAATATCTGGGGTTTTCCTCTCAGAGTTATTTCCAGAATGAGTTTAAGCGCGGCACGGGGGTGACGCCTGGGGAATACAGAGAGGGCTAACCGTCCAGCTTTGCCAAGACCGCGCTTTGGAAAATGGAGGGATCGCTCCAGTACCGAGAACCATATGAGTTGTCCAGCTGCACCGTCAGCTCCACCAGGCCCTCCCGGTACTTCGGCCACATACGCGCCGCCCTCGCAGACCACGGACACACTGGCGACGGCGGTGACAGTCATATCCTCCAGCAGCCATAGCTCCACGCTGCGGGTAGTCAGGACCGCCTCGGAGGTAGTCAAACTCAATGCCATGCCTGCAAGAGCAGTTGGCAGACCGGAGAAACCAGCCTCAGACACTGTCCACGATATAAGGAGCGCCCGGCCTTGTATCGTCTATATCTTTCCACAGAGGGCTGATTGCCGGCTTGTGAGACAGGCGTGAAAAAAACCAAATTACTAATTGACAAGCGGCCAGCCGGGTGGTATAATAAGCACGTTGAGTCTTGTAGAAGTCCCTTTTGCGCGAGTGCTGGAACTGGCAGACAGGCACGTTTGAGGTGCGTGTGCTTATGGCGTACGGGTTCAAGTCCCGTCTCGCGCACCACTGCGAGTGTTTTTATAGCATTTGAAAGATGCTGTAAGAACACTCGCTTTTTTATGTTCAAAGCGAGGCAAGTAGTGCAATATTCAGCTCTTGGTAGGGCGGCAGCGCCAGCCCCTCGTCTATGGAAAACAGCGTGGCATTGTGCTGGTGCAGGGTGTCGAGGAAAGCATTTGCATCCTGTTGGCGTCTGGATAGCCGGGACAGGTTTTGAATCAGCACGAGGTCTACCTGACCGGCGCGGACAAGCCTTACGACCTCTTGCAAGCCGGGGCGGGTCATTGCCGCGCCGATGCCGTACTCGCAGACCTCTTTGACGATCTGCCATCTCCTGTCCTCCGCAAAGCGTTTGACCCTGTTGCGCTGGGCGTTCATCGCCATGCCATCTAACTGTTCGGCGTTTCCCACTCGGCAATATACGCATATGGTTTGGTTTCTGCGGGGTATCTGCAAGCAATGTATCAGCAGGCTGTATGTATATGTTATCTCTAAGTTAAGTAGTCCCCCTTTTGACGATAAGTTACGCCCATTTGCTCAAATGTTGACTTTCCCATAATATATACCTCCGAAATATTGAATTTCCCCACAATTCAATCACATTCGGCTGTTTTAGCAAAAGTTTAGGAGCCGCTTCCTTACGAAGCGGCTCCTAATTCCGGGGCTTTTTTGCATCTTGGCCTATTTGAAAAATCAAAGGCGCGGCGAAAACCGGACGGTATGTACCGGTTTTCAAGTGCGTTTACTATTAAGTATGCGGACGGCATACGTGAAAGAAGCCGGCCTCGTTCTCAGGAATATCGTTATCCCTGGGCTTTTCCTGCCCTTTCCTTGGCGGATTTTTTGGCCGCTTTGCAGAAACGCTCGTCCGGTTCGCTGCCGGGCAGCTTTAGGGCGGCGGCCAGCCTGCTCCCCGCAAAGCACAGGGCAAAGGAAACGATCATGGCCAGGCAGGCATAGAGCGGCCCGTTGGGCGTGGTGAAGCCGGAGGCCGCCGCCGGGACGAAGGCCGTCAGGAAGCCCCCCAGCATGCCCGCCCATGCGCCGGCGCGGTTGATGCCCTTCCAGTACAGGCTCAGCAGGTAAGGGGCCAGGAAGGACCCGGAGATGATTCCCCAGGAATAGGACATCATTTCCAGAATGGGCGTGGGGTAGTTGGCGATGAAATAGCTGAGCACCACAAAGCACAGGCACAAAATGCGGGTCAGGGCCGCCAGGTTTTTGTCGTCCATCTTCTTGGCCAGGCCGGCCTTCACCAGGTCCATGGAGACCGTGGAGCAGGCCGTCAGGGTGATGCTGGAAAGGGTGCTCACCGAGGCGGAGATCAGCAGCACCAAAATCACCCCGATGAGCAGGTTGGGCAGGCCCGCCTGGTCCAGCATCAGGGGGACCAGGAAGTCCTTGCCCCCCTCGGGCATGGCCTCGCCGAAGAAGAGATGGGACAAGGAGCCGATGAAGTACCCGCCCCCGGCCACCAGCAGGGCGAACACGGTGGAGATCACCGTGCCCCGCCTTACCTCCTGCCGGTCCCGGATGCCATAGTATTTGTGGACCATCTGGGGCAGGCCCCAGGTGCCGAAGCTGGTCATCAAAATGGTGGAGACCAGCGCCAGGGCCGCGCCGCCGGGCAGGGGGGCCATCTCATGGTTTTTCATGTAGTCCGCCATGCGGGAGAGGCCCTGGCCCAGACCCCCCACCTGGGGCGAGAGCACCACCAGCACGATCAGGGCCGTCACGCCGGCCATCATCACAAAGCCCTGCACAAAGTCGGCCTTCAAGGTGGCGATGTAGCCTCCCAGCACCAGCAGCATGGCCGAGGCGATGGCGATGATGATCATGCACACCTGGCTGTCAATGCCCAAGATCACCGAGCAGACGCTGGTGAGCCCCTTGTACACCGAGGCGGAGTAGGGGATGAGGAACACGAAGATCACGATGCAGGAAAAGAGCCGCATGCCCGGGCTCTGGAAGCGCTTTTCAAAGAGCTGGGGCATGGATTTGATGTCGAAGCGCCGGGTGACCGCCCGGGTGCGGTCGGCCAGCACCAGCCAGGCCAGCAGCGAGCCGAACACCGCGTTGCCCAGGCCCACCAGCACGCTCCACAGGCCGTAGCTCCACCCGGAGCCCCCGGAATAGCCGATGAACATGACGGCGGAAAAATAGGCCGTGCCGTAAGAGAGGGCGGAGATCCAGGCCCCGGCGCTGCGCCCGCCCACGGTGAACCCGGCCATGTCCGTGCCCTTGCGGGAGTAAAGGATGCCCACGGCCAGCATGAAGACGGCGTATACGCCGATGACCAGCCAGATCGTCGTTTGTTTGTCCATATGTTTCCTCCTGATATGCAGGAGCGCGTGAAAAATGTTGCAGCTTTCGACCAAGGCGCTCCTTCTTTATGGCCGTCCCCAGGGATAAAATGAAGGGAGGCAATAAAAATATTGTAGCATGAACGCCGGGGAAACACAAGGGCGCATTCACAAAAAGTTTATTTTTTCTCTTCCCCCGCCTCGGGCTCCCGGGCCAGCTCCCGCAGGATGCGCGCCGCCGCGGCCCGCTTGGCGTTGGCCTGGGCGGCCAGGCGCAGGGCCTCCCGCCGCAGGTCCTGGCCGGACCGGCAGCTCTGCTCCAGGTCCCGGCAGGTCTCCCGCACCGCGCCGGTGTGGGCGCTGAGAAAGGCCCCGTACAGCTCCGGGTCCAGCTCCTGGCCTTCCAGCAGGGTGGCGATATCCGGGATGGCCAAAACCTGTTTGAGCATACAGATGGCCATCAGCGCGGCCAGGTGCCGGCGGCCGTACTTCTTCTTTTCCGGGTGGGGCAGCACCCCGTTTTTCACATAGTTGTTGATCATGGAGTTGGTCAGCAGTGCGTCGTCCTCGTCCCGCTCAAAAAAGCGCAGGCTGTCCCGCAGGTAGAGCAGCACCTGGTCCACATAGAGGGGGATGGTAGGCAGGGCCTCCCAGTCCGGGGGCGAGAGTTCCGCGCCCTCCTGGGCCCATTCCAAAATTCTTTCCGCAGCGTCCATAGCTTCCCCTCCTAGTCCAGCAGCTCCAGCAGCTGCGAGATCTTTGTGATGCGCGGGGGCTCTTGGCCCTCCGGCGCCCCGGCGGCTTCCGGGGCCTGCTCCGCGGCCTGCACCCCGTCGATGCCGAAGGTCCGGTCCAGGCTGGGGGACCAGCGCCCCGCGCAGATCTGCACCGTCTGGATGCCCAGCGCCGCCGCGCCGTGAAGGTTTTTCAGGGTGTCGTCCACAAAAACCGTCTCCCCGGCGGGCAGGCCCATCTTCTCCAAGGCGTCCCGGTACATTCTGGGGTCGGGCTTCACGGCCCCCAGCTCAAAGCTGTAGGTGGCAAAGTCAAAATAGCGGAGCGCGTCAAACTGCTCCAGCACCGGCACAATCGAGGGCCAGGTATCGGAGATAATGCCCAGCCGGTACTTGCCATGCAGGGCCCGCAGCGTCTCGATGGTATCGTCGAACAGGCGGTAGTTGTCCGTCTTGTTGTAGATTTTGTCCCTGGCCACCTCTTCCAGCTGGGCCGTGCCGAGGCCCAGCTCCAGCTCCTCGGAGAGGGCGGTGTAGTAGGTCAGAAAGACGCGGTATTCCTCCTCCATGGCGAGCACCAGCGGGTTTTGGTGAAGCGCCTGCCAGGCCTTGGCCTCCGCCGCCTTGACCCGCCGGGGCGGCAGGGCCCGCAGCTTTTCCGGGGCGAAGTATTTCTTTGCCAGGTCCGAGAACATAAAGCTCCCCGAGGGCGGGTACAGCAGCGTGCCGCCCAGGTCCAAAAAAACGCCCTTGACGTTTTGCAGTTTATTCATGGGGCCATCTCCCTTGGGTTTTCTGGTATTGTAAACCATAATGGGGGCGTTTGTCAAATTTTTCGCGGTTTCCCGCCCATTGCAAACGCTCCTTAACCCCCATGTTACTCTCCGTTGCTTGCGGCAACGGGCGGCCTGCCCTATAATAATGGCGAACGGCGGCACGGTGAACGCGGTTCAAAAGGCAAAACGGCTTTTGAGCCCCGTCTGCCGCCGCAAGCATCCTTATAGAAAAGAGGTTATTCCAAAATGTTAAGCGAAAACATCAAAGCACGCAGAAAATCCAAGGGGCTTTCCCAACAGGAGCTGGCCATCAAGCTGAACGTAGTGCGGCAGACCGTCTCCAAATGGGAGCAGGGCCTGTCGGTCCCCGACGCCGCCATGCTGATCTCCCTATCGGAGGCCCTGGAAACGCCGGTAAGCGTTCTGCTGGGGGAGGCCGTCCCCGAGACGCGGGCGGACGGCCTAAGCGCGATCTGCGAAAAGCTGGAGCTCATCAACCTACAGCTGGCCCGAAGGAGGGACGCGGGGCGGAAGGCGCTCCGGTGGCTTCTAATCGCCGTATGCGCGGCGGTGGTTCTCGTCTTCCTCGTTCTGCTGGCGCTGGACAGCCCTTACCTTGGCTGGGACTGGAGCGACCCGGAGCTTGCCATCGTTGGCACGGCGTATCACGGCTTCGAGTGGGCGTTCGTTCGGGTCGCGCCCTTTGTGCTGGCCGGAGCGGCAGCGGGAATCGTCCTGCTGAGAAGGAGAGATTAAAACCGCGCGCGGCGGTTGCCTTTCGGTCCCGGTTATGATAAAATGTACGCAAGGCGTACATTACGGGTTTTCGCCCTTCGCCCGAGGCGCGCGCTTTTGCTTCGCAAAAACGCGGCGGAAACTCCACGTGGATTTATGATAGAATCCAGTAAGACTGGTAGATTTATCTTCAGAAAGGTAACGAGAACATGGATTTTGAGAAAGAGGAAATACTGGCCCTGCGCCGCCAGGTGCTGGAAAAGGATTTCTCCCGCATGAACCAGCGCCAGCAGGAGGCGGTGTTCCACACAGACGGTCCCCTGCTTATTTTGGCCGGGGCAGGCAGCGGCAAAACCACCGTGCTGGTCAACCGCATCGCCAACCTGGTGCGCTATGGCAAAGCCTACCACAGCGGTTTTTTGCAGCCAGAATTCACCGATGAGGACGCGGCCAGCTGCAAAGCCTACTTAGAGGGCGGGGAGCTCTCCCCCATCAGCCGGGCGAGGCTCTCCGTTTCGGCCTGCCTGCCCTGGAAGATCATGGCCATCACCTTTACCAACAAGGCGGCCGGGGAGCTCAAGGACCGCCTGTGCGCCATGCTGGGCCCGGAGGGCCAGGACGTGTGGGCCATGACCTTCCACTCCAGCTGCGCCCGCATGCTCCGCCGGGACGGGGACCGGCTGGGCTACAGCGGCCATTTCACCATCTACGACACGGACGACTCCCGCCGCCTGATGAAGGACGTGATGCGGGACCTGGAGATCAACGAGAAGGCCCTGGGCCACAAGGCCATTCTCAGCGCCATCTCCCACGCCAAGGACAGCCTGGTCTCCCCCGAGGAGTACGAGGTCCAGGCCGGGGCCGACTTCCGCCTTAAGCTCATTGCCCGGGCCTACCGGGCCTACCAGCGGCGGCTGGAGGACTCGGACGCCATGGACTTCGACGACCTGCTGGTGAACGCGGTGCGGCTCTTTCAGAAGTGCCCCGACGTGCTGGAATACTACCAGGACCGCTTCCGCTACATTATGGTGGACGAATACCAGGACACCAACCACGCCCAGTATGAGTTTGTGAGCCTTCTGGCCAAAAAGCACAACAACCTGTGCGTGGTGGGGGACGACGACCAGAGCATCTATAAGTTCCGGGGCGCTACCATTGAGAATATCATGAATTTTGAGGAAGAATATCCAGAGGCCAAGGTGGTGCGCCTGGAGCAGAACTACCGCTCCACCCAGAACATTCTGGACGCGGCCAACGCGGTCATCGCCAACAACCTGGAGCGCAAGGGCAAGACCCTGTGGACCGCCGCCGGGGCCGGGGAAAAGCTTCGCCTGCACACCGCCGAAAACGAGCAGGACGAGGCGGAGCGCATTGCCAAAACCATTTTGGACGGGGTGGCCAAGGGCCGGAAGTTCTCGGACTACGCCATTTTGTACCGGATGAACTCCCAGTCCCTGACCTTTGAACGGAACTTTGCCAAGTCCGGCCTGCCCCACCGGATCATCGGCGGCACCCGCTTCTTCGACCGCAAGGAGGTCCGGGACATGATCGCCTATTTGAGCGTGGTGAACAACCCCGGGGACGAGATCCGCCTGCGGCGCATTCTCAATGTGCCCCGGCGGGGCATTGGGGAAAAGACGGCGGATACCGCCTCCCAGATCGGCCAGCAGGTGGGCGAGGGCATGTTCCAGGTGCTCTGCCATCCGGCGGACTTCCCGGCCATTGCCCGGGCGGCCAGCAAGCTGCTGCCCTTTGCCGCCATGATGAACGGCCTGATGGAGAAAAACGAGGCCGGTATGGCTCCCAGCGAGCTGTACGGGGAGCTTTTGGAGCAGACCGGCTATCTGGATTTTCTCAAAACCGACGAGCCGGAGAAGGCCGAGGACCGCATGGAGAACGTGCGGGAGCTCTCCACCATGCTCCAGCGCTATGAGCAGGAGAACGGGGACGAGGCCAGCCTCTCCGGCTTTTTGGAGGAGGTGGCCCTGTTCACGGACATCGACAACTACGACGCGGGCGCGGACTCCACCGTGCTGATGACCATCCACTCGGCCAAGGGTCTGGAATTCCCGGTGGTCTTCCTGCCCGGCTGGGAGGAGGGGGTGTTCCCCGGCAACGCGGTGCTTTACGACCCCAGCCAGGTGGAGGAGGAACGCCGCCTGGCCTATGTGGCCATCACCCGGGCTAGGGAGGAGCTGTACCTCTATCATGCCGAGAGCCGGATGATTTTCGGCTCCACCACCCACAACCGGGTCTCCCGGTTTGTGGACGAGATCCCCCCGGAGCTGGTGGAGCGCAGCCGCTCCCGGGACTATGCCGTGCGGCCGGAGACAATGAGTTTTGCCGCCGGGAACCCGGCGGGCGGGACCCAGCGCAAACCAGGGGGCCTGCCCACCTACCGCCCCACCCCCCACAAGCCCGCCCCCGCCGGAACCTACAAGCCCGGGGACACGGTGCGGCACAAGGCCTTCGGGACCGGGCTCATCCTCAACGCCACGGCCATGGCCAACGACACCCTTTTGGAGATCGCCTTTGACAAGGTGGGCACCAAAAAGCTGATGGCTAATTTTGCCCGCCTAACTAAGCTATAGTTAGAACCTGTATTCACAGCCAGAGAATTACCACTCAGCTAAAGGCAAGCAATGTACGCGGTCAAGGGGCGTTAGGCCCCTTGCGGGTTCTTAGGGCAGAGCCCTAAGCCGCCGGAGGCCAAAATATACTTCATGGGCCGTAGGCCCACTTCGGGACGTAGTCCCGACTTTGCTTTTCCTATCGTTTGGTGCAGAAGTAATATAATAAAAAGAGGAATGTCCAAAGGGGCGCAGTTTATGGAGAATGATACGGAGTGGGGTCTCGCCTGCCGGCTCGGTCGGGTCAGAACGCTTCCCACTGGGAAGCTTCCCCCTCCGGCGGCCAGGGTTTCACCCTGGACTGGACCAAACTTTTTGAAAAAAGTTTGGATCAAAAACTTTTACTGGCTCACTGACCAGCCTATTTTCCTTTCTCAACGCGTTTGAACACTTTCTAAAGGAGGAACCCTATGAGAATCTGCCTGACCATACCCGAGCGCTATGCCGCTCAAACGGAACTGCCCGCCGCTTTCTCCGCCGGGGAGGCGGACTTATATGTATTTCCCGAGGGCTTCCTCCGCTCCCAGGCCGGCCTGGCCTTGGCCCTGGCCCTGACGGCGGATCTGCCCGCCACCGTGGTCGCGGGCTTCCGGGAGGGGGATTGGGAGAAGGCCCTGGTCATCGAAAACGGCGCGGTCACGGACGAGTACGCCAAGTGCGTCCTGACCGGCGGCGAGAAAGCCAAGGGCAAGCGGCCGGGGGAGGAGATCCGGTGCCTGAAGAGCCGCCTGGGCAAGCTGGCCGTGCCCATCTGCTATGAGCTGCATTTTCCCGAGGTCTGCCGGGTCATGGCTTTGGAGGACCCGGTACTGCTGGTCAACCCCATCGGCACGGGCATGTACCACGCGCTGCAATACGGCCAGTGGCGGGCCTTGGCGCGGGCCCGGGCCATTGAGAACGAGGTCCCCGTAGTAGGCTGCTGCCACTTCTGTGGGGAGATACCCCTGGCCTTTGCCTTTGACCGCGCCGGGGAGAGCCGTCTGGAAGTGATAAACCAGCGGGGCAGCTTTTTCGTTGACTTGGACCTGCGCCCCCAAAAGCCTCTCGGCTACTTTGCGGACCGCAGGCCGGAGCTGTTTGGGCGGCTGGCCCGATGAGAGGAGCGCGCAAATATGGTTAGACGAATCGAAGATGAGAACCGGAAGAAATGGGCCTGCCGTTCCGTGCTGGAGGCCCTGCCGGACTGGTTTGGCAACCCGGAGAGCGTGGAGGAATATACAGAGGCCTGCGGCGGGCTGCCCCTTTGGGCGGAGCTGGAGGGAGAGACCGCCCAGGGCTTCATCGCCTTCCGGCCCACCAGCCGGTATGCGGGGGAAATCTATGTGATGGGCGTAAGGCAGGAGCGCCACCGGCAGGGCCTGGGCCGGGCGCTGTTTGCGGCCCTGTACGCCTATGCCAGGGAGCGGGGCTTCCGGTTTTTGACGGTAAAGACCGTAGAGATGGGCCGCTACCCGGACTATGACCGGACCAACCGCTTTTACCAGTCCCTGGGCTTTGTGGAGCTGGAATGCTTCCCCACCCTCTGGGATGAGGCCAACCCCTGCCAGATTTATGTGATGGATGTGAAGTGAGATGAAAAAACTGCTGATCTACCTGAAAGAGTACCGGAAGGAGTGCGTGCTGGGGCCGCTCTTCAAGCTGCTGGAGGCCTCCTTCGAGCTGCTGGTGCCCCTGGTCATGGCGGCGGTAATTGACACGGGGATTCAAAACGCGGACCGGGGGTACGTGGTCCGCATGTGCCTGGTGCTGGTAGCCCTGGGCGTGGTGGGGCTCGGCTGCTCCCTGACCGCCCAGTTCTTCGCGGCCAAGGCCTCTGTGGGCTTTGCGGCCAAGCTGCGGGCGGCCCTCTTCGGACGCATCCAGAGCCTCTCCTACGCGGACCTGGACCGGGAGGGGACCTCCACCATGATCACCCGCATGACCAGCGACATAAACCAGGTGCAGAACGGCATGAACCTGACCCTGCGGCTGCTGCTGCGGTCCCCGTTTGTGGTGTTCGGGGCCATGGCCATGGCGTTCACCATCGACTGGAAAGCCGCCCTCATTTTCGTGGCCGTCATCCCCCTGCTGTCCCTGGTGGTCTTCGGGGTGATGCTCTGGACCATGCCCCGCTACAAACAGGTGCAGGCGGGGCTGGACCAGGTGCTCTCCGCCGCCCGGGAAAACCTCACCGGCGTGCGGGTGGTGCGGGCCTTTGGCCGGGAGGAGGCGGAGATCGAGGGCTTTGAGGCCCAGAACAACGCCTTGACCCATTTGCAGGTCTTCGTGGGCAAGGTCTCCGCCCTGATGAACCCCGTGACCTATATCATCGTCAATCTGGGGGCCGTGGCGCTGATCTGGGCCGGGGCCCTGCGGGTGGACGCGGGCCTGATCACCCAGGGCGCGGTGGTGGCCCTGCTCAACTATATGTCCCAAATTCTAGTGGAGCTGGTAAAGCTGGCCAACCTGATTATTAACATCACCAAGGCCCTGGCCTGCGCCAACCGGGTGGCCGCCGTGCTGGACCTGACCCCAAGCCTGGCCTCCCCGGCCCAGGGCCGGGCGGGCGGCGGCGGGGCCGTGGAGTTTGACCATGTTTCCCTCACCTACCCCGGAGCCGGGGCCCCCTCTCTGACGGACATTACCTTTACGGCCCGGCCCGGGGACGTGATCGGCGTCATCGGCGGCACGGGCAGCGGCAAGACCTCTTTGGTGAACCTGATCCCCCGGTTTTACGAGGCCACGGAGGGCCGGGTGCTGGCGGGCGGCGCGGACGTACGGGACTGGCCCCTGGACAAGCTGCGGCGGCAGGTGGGCGTGGCTCCCCAAAAGGCCGTGCTCTTTCAGGGGACCATCCGGGAGAACCTGCTGTGGGGCAATGAAAACGCGGACAGCGCCGCCCTGTGGAAGGCCCTGGAGACCGCCCAGGCCAAGGACTTTGTGGAGCAAAAGCCCAAGGGTCTGGAAGAGCCGGTGGAGCAAGGAGGGCGGAACTTCTCCGGGGGCCAGCGCCAGCGGCTGACCATTGCCCGGGCCCTGGTACGCAGGCCCGAGATTTTAATTTTGGACGACAGCGCCAGCGCCCTGGACCTGGCCACGGACGCCCGGCTGCGCCAGGCCCTCCGAAGCCTGGACTACCGGCCCACGGTGTTCATCGTGTCCCAGCGGGCCTCCTCCATCCGGCACGCGGACCAGATCATCGTGCTGGAGGACGGCGCGGCGGTAGGCATAGGGACCCACGAGGCCCTGCTGGAAAGCTGCCAGGTCTACCGGGAGATCTATGAGTCCCAGTTTGAGAAGGGAGGCGGGGAACATGGCCAAAAGGGCTGAGAAGGGCACGTTGAAAAAGGTATTGCGCTACATCCGGCGCTATTGGTTCTTCGTAGGGCTCTCGGTGGTGCTGGCGGCGGTCTCCGTGGCGGGGACGCTGTACATTCCCATCCTCACCGGCGGCGCGGTGGATTTGATCTTGGGCCCCGGTCAGGTGGACTTTCCCGCCATTGGGAAAATCCTGGGGCGGATCGGCTTCATGATCGCCCTGGCGGCCCTGGCCCAGTGGCTGATGAGCGTCATCAACAACCGCGTCACCTACCGGGTGGTGCGGGACATCCGCAACGAGGCCTTCCGGCATCTGCAAGAGCTGCCCCTGGGGTACCTGGACGGCCACCCCACCGGGGAGATCGTCAGCCGGGTCATCGCGGACGTGGACCAGTTCGCGGACGGCCTCTTAATGGGCTTTACCCAGCTCTTTACCGGCGTCATCACCATTTTGGGCACCTTGGGCTTCATGCTCTCGGTCAATGGGGCCATCACCTTGGTGGTGCTGCTGGTCACGCCGGTCTCCCTGGTCGTGGCGGCGTTCATCGCCAAAAGCACCTACAGCATGTTCCGGCTTCAGTCCCAGGTGCGGGGGGAGCAGACCGCCTTTGTGGAGGAGATGGTGGGAAACCAGAAGGTGGTCCAGGCCTTTGGGCGGGAGGCCCAGGCCCAGGCGCGCTTTGGGGAGATGAACGAGCGGCTGCGCCAGTGCTCCCTGCGGGCCATCTTCTTTTCCTCCATCACCAACCCCTCCACCCGGTTTGTCAACTCCTTGGTTTACACCGGAGTAGGCGTGGCCGGGGCCTTGGCGGTAATTGGCGGGGGCCTGACCGTGGGCCAGCTCTCCTGCTTTTTAAGCTATGCCAACCAGTACACCAAGCCCTTTAACGAGATTTCCGGGGTGGTTACCGAGCTGCAAAACGCCCTGGCCTGCGCCGCCCGGGTGTTCGAGCTCATGGAGGAGGAGCCTCAGCTCCCCGACGGGCCGGACGCCGTCAGCCTGGGCGAAGCGCGGGGGCGCGTCCGGGTGGAGGACGTCTCCTTCTCCTACAAGCCGGGCCAGCGGCTCATCGAGGGCTTCAGCCTGGACGTGAAGCCCGGCCAGCGCATCGCTTTGGTGGGCCCCACAGGCTGCGGCAAGACCACGGTGATCAACCTGCTCATGCGCTTTTACGATGTGAACGGCGGGTCCATTCAGATCGACGGCCATGACCTGCGCCAATTGACCCGCAAGAGCCTGCGCCGGAACTTCGGCATGGTGCTGCAGGACACCTGGCTGAAAAGGGGCACCGTGCGGGAAAACATCGCCTATGGCAGGCCGGACGCCACCTTGGAAGAGGTGGTGGAGGCCGCCAAGGCCGCCCACGCCCACAGCTTCATCCGGCGGCTGCCCCAGGGCTATGACACGGTGATCGGCGAGGAGGCCGGGGGCCTGAGCCAGGGGCAGAAGCAGCTGCTGTGCATCGCCCGGGTGATGCTGAGCCTGCCGCCCATGCTGATTCTGGACGAGGCCACCTCCTCCATCGACACCCGGACCGAGCACCGGATTCAGCGGGCCTTTGCCAAAATGATGCGGGGCCGCACCAGCTTCATCGTGGCCCACCGGCTGTCCACCATCCGGGACGCGGACGTGATTTTGGTCATGCGGGACGGCCATATTATTGAACAGGGGAGCCACCGGGAGCTGCTGGAAAAGGGCGGCTTCTACGCGGAGCTGTACGAGAGCCAGTTCGCGGCAACATGACGGAGGATGGAGAAAATCCGAGGGGAAGAGGCGAGCCTCTTCCCCTTTTCTTTCCGGAGCGAGAACCAACCCGGTTTTGCCTCCCGCTCCATTCCCTGCCTGCGAAAAAAATTTTTAGGAGCTGGCGCTGCTTTTTGCCTGGGCGGCGCGTCTAATAGATAGGGCAAACCTGCACCTGCAACGGGAAAACAGAGTCCGGGCGGCTTAGAACGCGTGGCCGCATGAACAGGCAATACAGACTCTGGAGGCCGGTTCAACTTGATTCTTTCGGCCATGTATGCTAAAATGTACCAGGGCGTACATGAGTGGATTTGTGCCAGAAGAAACCAGAAACGCCGCAAAGGACGGCGTTTCCCGGCTTTTCGCTAAAAATCAAACCATCTTAGGAGACAGAGACTATGAAAAAAAGCATTTTCATGGCGGTCCTGTTGGCCGCCGCCCTAACCGCCCTGCCAGTTTTCGCTTCGGCCGCCGAGTGGACGCCGGAGCTCCCCTCCGCGGAGGCGGAGGTCCAAGGAGAGGCCGGGGAGGGAGCGTTGGAGGGGGAGGAGAGCCCGGACGGCCCCGCCCCAGCGGACGGCCCTGCGGAATCTGCGGAGCCCAGCGCTTCCCCTGAACCCGCCCCTACTTCTGAGCCGGAGCCTACCCCTGAGCCGGACCCCACGCCAGAGCCGGAAGCCCCCATGGTCCCCGGCCTGGAGCGGGAGGAGCACCGGGTCTACCTGCGGGGCAGCGGGGACCTGGTGCGTCCGGACGGCCAACTCACCCGGGGGGAGGCCGCCTGCATGATCTACTCCCTGCTGGAATATGAGCCGGAGCGGAACGGCGGCGCGGCCTTCTCCGACGTTTCCCCCAGCGCCTGGTACGGCCCGCAGGTGCTGGCCCTGGCGGAAATGGGCGCTTTGCGGGGCTATGAGGACGGCTCTTTCCAGCCTGGGGGTAATATCACCCGCAGCGAGTTTGTGGCGGTCCTCTCCCGCTTTTTCGAGCCCATTGCGGACGCCCCGGATCAGTTTTCCGACGTGGGCGAGGACTGCTGGGCCCGGCGGGAAGTGAACGCCGCCGGAGTCCGGGGCTGGGTGAACGGCTACAGCGACGGCAGCTTCCAGCCCGACAAGCACATTGCCCGGGCCGAGGCCGTGGCCATTCTCAACCGGGTGCTGGGCCGCACCCCGGACAAGACCAAGCTGGACGAGGACGGCAAGGTCCTGCTCTTTCTGGACCTGCCCTTTCAGCACTGGGCCTATTACGAGCTGATGGAGGCCGCCCTGGAGCACGGCCACCTGGAGCCCGCCACCTGGGCCTGGTATGCCGTACCGGCGGCGGCCCACAAGCCCGGGTACCACCTGTCCGGCGGAGAGCTCTATCTGGTGGATGAATACGGAAGCTGGGTCCGGAACCAGGCGGACGGCCTGCTCTACTTTGGAGACGACGGAAGATACACCACGGGCGACGCTCTGCTGGACCGGAGGCTTTCTGCCATTGTGCGCACCTACGCGGTGGAAGGGGACGGCCTCTGGGAGAACTTCCACCGGCTGCACCTGTATGTGGCCAGCCACTACGGCTACCGGGCCGGCAGCTACCTGGAGGACGGCCAGACCGGCTGGGAAGAGGAGCTGGCCCTGGAGATGACCGGCAGCGGCCGGGGGAACTGCTACCGCTTCGCCGCGCTGGAGACCATGCTGGCCCGGAAGATGGGCTTCCAGGCCCAGGGCGTTTCCGGAGAGATCGACACGGGAAACGGCTTTGTGCCCCACGGCTGGACCGAAATTGAGGCGGACGGACGGGGGTATTTCTGCGATGTGGAGATTCAGTATGTACAGCCGGACTGGGACCTCTTTATGAAGACCTACGGCGAGGTGGACTCCCGCTACCGGGTGGGGGGCATAGAACGGCGCTGACCGGAGGGCGGAAGCGAGGAAGCTGTACCAGAGGGGATTTGCGTTCCCGCGAAAAAGGGGAACGCGAACTTCTTCGGTACAGCTTCTTTCTGCCTCCGCGCCTGGCATGGGGCCCGCTCCGCTTATCGTTAACGCGGTCCAGAAAGGGCGTTTCGCCGCTTTTGAACCAGGCGGCAGAGCCGCCCAGCCTGGATGGAGGCGAAATAGAACAGGCGCAAATGCCGGGAAGCCGCATGAAAAAGGCGTGAAGGCCGCAGGGCCTCCACGCCTTTTTTCAACATAATTTCCCGAAGAGCCGGGTGGAAACGGGATGACGCGGTTTTTTTATTTGTTCTCCTGGTCGCCCACCTCCATGGGGTACTTGCGCATGTAGTTCATCAGCTCGTCCACGGTGGTAAAGGCAAGGCCGGTCACGGTGTCCGCCGCGCCGTAGTAAATGGTGATGCGGCCCGTCTCCGGGTCGGTGAGGGTGGCGCAGGGGAAGGTCACGTTGGGCACGTCGCCGGTGAGCTCATAGTCCACCTCGGGGCCAAAGACGTAGAAGCGCCCGCGCTCCTTGACGATCCAGGGGCGGTCAATGTCCAAGAGGGCCGTGCCGAAGCGGTACACGAAGCCGTTGCAGGAGTTCAGCACCCCGTGGTAGATCATCAGCCAGCCCTCGTCCGTCTCGATGGGGGTGGGGCCGGGGCCGACCTTCTTGGACTGCCAGCCGTTGGCGGTGCCAAAGAGCCAGCGGTGCTTGCCCCAGTAGCAGAGGTCCGGGCTCTCGCTGTAGAAGATATCGCCGAAGGGGGTGTGGCCGGTGTCGCTGGGGCGGCTGACCATGGCGAAATTGCCGCCTATTTTCCGGGGGAAGAGCACGCCGTTGCGGTTGTAGGGCAAAAAGGCGTTCTCCATCTGGTGGAAGGTCTTAAAGTCCTCGGTCCAGCCAATGCCGATGGTAGGGCCGTGGTAGCCGTTGCACCAGGTGATATAGTACTTGCCGTCGATCAGGCACACCCGGGGGTCATAGCGGTACTCCTTGCGGACCACGTCCTTCTCGCCCTCGAAGACGATGGGGTCATGGTTGATGTTCCAGTGGACGCCGTCCTCGGAGAACCCGGCGAAGATGTCCATCTCCACGCCCCGGTTGTCGCAGCGGAACACCCCGGCGTAAGCGCCGTTAAAAGGAACCACGGCGGAATTAAAGACGCTGTTGGAGGTGGGAATGGCGTCCCGGGGGATGATGGGGTTCTCCGTGTAGCGCCAGACCGGCTTGTCAAAGCCTGCGGGCTTGTCCTGCCAGGGCATGTTGGCCGGGGCGGGTCTTCCAATGATTTTAGCCATTTTGTTGCACTCCTTTATAAAGTAGCGGATTTTTGGCGGCGGCCCGGACGGATGCGCGACCAGGCGTTACCCCTATTATAGCCCAGATGGCGGAAGAAAGAAAGGATTATTTGACAAGTTTACCAAAAATTCACAGAAAGGCCTCCGCAGCCTAAAGGGGCCGTCCGGGAAAGGCGGGCCCGCCCGGCGAGAAAACGCGGGGGGCAGAGCGGAACCCCGCCCTGCCCCCTGCCGCGCCTCGTTTAGGAAGTATAGTAGACCTCTTGCGAAAAAAGATTTATGTTGAGTAATAGAAGGCCTCCGGGCGCAAAAGGCGCGCCCTACGGCAAGGTCGTGGGGCTCTGCCCCACACCCTGCCAGGTGCCTAACGCACCTGGACCGCGCAATTTGCTTGGCTCCCGGCTATTTCGCAAGAGGTCTATTCCAGCTCGAAAGCGCCGGTATAAAGCTGGTAATATTTCCCGCGCTGGGCAATCAGCTCCTCGTGGGTGCCCCGCTCGATGATGCGCCCCAGCTCCAGCACCAGAATGCTGTCGCTGTTCTGCACCGTACTGAGCCGGTGGGCGATGACGAACACCGTGCGGCCCTGCATCAGGCCGTCCATGCCCTGCTGGACCAGGCGCTCGGTCCGGGTGTCGATGGAGGAGGTGGCCTCGTCCAGCACCATGACCGGCGGGTCCGCCACGGCGGCCCGGGCAATGGCCAGCAGCTGCCGCTGGCCCTGGGAGAGGCTGCCCCCGTCCCCGGTAAGCATGGTGTCGTAGCCCTCGGGCAGGCGGCGGATAAAGCCGTCCGCGTTGGCCAGCTTTGCCGCGGCCTCCACCTCCTGGTCGGTGGCGTCCAGCTTGCCATAGCGGATGTTCTCCCGCACGGTGCCGGTAAACAGGTTGGTGTCCTGGAGCACCACGCCCAGGGACCGGCGCAGATCCGGCTTTTTGATCTTGTTGATGTTGATGCCGTCATACCGGATTTTGCCGTCCGCAATGTCGTAAAATCGGTTGATCAGGTTGGTGATGGTGGTCTTGCCCGCGCCGGTGGCGCCCACAAAGGCGATCTTCTTGCCCGGGTCCGCGTCAATGTCGATGTTGTGCAGCACCAGCTTTTCCTCGTTGTAGCCAAAGTCCACGTCCAGCAGCTCCACCTCGCCGGTAAGCCGCTGGTAGGTGACGGTTCCGTCCTCCTTGTGGGGGTGCTTCCAGGCCCACAGGCCCGTGCGCTCGGGGGTCTCCACCAGCTTTCCGTCCACCTCCTTGGCGTTCACCAAAGTGACATAGCCCTCGTCCTGCTCCGGCTGTTCGTCCATCAGGTCGAAGATGCGCTCCGCGCCCGCCAGGGCCATGACGATGGTGTTGAACTGCTGGCCGATCTGCCCGATGGGCATGGTAAAGCTGCGGGAGAGCTGCAAAAAGGCCGCGATGCCTCCCAAAGTCAGCCCGCCTACCCCGCCCAGGGCCAGGGCCCCGCCGGCAATGGCGATGAGGGCGTATTGCAGGTGGCCCATGTTGTTCATCACAGGGCCCATAATGTTGGCAAAGCTGTTGGCCTTGGCCGAGTCGTCCCGCAGGGCCTCGTTCAGCTGGTCGAAGCCCTCCTTGGCCTTTTCCTCGTGGCAGAACACCTTGATGACCTTCTGGCCGGTGACCATCTCCTCGATGTAGCCGTTGATGGCCCCCAGGGACTTCTGCTGGCGCACAAAGTACTTGCCGGAGTTCCGGCCGATCTTCCCGGTGAGGAACAGCATGAAGGCCACGACCGCCAGCACCAGAAGGGTCAGGGGGATGCTGGTGGCCACCATGGCGCAGAACACCGCGGTCAGGGTGATGGCCGTGTTGAACAGCTGGGGGATGCTCTGGGAGATGAGCATCCGCAGGGTGTCCGTGTCGTTGGTGTAGCGGCTCATCATGTCCCCGTGGGTGTGGGTGTCAAAATACTTGATGGGCAGCCGCTGCATGTGGGAGAACAGGTCGTCCCGGATATCCTTTAGGATGCCCTGGGAAATATTGACCATCAGCCAGTTGTAGGCAAAGGTGGAAAGGGCCCCCAGCAGGTAGATGAGCCCCATGACGCCGATGGCCTTCAAGAGCTCGGCCATGCCTTGGGCCAGGCTGGAAAAAGCCGTGCTGCCCTGGGGGTCCATGTTGGTGAGAGGGGCGATGTAGCCGTCGATCAGGGTTTCCAGGAACATGGAGCCCGCCACCCCCGCCACGGCGCTGACCAGAATGCAGGCCAGCACAATGGCCATGCGCACCCGGTTGGGGGCGTCCATATAGCTTAAGAGGCGCTTAATTACTTTTCCTTGGTTTTTGGCTTTGGGCCTGTTTTTGGCGTAGGCCGCGCCCATGGGTCCTCTAGGAGGCATCCGCGCTCTCCCCTTTCTGTTGAGATTCGTAAACTTCCCGGTAAATGGCGCAGCGCTCCAGCAGCTGCTGGTGGGCGCCCACGTCGGCGATCTTCCCGCCGTCCATCACCACAATCTGGTCCGCGTCCTGCACCGAGGCCACACGCTGGGCGATGATCAGCTTGGTGGTGTCCGGAATCTCCTCCCGGAAGGCCTCCCGGATCAGAGCGTCCGTGTGGGTGTCCACCGCGCTGGTGGAGTCGTCCAGAATCAAGATCTTGGGCTTTTTCAGCAGGGCCCGGGCAATGCACAGCCGCTGCTTCTGCCCGCCGGACACGTTGGAGCCGCCCTGCTCGATGTAGGTGTCATACCCGTCCGGAAACTCCCGGATGAAGCCGTCCGCCTGGGCCAGGCGGCAGACCCGCTCTATGTCCTGGTTCGTGGCGTTTTCATCGCCCCAGCGCAGGTTTTCCTTGATGGTGCCGGAGAAGAGCTCGTTCTTTTGCAGCACCATGGCCACCTCTTCCCGCAGGGCCTCCACGTCATAGTCCCGCACGTCCTCGCCGCCTACCAGCACCCGGCCCTCCCGCACGTCGTAAAGGCGGGGGATGAGCTGCACCAGGCTGGACTTGCCGCTGCCCGTGCCGCCCAGAATGCCCACGGTCTGGCCCGGCTTGATGTCCAGGCAGATATCTGTCAGGCAGGACCGGCCGGACTTGTTATAGTCGAAGTCCACGTGCTCGAAGCGGATGGAGCCGTCCTTCACTTCCTTTAAATTCTTGGCCCCGCTGGCAATGTCGCTCTCCTCGTCCAGAATCTCCACAATGCGGGTGGCCGAGGCCCGGGACATGGTGGTCATCACGAAGATCATGGTCAGCATCATCAGGCTCATAAGCACCTGCATGGCGTAGCTCATCATGCTCATCAGCTGGCCGGTGGTCATGCTGCTTCCCACGATCAGCTTGGCCCCGAACCAGGAGATCAGCAAAATGGTGCCGTACATGCAGATCTGCATCAGCGGCGAGTTAAAGGCCAGAATCTTCTCCGCCAGGGAGGAGTCCCGGCGGATCTGCTCGGAGGCCTCCACGAATTTCTTCGTCTCATAGTCCTCCCGCACAAAGGCCTTTACCACCCGCACGCCCCGCAGGTTCTCCTGCACCACGGTGTTCATCCGGTCATAGTGCTTGAACATCCGGGAGAAGGCCGGGTAGGCCCGGGTGGAGATGAAGCCCAGCCCCAGGCCCAGAATGGGCATGACCGCCAGGAAGATCAGCGAGAGCCGGCTGTTCACCTGGAAGGCCATGATCATGGCGAAAATCAGGGTCATGGGGGCCCGCACGGCAATGCGGATCATCATCTGAAAGGCGTTCTGCACGTTGGAAACGTCCGTGGTCAGCCGGGTGACGATGCTGCCGGTGGAAAATTTATCGATGTTGGAAAAGGAATAGGCCTGCACCTTATAGTACATGTCCCTGCGCAGGTTCCGGGCAAAGCCGGTGGAGGCCCTGGCCCCGTAAAACCCGGAGAGCACCCCAAAGGCCAGGGAAACCAGAGCGCACAGCACCAAAAGCGCCCCCATCTTTCCAATGACCCCCATGTCGCCCTCGTTGATGCCCATATCGATCAGGTAGGCCATCAGCATGGGGATGATCACCTCCATGACCACTTCCAGCGTGGCGGTGATGGGCGTCATGATCGTGTCCTTTTTGTATTCCCGGACGCACCGGGAAAGCTTGCGGATCATCTTTGTCATCAGTCCTTTCTATAACTTTTCTGGGGAGTGTCCAAAGGGCGCAGTTTTTTGAAAAGTAATACGGAGTGGAGTCTCGCCTACCGGCTCGGTCGGGTCAGAACGGTCCCCACTGGGGACCTTCCCCCTCCGGCGGCCAAGTTCATCAAAGATGAACTTGCGGGGCTCTGGGTCTCGCCTGCCGGCTCGGTTGGGTTGGCTTGCCAACTCATGTTCGCGGCATGGTCTGCTGTACTTGGCAGGCCAAGTACCCGGCAGACGCTCACCCCCTAAGAACCCACGAGTTATCCAAAGGATAACTCGTCAACCTCTTGAAAAGGGCGCTAATCGCCAGCTACTTGGCAAAGCCAAGTAGAGCGATTCTTCCAGCGCACGAGTTGACTCCGTCAACTCGACCGAGGGGAAGGTCCCCAGTGGGGACCGTTCTGACCCGACCGACGCGGCAGCGGAGACTCGGCAGTCGAGAATGACGAAACTTTTACTGTTGCGCTCAAGGAGCTTTCTTCTTGTTAAAATGCGCGTTTGGCCACTCCCCCTTTCTGCGGTTTGCGCGGGGAGGCGGCGCTCCCTAGCGCGGCCCGCCCCGCTCTGGCTGGATGGTTTTGGCGATCTTCTCGCACAGGCCGATGAAGGTGGCCTTCTCCTCCTCTGTGAGCCCCGAGGAGATTTTCGCCTCGATCTCCGCGATGGTCTGCTGAAACTTCTCCTGCCGCGCAACGGCCTTTTCCGTCAGCACGATCTTTTTCAGCCGGGCGTCCCACTCCACCGGGTGGCGGGTGATCATGCCGTCCCGCTCCATGGCCTGCAGAATGCCCGTCATGCTGGACCGGCGCACCGCGAACTGCTGCTGTAAGTCCCGCTGGAAGATATCCCGGTCCCGGTTCTCGTACAAAAAGCCGATGAGCCAGCCGTATATGCCCACCCCGGAGGGTTCACCGTCCCGCCCGCCATACTGGTGGGTCAGCCACTTGATCATATGGGAGAGGCCGTTGATCTGAAAGCCGATCTCGTCCCGGTGGTCCGGCCTGGTGCGGGCGGGAGGGCAGGGATGCTTTTCCTTGCACATGCGCTTTCCTCCTTTGCTGTAAAATTGTACCGCGCCTAACAGTTCGACGCCGTACTGTACGGAGCCGGACTGTTAGGTTATAAACTGTTCGCTTTCTAACATTATACGCCGGGCCAGGGGAAAAGTCAAGGATTATTTTGGAAAAAAATCCGCCGGCGGGAACGCCGGCGGTCCGGGCACAAGAGAGCCTGTCTATTTAAGAGGGAGCGTTCCGCGCTGGGACATGCCGGGGCTCAAATTGGCAGCTGAACCTTGAACTCCACCTGCCCCTGGGCGCAGCGGACGCTGATCTTCCCGCCATGGGACTGGACGATGGCCTTTGCAATGGAGAGCCCCAGCCCATAGTGCCCGCTGTCGCCGTTGCGGGCGGAATCCAGGCGGTAGAACCGCTCGAAAAGCAGGGCCCGCTTTTCCTGTGGTATCTCCGGGCCCCCGTTGACGACGGACAGGACGGCGTGGCCGTGCTCCGCCTTTAGAACAAGCCGGACGCCGGCCTCCCGGTCCCCGTGGCAGACCGCGTTGTCAAGCAAAATGGAGGCCAGCTGCGACAGCTGCGCGGGGCTGCCCTTAACGGTAATATTTTCCTCGATATCCCAGCTGAGGGCGCGGCCGCTTTCAAAGGCCACGCTTTCAAAGGCCAGGGCTTCCCCCCGGACAAGCCGGGAGAGGTCTGCCTCCCCGGCGGCGGGCGCCGCGCCCTCCACACGGGAAAGCTCCAAAAGCTGCGCCACCAGCGCGCCCATCCGCTCGTTTTCGTACTGGATGTTGGCAAGCCATTGGTTCTGGCCGGTCTCCCTCGCTAAAATCTCCGCGCTGGCGCTGATCACGGACAGAGGCGTTTTCAGCTCGTGCCCCGCGTCGGAGATGAACCGTTTCTGCTTTTGCGCGCTTTCCTCCAGGGGCCTCACAATCCGCCTTGCCAGATGGACCGCCACAAAGAACAGCAGGACCAGGGCCAGCCCGCCAAAGAGCAGGGTATACCGGAACAGGGTGTTCATGCTCTCGTTGACGATGGTGTTGTCCTTAAAGGCGAACAGGGTATAGCCGCCCTTGTCCGCGGCATAATAGATCAGATCCCGCTCCACGCCGGTTGTCCTGCCGCCGGCGGCCAGCTGGCGGGCCAGCGCCTCCAGCTCCTCGTCGCTGTGCAGGGCCGGCTGCGGGTTTTCAACCGCCAGTATTTCCCCCTCATGGCTCATGGCGACGGTATAAAAGGTGGAGAGCTGGAAGGAGGGCATGTCCAAATAGCGGGGCTTTTCCAGAATGGGGTCCGGTCTGGCGGGGGGCGGAATGTTGAACGGCTGGGACAGCCCGTAACGCACGGCGTGCTCTTGCAGCATCCCCCTGTTCCGCTCCGCTATTTCCAGGTAGCTGGCAAGGAATATAACGGCGAGGGTGCCGGTCCACAAAAGCACCAGCACGGACATGATGGCGGCAACGATCTTTCTTCGGGATTTTTTAAACATCCTGGTACCTCAATTCGTACCCCACCCCGCGGACCGCCTTGATCTCGGTCCTTGCCTTTACAAAGCTCAGCTTCTTTCGGGTAAAGGACATATACACCTCCACGTTGTTGTATTCCGCCCCGTTGTCGAAGCCCCATATTTTTACCGCCAGCTGTTCCCGGGTCAGAATCTGCCCCTGGTTGGCCATCAGGTATTCCAGAATCCGGTACTCCTTTTCGCTGAGCCGAACGCTCAGACCGCTGGAAGCGCAGGCCAGCGTAAGCGTTCCGGTTTCCAAAACGATGTCTCCATAAGCCAGCGCGCCGTCCATGGCGTTCAGAGTCCTCCGGCCCAGGGCGCGAAGCCTGGCAAGGAGCTCCCTGGTCAAAAAGGGCTTGGTCAGGTAATCGTCCGCGCCGCTGTCCAGGCCGGTTACCTTATCGTCCAGCTCCCCTCTGGCGGTCAGCATCAAAATGGGGGTGGAGACGCCGCTGGCGCGGGCCCTTTTCGCAATCTCGAACCCATCCATTCCGGGCAGCATCACGTCCAGGACCGCGACGTCGTAAATGCCGCTTTCCATAGCCGCCAGGCCGCTTACGCCGTCCGCGAAGTGGTCCACCTCGTACTTTTCCAGGCGCAGTATCCCGCAAAGGGCCTGCGCCATCCTTTTCTCATCCTCCACTAGCAAAAGCCTCATAAGGACGCCTCCGGTTTAGCTTTCTCTTTCGTCCCGGTTCCTGACGTGTTCATTTTAACATAAATCCGCTTTGAGTTTTTGCCGTATTTTTTGCGACTTGGCGAAGCCAACGTCATATGCAAAAACGAGCGCCTCGCGCGAAGGGCGAAAACTCGCAGTGTACGCTTTGCGTACATTTTAGCACAAATCCGGGAGCATGGAAATAGGAAATTTTTCATCCAGATTTCACCGCGCCCAGCTGTCCGCCCTCCCCCCCGCTTCCAAAAGCCCGCCGCTCCTTAAAAAAGTGGACAAAACTTTTACGGTTGCGCTCAGGAAGCTTTCTCCATACAGCACCCGCGTTTGGACACTCCCCCGCGCAATTAATGGTTGACAGGGGGAGGGAAAGAGGATATGATTATACGGGAATCTACATTCGCAATTCGCAGCCAGGGGGCGCCGGGTTCTTCCGCCGCCCTGTCAAACGCTTGCCAGGCGCGGGCGTTTCCGGCCGCGAGTACAGGCCCCAGACCCCATCCTGCCCGGAAAGGACGACTCCATGGATCTTTCTATCCTTATCTCCAACCCCCTCATCAACATCAGCGTCATCTCCTGGGCGGCGGCTCAGGGCATCAAGGCCCTCATCGACGGCGTGAAGCACAAGCAGTTTGACCGGCGGTACCTTTCCAAGGCGGGGGGCATGCCCAGCTCCCACTCGGCCGTAACCTGCTCCGTGCTGCTCACCTCCTATTATCTGTACGGCTTCAATTCCCCCATTTTCGGCGTCTCCTTCGTGTTGGCCCTCATTGTCATGTATGACGCCACCGGCGTGCGCTGGGCGGCCGGGCTTCATGCCAGAGCCATTAACCATATTGTGGAGTATTTGGAGCAGGACCATTCCCCCGAGGGCCAGAGGGCCCTGCACGAGCTGATCCCCAAGCTCAACGAGTCTCTGGGCCACCGGGTCCGGGAGGCCATCTGCGGGGCCGGGCTGGGGTTCCTCATCGCCATGCTGGGGCATTTTGTCCGGCAGGGCATGTGAGGAGCTGTGCCAATAAGACAGCGCTCCCATTCTTTACGGTTTTGCGCCTATCACCGCGTTCTGTGCGACGGCCCGCACGGAGCGCGTTTTTTTATGCCCCGCTCAAGTTCCGGCCCCCTGCATATCCGCCCTCCAACCCTCCCATACTCCCCCCAGAACATAGAGCCCGTACCGGCGGAGGGAGCGCCCGGAAAAACCAGGCGCGGATTCTCCCGGTACGATCCTTTTAAGAAAGGCGGACCCTCCATGAAAGAAACCAATCGACCCACCCCGAACAGAACCCTCCCCCGGGCCCTGGCCTGCGGTTTTCTGCTCGCCCTCCTTCTGGGCTGGCTCCGCACGGCGGCGGCGGCCCAGCAGCTGCCGGAAAGCGTCCTGCGCCTTCACGTGGTGGCTAACTCGGACAGCCCGGAGGACCAGGCGCTCAAGCTGGCCGTCCGGGACGCGGTGCTGGCCGAGGCCGGAAAATACTGCGCCAACGCCTCCTCCCTGGAGGAGGCCAACTTTCAGGTCTGCACCCACCTGGAATCCATCACCCGCGCGGCCCAGGACGTCATCGCCCAGTGGGGCGCGGAGGACCGGGCCCGCGCACAGGTGGCGGAGCAGTACTTCCCCACCAAGGAATACGGGGGCTTCACCCTCCCAGCGGGCCGCTACCGGGCCCTGCGGGTGGTGATCGGCGAGGGGGCGGGCCGCAACTGGTGGTGCGTGGTCTTTCCGGCCCTCTGCCTCCCCGCCGCCGGAGAGGAGGACCCCCTGGCCCTTTTGCCGGAGGGCCAGCGGGAAGCCGCCCAATCCCAGTACAAGGTAGGCTTCAAGCTGGCCGAATGGTTCGAGGAATTCAAACACTGGCTAGGGTGAAGCCCACCCCAACCAACAAGCCCTAAACCGAGCGCTAAACTGCCGCCTACCATGCCCGGCAAGCTTTTGATGTTGCGCTTAGGGAGCTTTTCGCTCAAAATGCGTTGGTGAACGTACTCCCGCTAACCAGTCGGCCCCAAACCGGGCGCTAAACTGCCTCCTACCACTCCCCCCGCAAACGTCCAAAAGTTTTTGAAGACTGTCAAGAAACTTTTTTCAAAAAGTTTCTTGACCAGAGCGCGAGACAGCGTCTCGCGGCCTTGCAGCCCGCCGTGTTTTGGGGTATAATGGAGCAAAAGGGGGCGGGGTTATGCTGCAATTTGTAATCGGACGGGCCGGGAGCGGCAAGACAGAGTATTTGCGCCGCTATTTGGCGGACCAGAGCCTGAAGGGGAAAAGCGGGCTCATGCTGGTCCCGGAGCAGTACACCTTTGCCACGGAAAAGGCCATGCTGGCCCTGGCCGGGCCCCAGCGGGCCAACGCCACCGGCGTGTACAGCTTCACCCGCCTGGCCGAGACAGTGTTCCGGCGGCTGGGGGGCGCGGCGGGCCGCAGGCTCAGCGACGGGGGGCGGCGGATCTTGATGGCCTCCGCCATTGCCGCCTGCGAGGACCATTTGGAGGTCTACCGCAGCGCGGCCAGGTCCGGACGGGTCACAGACCTGATGCTCACCGCCGTCGACGAGATGAAGCTCTGCGGCATTTCCCCCGCCCAGCTCACCGAGACCGCCGGGGCCCTGCCCGGAACCGGCCTCTCCCAAAAGCTCCGGGAGCTGGGGCTAATCTACGGGGCCTACGAGGCCCTGGTGGAGGGCACTTTTCTGGACTCCCGGGACGACCTGACCCGCCTGCGCCAGGCTCTGGAGGGCGGGGACCTGTTCCGGGGCCAGATCATCGCCGTGGACTCCTTCGAAGGGTTCACGGTCCAGGAGCTGCGGGTGATGGAGGAGCTCATCCGCCAAGCGGACCAGGTGCTGGTGTCCCTGTGCACCGACGGCCTCTCCCAGGACGACCCCTCCGGCCTGTTCGCCCTGGTGGACCGCACCCGCTTCCGCCTGACCCGCCTGGCGGAGGAAAACGGCGTGGCCGTGCTCCCCCCGGTGGTCCTCACCGGCGCGCCCCGCTTCCACAATGAAAACCTCAAGCTGCTGGAAGCCCAGCTCTTCTGCCCCGAGGCCTCCCTGCCCGCCCCGGACCACCAGGGCATAGAGGTCTTTCAGGCCCGGGACGTGTTCGAGGAGGCCGAGTACGTGGCGGCCAGCATCCGGCGGCTGGCGGCGGGGGGCATGCGCTACCGGGACGTCACCATCCTGTGCCGGGACCCCCGGCGGTACTATGGCAGCCTGGACGTGGCCCTGAAAAAGCGGGACATCCCCTGCTTCCTCTCCCAGCCGGTCCGGGTGGACGCGGAGCCCGTGACCCGCCTGGCCCTGGGGGCCTTTGAGGCGGTCCAGGCGGGCTTTGGCACGGACGAGCTCTTGGAGCTGCTCAAAACCGGAGTGTCCGGCTTCACGGCGGAGGAGGCCTCGCGGCTGGAAAACTATGCCTTCCTCTGGCGCGTAAAAGGCGCGGGCTGGCGGGAGCCCTGGGTGCGCCACCCCAAGGGCTTTGGCCGGGAGTGGACCCCCGAGGACCAGGAGGAGCTGGCGGAGCTGAACCGCCTGCGGGAGCGGCTGACCGCCCCCCTGGAGCGCTTTGCCAGCGCCACCCGGGACGCTTCCGGCCAGGAGATCAGCAGAGCCGTGTACCGGCTGCTCATGGACTTCGGCCTGGAAGAGACCCTGCCCGCCTACTGCCTGCGGCTGGAACAGGCCGGGGAGGAGGCGGGCGCGGCCCGCCAGCGGCGGGTGTGGGACCTACTGATGGAGACCCTGGACCAGATGTACAGCATCCTGGGAGACCGGAAAACCGGCCGGGAGCGGTATTACCGGCTGCTGCGGGAGGTCCTGGCGGCGGAGGACGTGTCCGAAATTCCCCAGACCGTGGACCAGGTGATCTTCGGCACGGCGGAGCAGGCCCGGCAGACCAGCCCCCGGGCGGCGTTCCTGATGGGCGTGACCCAGGGGGACTTCCCCCTGACGCCCCGGTCCTCCGGGGTCTTCTCGGACGCGGAGCGGCGGGAGCTCATCGCCCGGGACCTGCCCTTGGGCGACCCGCTGGAACAAAAGTCCATCGAGGAGCGGTATTTGGCCTATTCGGTGGCCTGCCTGCCCTCGGAGCGGCTGTACATCAGCTGGCCCGCCGCCGTAGCCGGGGAGGACAAGGAGCCCAGCGAGCTGGCGGCGGGGGTGCTGGGGGTCTTCCCGACCCTGCGGCCCCTGCGCGACCTGCCCGACGCGTTTTTCGCCAACTCCCGGGAGGCGGCCTTCTCCCGGATGGCGGCCCGCTGGCGGGAGGACACGCCCCAGGCGGCGGCGCTGCGGCGGTTTATTGCCGGGGACCCGGAGTATGCCGGGCGGCTGGAGGCCCTGGAACGGGCGGCGGGAAGCCGGGAGCAGCGGGTGGAGGACCCGGCCCTGGCCCGGAAGCTCTATGGGAAGGAGCTGTTTTTCTCCCCCACCCAGGTGGAGGCCTACTATAGCTGCCCCTTTAAGTACTACTGCCGCTACGGCCTCAACGCCCGGGAGCGCCGTCCCGCCGAGGTGGACGTGCTGCAATACGGCACGCTGATGCACTACCTGTTTGAGAAAATCTTCTCCCAGCCGCCGGAGGTCCGGGCCTCCCGCACCCAGGAGGAGCTGCTGGCGCTGGTGCGGGAGCTCATCGCCGCCTATGCCCGGGAGAGCATGGGCGGGCTGGAGCTCTTGTCCAGCCGGGAGCGCTACCGGCTGGAACGGCTGGCCCAGTCGGCCTGCCTGCTCATCGCCCATGTGGAGCGGGAGCTGGCCCAGAGCCGGTTTGTGCCGGAGAGCTTTGAGCTGAAGCTGGGCCGGAACGTGCCCCCCCTGCGGGTGGAGGGGGACGGCGGCCCGCCCGTCACGGTGGGGGGGACCATCGACCGGGTGGACCTGTACCGCAGCCCGGAGGGCCGGGACTATGTGCGGGTGGTGGACTACAAAACCGGCCGCAAAGCCTTTAAATTGGCGGACGTGCTCTATGGGCTGAACATGCAGATGCTGGTGTACCTGGCGGCGCTGGTGGAGGGAGGCGGGCGCTACCCAGCGGGCATTTTGTATATGCCCGCGGCGGAGCCCAGCGTCAGCGTGGACCGGGAGGCGGACCCGGCGGCGGTGGAGAAAGCGGCGGACCGGCAGCTGAAAATGAGCGGCCTGGTGCTGGATGACCGGGAGATCATCGAGGCCATGGAGGCGGGGGCCAAGGGGACCTTCATCCCGGCGGCGCTGAAAAAGGACGGCACGGCGGACAGCCGGAGCTCGGTACTGGGGCCGGAAGCTTTGGGGACGGTGCTGGAATATTCCAAGCGGCTGATCGCGTCCATGGGCCGGGAGCTGAGCCGTGGGGAGGCCTCGGCCCGCCCCAACCTAAAAAACGAGAACGCCTGCCGGTTCTGCCCGTACGGGGCCATATGCGGCAAGGAGTTTGGGGAGCGGGACATTGAGCAGGAGCGGATGACGCCCAAAGAGGCCCTAGCGCGCATGGAAGCGGCGCTGGACCCAGAAAAAACCAGCGGCACAGTAAAAGTTCTTGAAGATTCTTAAGAAACTTCTTTCAAGAAGTTTCTTAAGCCGCCGGCGGCGACCTTAACCTTAAAAAGGCGGCGCAGAGCCAGCGAACGGAGCGCCAAGCCTGCTCACCACCAAAAGCCAGAACAGCGCACACACTGCGCCGCCGCCCAAAGAAAGCGCATTTAAGCGAAGCGCCAAACAGCGGCCTCCCTGCTGTAGCTCCCCCCTTCCCCCCTGCCACACCCCCAGACCAACCAAAAATCACCCCAAAAGGAGAACCCACCATGAGAAGAAAAGGCAAGGCAAGAAGAAAGCCCGGCCCCGGAGCCAAGCTCCTGCTGGGCCTTGTCACCATGATCAACCTAGCTCTGACTTTGGCCCTGACCTTGGAGCGGCGGCGGGAGGTGGTCCGGGCCGTGCAGGACGAAGAGGGCCGGATCCGGCTCCTGCTGGAAAAAGAGGCGGGCCGGTCCCAGGCCAAGGAAGCTGAAGAGGCGGAATAAAAAAGGACGCTGGCTCGAGGGTGCGGCCAGCGTCCTTTTTCTTTTGATTTTGGGGTATTTGGGGCGTTTTGAGGCGTGAAATTTGGGGCTTGTGGGGCTTCACCGGGGGCTCTGTGGGGGGAGGCCGCTGTTTTTCGCTTCGCTTAAAGGCGCTTTCTTTGGACGGCGGCGCAACGCTATGCGGCACAGGGAGCTTTTTGTTAGGAGCTAACTTCATGCGCTATCTTTTTTACTGCGCCGCCTTAAGGTCAAGGCCGGGTCTCGCCTGCCGGCTCGGTCGGTTCGCAGCTTGTCTGCCACTGGCAGACGCTCACCCTCCGGCGGCTTAAGAAACTTCTTGAAAGAAGTTTCTTAAGAATTTTCAAGAACTTTTACTGCGCCGGTGGTCGTTTTTGGCTGGTGTTGGGTTACTCCACTAGGTGGGCTTCCGTCCAGGCGAAGGTCGCTTCGCACACGTCCTTCACACAACCCTCGTCAATGGGCGAGCGCAGGCCTACCGCATGGGCCAGGTCAATAAAGGTCTTGGTCCCGCCCAGACGCACAAAGGCCATGTACTTCTCCCAGGCCTTGGCCCGGTCCTCCAGCGAAAGGGCGAAGAACTGCAAGCTCATCACCTGGGCCAGGCAGTAGTCGATGTAGTAGAAGGGGCTCTGGTAGATGTGCGTCTGCCGCTGCCAGCCCGCGCCCCGGCCATAGAAGGGCAGGCCCTCCATGTCCAGATAGGGCCGGTAGAGCCTTTCCAGCCGGGCCCAGGTCTGGTTGCGCTCCTCCGGGGTCATCTCCGGGCGGCTGTAGACTTCGTGCTGGAAGTGGTCTACCAGACAGCCGTAGGGGATAAAGGTCAAAGCGTCCTCCGCGTGGGAGAGCTCATACTTGTCCGTCATGGGGCCAAAGAACAGGTGGTGCCAGGGGGCGGTCAAAAACTCCATGCTCATGGAGTGGGTCTCCGCGCCCTCCATGGTGGGCCAGCGGTTGGCAGAGATATCGATGGTGCGGGTGGCAATGTAGTCGGCAAAAGCGTGGCCCGCCTCGTGGGTCAGCACGTCCACGTCGCCGCTGGTGCCGTTGAAGTTGGAGAAGATGAAGGGGTACTTATAGTCCGGCAGGCTGGTGCAGTACCCGCCGGGAGCCTTGCCCTCCTTGGCCAGCACGTCGAAAAGCTCGTTGTCCAGCATCAGGCCGATGAATTCCCCAGTCTCCTGGGAGAGCTCATGGTACATCTTTTTCCCCGCGGCCATAATCTCGTCGGGCGTGCCCTGGGGCTTGGCGGAGCCGTCCTTGAACATAATGGGGTCGTCATAGAGCTTGAAGCCGTCCAGCCCCAGGCGCTCCTGCTGGCGGGCCTTGACCTTTACGGTCAGGGGCACCAGGTCCCGGACTACCTGCTGGCGGAAGCTGTCCAGGTCCTCCGGGGTATAGCAGTTGCGGCCCATGCGCAGAAAGCCCAGGGGCACGTAGTTCTCAAAGCCCAGCTTTCTGGCCTGCTCGGTGCGGTTCTTTACCAGCTTGTCATAAATCTCATCGAACTCAGCCCGGTGCTGGTCGAAGAACCCGCCCTCGGCCTCCATGGCCGCCTTGCGGACCGCCCGGTCCGGGTCCTGCTTATAGGGCCCCAGCTGGGCGATGGTCAGGGTCTTGCCCATAAACTCGATGCGGGCGCTGGCGTACAGCTTCTGATACTCGGTGGAAAGCCGGTTCTCCTCCTGCATCAGGGGGATGATCTCCGGGGAGAAGGACTTGAGATCCAGTTCGATGTTTTTAAACAGCAGGCTGCCCAGCTCCTTCTCCAGCTCCGGCCGGAAGGGGGAGTGGAACAGGGCCTTTTTAAACTCCTGCTCCTTCTCTGAGAGAAGGGGGTACTGCTCGTTCCAGAACTCGTCCTCCCCGCTGTAAAAGGGGTCCCGGGTGTCCACCGTGTGGCGGATGGCGGCGATGGAGGCGGCGGTGCTGATGTGGCTGCTAAGTTCCTCCTCCTCCTTAAAGACGGCCAACTGCTCTCCGGCGGAGGCGGCGGCCTTCAGCCGGGCGGTGAGCTGGTCCATCTGGGCCAATAGGGCGGGCATATCGGGGCGGGTATAGGGCATTTCGGAAAACTTCATGAATTAAGCTCCTTTCATATGGTGCTGGGTTAATCATACCCCCTGGACCGCGCTCCCGTCAAGACAAAAATTGGCAAAGGAAAAAACATATAAAGTTCATGGGGAGTTCAGAGTTTTTTCACATTTATGGGGTATTATAAGAACGTGGCCGGCAGGACCACGCAAGAACTCTTTTTTTCATCATATCCTCATTTTAACTCCTTACTTCCTCTTTGGAGGCCGTACCCCTCGGGGTGCGGCCTTCAAGCTTTATGTAGGCGCGGGAACGCTGGACGGGCGGAAAGCGGGCCGCCTCCATGCTCTCCACCGCGTCCCCGCCTATGAATACAGGTTCTTAGACGCCGGCGTTTAGAAGATGTAGCGTGCGCCGGTTTTGTAGGCCTCATAGGCGCCTGCCATAAACTTGGTCAGGGCCACCGCGTCCTCCACGCCGTTGGGGGCCTCCCCGCCGTCGATGCACGCGTCGATCCACGCGTCGATGGGCATGGGGTCCGCCTCGGGCAGGTCCGTAAAGGGAACCAGCTTGCCGCCGGTCTCCTGGCAGCTGTACTCCAGCATGTTGTTGTGGACCATCAAAGATCCCTCCGTGCCGCTCATCTCCAGCACGTAGGGCATGCCGGTGGTCACAAAGCCGGTCTCGGACACGCCGATGGCCCCGTCCGCAAACTCGATGACGGACACCGCGTTGTCCTCCACGGGCTTGCCGGTCACCTGGGTGAACAGGGAGACGATGGACTTGGGCTCGCCCATGAACCAGTTGAGGGTGTACATGGGGTGGGCCCCCAGGTCCATCATGGCCCCGCCGCCGGTCTGGGCCGCGTCATAGAAGTGGGGCGGAAGCCAGCCGGCGGTGCTGCCGTTGTGGGCGTCCCGGACCCGGGCATAGGTGATTTTCCCCAGCTTGCCGCTTTCCACCAGGACCTTGGCGGCTTTCAGGGTGGGCCAGGTCTTGTGGGGGTAGGAGATGGTGAACTTCACGCCGCGCTCCTTCACGGCGGCGGCAATGGCCTGGGCGTCCTCGTTGGTAAAGGCCAGGACCTTCTCGGTGAAGATGTGCTTTCCGGCCTTGGCGGCGGCCATGAGCACCTCCGGGTGCTGGCAGGTGGCCGTGGTGACCTGCACGCCCTCAATGGAGGGGTCGGCCCAGATGGCGGACAGGTCCGGCTGGAAGGGGACCCCCAGCTTTTGGGCGGTCTCCTGGCCCCGGGCGGGGTCGTCGTCCCACAGGCAGCAGAGCTCGGAACGGGGGTTTTTCTGAATGGCGGTGGCATACTCCATGGTGTGGACGTGCCAGGCGCCGACAGCGGCTATTTTCATGGCGGACATTCCTTTCTAAAGGGAGTTTTATCGGACAGCACCAGTGTACACCACTTAGATGGAAAGCGCAAGGGGGGAAGGGGAATTTTTCCCGGCAGGGCGCGGGCCCGAATTTTTAGGATGATCGGGAGTGTCCAAAGGGCGTTGATATAGAAGTGTTAGAAGGCCTCCGGCGGCTTAGGGACGTTGTCCCTAAGAACCCTACCACCTTTGAAAAGGTGGACGAAACTTTTACTATTGCGCTTAGGGAGCTTTTTCTGTATAAAACACGCACTTGGCCACTCCCCGGATGATCCGTCCGGTTGACGCGGCCTCCCGCCTGTGATATAATGTACGCGAGGCGTACATTCGGAGTTTTTGCCTCGCAAAAATCCGGCGATAACTCCATGTGGATTTATGATAGAATAAGGTCATAGTGGATTGCGGCGGGCAGGGCCGCGCCTTTTTCCTCCCGCCAGCGCCGCAAGCCGCAGTCTATGGATTGGAGCCTCTCCTTATGAAACGGAATTTCTCTTTTTATCTGGCCCTCTTTGTCTCCAAGCTCTCCATCTTGGCCCTGCGCCTTGTAGGGCGCAAGGGCACCAACCTGCCCGGCGGCTGCGCCATCTTCCTGTGCAGGGACTTTCTGGGCCGCATGCCCCGCCCCAAGACCGTCATCGGCATTACGGGCACCAACGGCAAGACCACCGTGGCCAACCTAGTGGAGGACGTGCTGGACCTCTGCGGCGTCCCCTACTGCTGCAACCGCACCGGCTCCAATGTGGACACGGGCGTGGCCTCCGCCCTCATTGCCAGCTCCGACTGGCTGGGCCGGCCCAAAAAGGACTTGGCCGTCTTTGAGCTGGACGAGCGCAGCTCCAACCTTTCCATGCCCTATATCAAGCCCGACCTGCTGCTGTGCACCAACATTTTCCGAGACTCTTACAAGCGCAACGCCCACCCGGAGTTCATTGTGGACGTGCTGAACCGCTACATCCCCGACGGGGTGAAGCTCATTTTAAACGCGGACGACCTGATGTGCGCCTCCCTGAAGCCGGACAACCCCCGGGTCTATTTCTCCATCGCCCGCCAGCCGGAGGACGGCCAGGGCAGCGAAAACATCGTGCAGGACGTGCGGAGCTGCCCCCGCTGCGGCGCGGCGCTGGAGTGGGACTTCCGCCGCTACCACCACATCGGCCGGGCCCGGTGCCCCGCCTGCGGCTTCGCCTCCCCCCAGGGGGATTACACCGCCGCCGTCCTGGAGGAGGACCGGATGCTGGTGGAGATGGGCGGACAGGCCCACCCCTTCCCCCTGGCCGACCGGCGGCTGATCAACGTGTACAACTCCCTGGCAGCCGTGGCCCTGCTGCGGGAGTTCGGCCTGGAGCCGGAGGCCATTTCCCAGGCAATGGCCCAGACGGGCATCAGCGCCACGCGCTTTTTGGAGGAGGAGGCCAACGGCCGCAAGGTGATTCTGCACCTGGCCAAGGGCCAGAACCCGGTGGCCTGCTCCCGGGCCTTCCAGAACATTCGGGACTATCCGGGGAAGAAAGCCGCCATCCTGTTTTTGGACGACTACTTTGACGCGGCCCACACCGTGGAGAACACCGCCTGGTATTATGACGCGGACTTCGAATTTTTGGCGGACGATTCCGTTGTACAGATCATCGCCGCCGGAGCCCGCCACTGGGACGTATACCTGCGCCTGCTCATGGCCGGGGTCCAGCCGGAGCGGGCGGAGCACCTGCGGGACACCGCCCAGGCGGCGGACCTGCTGGCCCCAGAAGCGGACGCGGTGTTCATCCTATACGACGTATACACCATCGACCTAGCCAACAAAGTAAAATCCAGCGTGACGCTGGACACCTAGCGGTGGGCACACGCGCGCCAGCGTGACGCTGGACCCGCACGCGCGTGCTGGCGGTAGGGTATCGGCAAGTTGAGCCGCCCGCGAAGAGGTTGGGCGCGAGGCCGCAAGTTTGCCTCGACCTAAGGGAAAACGGCCAGCCTCAAACCGAGCGCACAGCCAGCGCCTCCCACCCCACCCCAGCGTGACGCTGGACCCACACGCGCGTGCTGGCGGTGGGGTATCGGTAAGTCAAGCCGCCCGCGAAGAGGTTGGGCGCGAGGCCGCAAGTTTGCCTCGACCTAAGGGA
>CAOKRG010000025.1 GCA_948471095.1 uncultured Oscillospiraceae bacterium
CCAAGACCAAAGCCCTGCAGATGGCCCCCATCGACTCCCAGCGTCCCCAGCAGGCCGTGTTCAACTACGGCATCGACCTGCCCGCCAAGGAGGCTGTGGCTGAGAAGTTCAAGGAGACCAGCGTTAAGGGCAGCCAGTTCAAGCAGCCCCTGTTGGAGTTCTCCGGCGCCTGCGGCGGCTGCGGCGAGACTCCTTACGCCAAGCTTGCCACCCAGCTGTTCGGCGACAAGATGTTCATTGCCAACGCCACGGGCTGCTCCTCCATCTGGGGCGGTTCCGCGCCTGCCACTCCCTACACGGTCAACAAGAAGGGCCACGGCCCCGCTTGGGAAAACTCCCTTTTCGAGGACAACGCCGAGTTCGGCCTGGGCATGTGCCTGGCCCAGAACGCGGTGCGCGGCCGCTTGGCTGAGCTCACTGAGAAGCTCATCGCCATTGAGTACACCGTGCCCGAGATCAAGGAAGCCGGCAAGGCCTGGCTGGACACCATGACCGACAGCAAGACTAACGATTCTGCCGCCACCGCTTATATCGAGGCTCTGGAAAACGGCGTGATGACCGTGGACGAGAACCTGGCGTTCATGAATTCTGAGAAGGCCAAGGAAGTCTTTGGCGACAAGCTGGATGAGATGAAGGCCCACGCCGAGGCCCGCAAGGCCGCTGGCGAGAAGTACTGCGACTGCGAAGCCTGCACGCTGGCTTTGGAGATCTTGAAGGATAAGGACTACCTGGCCAAGAAGTCCGTGTGGATTCTGGGCGGCGACGGCTGGGCTTATGACATTGGCTTCGGCGGTTTGGACCATGCCCTGGCCTCTGGCGAGAACATCAATGTGCTGGTGTTTGACACCGAGGTGTACTCCAACACCGGCGGGCAGGCTTCCAAGTCCACCCCCTGCGGCTCCGTGGCGCAGTTCGCCGCCACCGGCAAGGCCCAGAAGAAGAAGGACCTGGCCGCGATCGCCATGAGCTACGGCTATGTGTACGTGGCCCAAGTGGCCATGGGCGCCGACATGAACCAGTGCATCAAGGCCTTCTCCGAGGCTGAGAGCTACAACGGCCCCTCCATCATTCTGGCCTACGCTCCCTGCATCAACCACGGCATCAAGGGCGGCATGGGCGTGTCTCAGACAGAGGAGAAGAAGGCGGTTGCCGCCGGCTATTGGCATAACTTCCGCTTCGATCCCCGCCGGGCTGACGCTGGCGAGAACCCCTTCCAGCTGGACAGCAAGGAGCCCTCTGCTTCTTACCGCGACTTCATCATGGGCGAAGTGCGCTACAACAGCCTGACCCGTTCCTTCCCGGAGCGCGCCGAGAAGCTGTTCGCCAATGCTGAGAAGTACGCCGAGGAGAAGTATCAGAAGCTGAAGAAGATGGCCGAGTAATCTCCCCCTATCCGAAGCTTCTGCCCATAGAATTTACGCCTAGGCGCAGGTTCTGGGTTTAAACACGAAAAAGTCCGTCCAGTTTGCGCTGGACGGACTTTTGTTTTATATGCAGAAAACTTTACTCCACCGGTTCGCTGAGCAATTCGGTCTCTGCCAGGGCGCTCCCCTCTCCCCTAAAAGACGGCTCCCCCACCAGCCGCAGGAAACGGATGAGGGTGATCAGTATGCTGGTAGCGCCCAGCTTCACGTCCATACAATCCGAAGCCTGCCCCTGCTCCGCCAGCGCCTCCGCCTGCCTCTGGAAGCCAAACAGCGCGCACAAAGTGAGCAGCGAAGCCCCTATCTGCATATTCTGCGGGTCCGGGGCGCAGGCTTCCGGCTCCAGGAGATTCTGTCTCTGCACATCCAAGGATGCATATTGCAAGGCCAGCCCAGCCAGAATCAGGCGCAGGAAAGCCTGGGATTCCTCCAAAAGCCGCAGGCCCTCCTGAAGCTCCTGCCCCGATGCTGGGGCCAAAGGCAGCAAACCGTTCTCCCCTCTCATGGCCTTGTCCCTCCCATTTTCCATTTATGCCATCCTATGCGGGAAGCCTTGAACGTGATACTGCTCGCTAAGCGCTCTCATCCGTTTCTAAGGCTGTTCCCATAAGCTGAGTATGCGGATGTTTATGTGCAGATTTTTACCGTAGAAGACGCCGGAAATCTGCCAAAAAGGAGCGTGCGAACCCTTATGGAACACGTCCTAAGGATATTTCCCCAGCTCCTGCCATATTTTTTCCAAAACCCTTTATTTTGCAGGCATTTTGCACTATAATATATAAGCGGTATCGCATAGGGCGCCTGAGAGCCTTGAATGCGATGCGTGTGTTAAGGATAGGGCGGCGCTTTGGACCGCCCGGCTTAGGAAAGGATGAACATCTATGGAGAGACATGAGAATATTTTGAAGAGCCTGCGGCGCATTCACTTTTTGGGCGTCGGCGGCTCCGGCATGTGCCCAATGGCTCAGATTCTGTTTGAAAAAGGCTATGAAATCACCGGCTCGGATCAAAATGAATCCGATACCTTGGAGCGCGTCCGGGCCAGTGGGATCCCGGTCCAGCTGGGCAACCGCCCGGAAAACATCGGCAGCGCCCAGGCCCTGGTCTACACTGCCGCCTGCAAGCCGGATAACCCGGAACTGGCCGCCGCCCGGGAAAAGGGCATTCCCACTTTGGAGCGGTCGGTCATGCTGGGCATGCTCACCTCCCTCTACCCAGAGCTGGTGGCTGTTTCCGGCACCCACGGCAAAACCACCACCACCGCCATGCTCACCCAAATTCTGGTGGAGGCCGGACGGGACCCCAGCGCCATCATCGGAGGAAAGCTCCCCCTGATCGGCGGCAACAGCCGGGTGGGAGCCAGTGATACTATGGTCTGCGAGGCCTGCGAGTATGTGGATTCCTTCTTGCAGCTGGACCCGGTGGTGTCCCTCATCCTCAACATTGAGGCGGATCATCTGGATTATTTTAAAACCTTGGAGAATATTGTCAAGTCTTTCCGTCAGTTTGCCGGACAGACCAGCCGGGCGTTGATTGTAAACGGGGAGGACAAAAACGTCATGGCGGCTGTTTCCGGCCAAGAGGGCAAGGAGACCGTTACCTTTGGCCTGACCAGCGCCTGCGACTATTACCCGGCGGACTTGAACGAGGAGCCTACCGCCTGCGAGGATTTTACCTTAATGTGCCGGGGCCAGGCCCTGGGCCGCGTCGAGCTTTCTGTGCCGGGCAAGCACAACATGCTCAACGCCCTGGCCGCTGCCGCCGCCGCCCATGATCTGGGCGTTGCCCCGGAAGCCATCTGCCGGTCCCTCAGCCGGTTTTCCGGGGTGCACCGCCGGTTTGAGGTGCTGGGCAAGTTCCAGGGCGTCACCGTGGCGGACGACTTTGCCCACCACCCCACGGAGCTTACCTCGGTGCTGTCCTCCGCCATGAAGATGGGCTACCGGCAGGTCTGGGCGGTATTCCAGCCCCACACCTATTCTCGTACCTACGCTTTTTTGGACGGCTTTGCCAAGGCCCTCGCCATTCCCGACCATCTGGTTATGACGGAGATTCTGGCGGTGCGGGAAGAAAATATATACGGCATTCAGACCAGCGACCTGGCCGCGAAGGTGCCGGGAAGCCAGTGGTTTGGCAGCTTTGAGGAAATCGCCGGTTACGTGATGGAGCGGGCCCAGCCCGGGGACCTGATTTTGACCCTAGGCGGCGGAGACATCTATAAATGCGCCAATCTGATCGTGGAAAAGTACCGGGCGAAAGCCCAATGAAACGCTTTGGAAAGGAGAAAAGACAGGATGGTAAAAGCGGTTTTTTTCGACATTGACGGCACCCTGCTGGACCACGGCCATGGGGGCGTGATGCCGGACTCCACCAAGCGGAGCCTGCAGGCCCTGCGTGAAAAGGGGATCAAAGTCTTTGTGGCCACGGGCCGCTTCCCCGCCATGGTGACGTTCATGGAGGCCATGTTTCCCTTTGACGGCTATGTAACCATGAACGGCCAGCTGGCGGTCCTGCGGGACGGCTCCGTCGTCCACCGGATGGGGCATGACCCGGAGGACATCCGCAAGCTCGTCGCGGCCTCCCGGCAGAAGGGCTTCCCCAGCCTGATCATTGAGGAGGACGCCTGGTTTTACACCGTCCCTTCCCCGGAAATCGACCGGCACTTCCATTTTGGCGGCATTCCCGCGCCGGAGCGTTCTTACGATCCCGCGCGCTTAGAGGCGCATCCCGTCCTGCAGTTTCTCATCTACAGCCCGGAGGACCTATCCAATCTGGACGCCCTGGAACACATCGGCATTACCAGCGCCGGAGGAACTATTTTCGATATCATTCCCGAAAAAGGCGGCAAGGAGGTGGGCATTGAGGCGGCGGCGAAGCACTTTCACATCCAGCGGGAGGAAATCATGGTTTTTGGCGATGGGGACAACGATGCGCGGATGCTCCGCTGGGCCGGGACCGGCGTGGCCATGGGCAACGGCACAGAGAGCGCCAAATCCGCCGCCCGCTACATAACCAGCCCCGTGGACCAAGACGGAATCGAAAAGGCGCTGCGTCACTTTCGCGTGCTATAATTCGGGGCCTCCGGCGGGGAGGGGCTTCGCCCCCTCCACCCCCACCACTTTTGAAAAGTGGACAAAACCTTTAATGTAAAGGGAGATTTTTATGAAAAAGCTTTTTGCTGTTCTGTTGATTGTCTGCCTACTGGGAGCCTGCGCCGGGTCCGCGCCGGAGCCTGGGCCCTCCCCCACTCCCGTTCCCACCGCCGCGCCCGCGCCTACGGCCTCCCCCACTCCCACGCCGGAGCCCCGGGAGGAATATGTGCTGGTCTCCCTCTCCTATTCGGAAGACGGGCAGACGCTGGGCGGAATGCTCTATAGCCGCGCCGGTCTGGCCTCGTTTTCCGTGGAGGCGGACATGGTCCATCTGGCAGAGGGCCTGGACCAGCTGGAAGTAGGGCAGGTTCTGGACGTGCGCGCGGAAGGCGTCCTGATGAGCTCGCCGGGCCAGTTGACTGGCGTGTCCGAGGTTTTCGTGTTGGGCGTGGCAGAGGAGGAGCGCTTGGAACAGGCGCTGCGGGCCTACCATGACTGGCACGGCGATGCGGATTCCTCTGACGCGGAATAACTTTTTTATCCTATTTTATCGCGAAGGAGCTGCATGTATGGAAGCGTCTCAAAAAAAGAACCCCTAGCTCAGGGAGGAATCCTCCATTCTGGAAGTCTACCACATGGAGACCGGCCAGCGGGAAGCGCTGGCCCGGTTTGACGGTGTGATCGAGGCCCCCAACTGGTCCAAAGACGGGAGCTTTTTGATCTATAACAGCGGCGGGAGGCTCTACCGCTTTGACCTGGGCAGCAGGACCAGCAGCGGCATCCCCACCGGTTTTGCGGCCGCCTGCAACAACGACCATGTGCTCTCCCCGGACGGGACGGGCATAGCCATCAGCCATATGACCCGGGAGGACCTCCAATCCCGGGTCTATACCCTGCCCATTGCCGGAGGCGCACCCCAGCTGGTCACGCCCCTGGGCCCCAGCTACCTGCACGGCTGGTCCCCGGACGGAAAGACCCTGGCCTATTGCGCCCAACGGGGTGGAGAATTCGACGTCTACACGGTTCCGGCCGGGGGCGGCGAGGAGGTCCGGCTGACCAGCGCTCCCGGCCTGAACGATGGACCGGAATACAGTCCCGATGGGAAATATATCTGGTTCAACTCCGTGCGCACAGGGCTGATGCAGGCCTGGCGCATGAGGGCGGACGGCTCGGAGCAAACCCAGATGACCTTCGACCTGGACCGGAACACCTGGTTCCCCCATATCTCGCCGGATGGGAAACAGGTGGTGATGCTGGCCTACCGGAAAGGGGATCTGGAGCCCGGAGAGCATCTGCCCGGCAAGCAGGTGGAGCTGCGGCTGATGGAGGCTTCCGGCGGTTCCGTCCGCACCATCGCGGAGCTCTATGGCGGTCAGGGGACCATCAATGTAAACTCCTGGTCGCCAGACAGCAAACACTTTGCCTTTGTCAGCTACCAGCCAAAATAAAGAGCCGCAAAACGGGAGTGTCCAAACGCGTGTTTTGTTAAGAGAAAAGCCCGCCAAGCACAACAGTAAAAGTTTTGTCCACTTTTCAAAAGTGGCAGGGTGTGGGACGGAGTCCCACGGCCTTGCCGCAGCCGCGACCTTTGCGGCGGAGGCCACTCCGTATGACTCTTTAAAAACTGCGCCCTTTAGACACTCCACGCAAAACAAAAACCAGCCCCCGGCAAAACGTCCTCCGCTTTCCGAGGGCTGGTTTTATGTTGTTAGAGCTCCAAAGCGGCCTGGTAGAGCCCGGTGTACGCGCCGCCGAGAGCCAACAGCTCTTGGTGGGTTCCCTGCTCGCACACGCCGTTCTCGTCCAGTACAATAATGCGCCCGGCCTTGCGCACAGTGGAAAGCCTGTGGGCGATGACCAAGGTGGTGCGGCTCTGGGCCAACCGCTCCAAGGAGTCCTGGACCACCCGCTCGCTGTGGGCGTCCAGGGCGCTGGTGGCCTCGTCAAAAATCAGAATGGGCGGATCTTTGAGGAACACCCGGGCTATGGAAATTCGCTGCTGCTGTCCGCCGGAAAGGCGTACCCCGTGAGGCCCTACATCCGTGTCATATCCCTGGGGCAGCTTTTGGATGAACTCGTGCGCTCCCGCTTTCTGGGCCGCGGCGATAATCTCTTCCTGGGTGCAGCCAGGCCTGCCGTAGGCGATGTTCTCCCCGATGGTGCCCGCGAACAGGTACACGTCCTGCTGTACCATACCGATGTTCTGCCGCAGGGAGCGCAGGGCGGCCTTTTCCACAGGCAGGCCGTCCAACAGAACCTGACCCTTCTGCACCTGGTAGAACCGGGGGATGAGGGAGCACAGGGTGGTTTTCCCCACGCCGGAAGCGCCCACCAGGGCCACATACTCCCCGGCCTTAATGGACAGATTCAGCCCGTGGAATACGGAAGCGCCGCCGTTATAGGAGAAGGAGACGCCCCGCAGCTCCAAATCGCCCTTGACTTTGGGAAGCTCCCGTGCCTCCGGGCTGTCCTGGATTTCCGGGGGCGTTTCCATCATCTCCCAATACCGGGCAAAACTGGTAACGCCCTCCTGCAAAAGGCGGCTGGTGTTTGCAAGGCTGCGCACCGGACCGGCAAAATAATTCACGTACAGCATAAAAAGGATAAGATCGGGCAGCGCCATGGCCCCCGCCCACACAGCCAGCCCCCCGAACACCGCCACCGCGATGGGCAGCAGGTTCGCAAAGGCGTCCATGCCGCAGTAAAGCCTGGCCTCGCCCTGGTAGCCCCGGCGGCGGCTCTCCAGGAAACGCTGGTTCTGCCGGTCAAACTTTTCCTCCTCGACCCCCTCGTTTGTGAAGGACTGTACCACCCGCACGCCGGAAAGGGAATCCTCCACCTGGGCGTTGATATCCCCCGCGCGCCTGCGGCCCTGGGCCAGGGCCTCCCGCATTTTCCGGCTGTAGTACAGGGTGTATACCGCCATAAAGGGCAGAAGCGCCAGAATTGCCAGGGTGACCTTCCAGTTGATGGCAAACAGAATCGCCGTGGCTCCCGCAAGCTTGAGGGCGTTCACCGCCACGTCCTCGGGGAAGTGGTGGAAAAATTCTGCCAGGGATAGGGAGTCTGCCGTGATGCGGGACATCAACTCCCCTACCTTGTGGGTATCGTAAAAGGAAAAAGACATCCCCTGGCAGTGCCGGAAAAGCTGGGCGCGCATATCCCGCTCCATCTTTGCGCCCATGTGATGGCCCTGATAATCTAAAAAATACTGACACAGGGCCTGTATAAGCACCAGCAGAAACAAAATCAGCCCCAGCCGCAGGATGCGGCCCTGAGGGGCAAAGTCCCCGGCGGCCAGCACGTCCTCCGTGATGGCGCGCACGCCCAGGGGTACCGCCAGCGCGATGGCCGACATCAGCAAGGCGCAGGCCATGTCCGCGAAAAACCAGCCCGCATAGGGTTTGTAAAAGGATACCAGTTGTTTAAAGCGTTTTAACAAAATATTTCCCTCCGTTTGAATGCGGGAGGGCCGTGCCAAAACAGCCTATCCGGCCATTTTCAGCAAAATATCCCTCCCTTGTTGTCTGTGTTTACCGTTTTGTTGGCTTTCATGATATAGACACCGTCCTCTCTTGCCAGGGGCTTTTGGCGAGCGGGCTGCGCCCCTGGCTAAACCATAATAGTATATCATAGATTCCCCGAAAAGGCAAGCGTTAAGCCGCAGGGGGGCAGCCAAACGCGTGTTTTGTTGAGAATCAGGCTTCCTCAGCGCGACAGGAAAAGTTTCGTCATTCTCGACCAAGCCGGCAGGCAAGACACTGCCTAATACTTCTATAACAACGCCTTTTGGACATTCCCAATGGCGCAGACAATGGCCGCTGGATCGTTATGTCGTCCGTATTGCGCCGCCCCGGATTTTTCCTTCCACGGCCTTGATTTTTTTTAGAAGCTGTGATAGAATTATAAAATAATATGCCGCCGTGGTGGAATTGGCAGACACAAGGGACTTAAAATCCCTCGGTAGCAATACCATACCGGTTCGAGCCCGGTCGGCGGCACCATGTTTACACATCTTAAAAGATGCCACACCGAAAAAACCCCGGAATTCCGGGGTTTTTTGGCGTTCAAGAGGCCAAAAAAGGACCGTCACGGCGTGACGTGTTTTGGGGGATGCCACCCTGATTTTTGGGATCTGAACCTGCGTGGTTGACAAACAGCGAGTCAGGGCAGAAGAAAAACAAAATATTTTTTGAGAAGGGTCATGATGAAAATCATGGCCCTTTTTCTTTTTCCAGAGAAAGATTTAGGAGGTATGCAGAGTGCCAAAGTTTACAGAAAGCAAGACAGACCGTGCCTACGAGAGTTTTATGCAACAGATTCCCGGCTTCCAGCGGGACCCACCAGAGGCCGGGATTATTCAGAAAGATATGAAACAGAAGAAACAACAGAAAGGGGCCGGGAAAAATGATCTTCCGAAACGATAAGCACGGCGTGCTGTTTGAGAAAGAAATCAGGTATCACAAGGGCTGTAGCAGAAAGTATGCTGCAGCCCTTTTTTTGTTGACGGCTGACCCCAGGCTCTGGCACCAGGCCGAGAACCACATCGGCACTAACGAGATCGACATCGAGGCCATGAAGCCCCGGCGGCTGGACGCTATGTCCTATGTCTGTTTCGCGGTGGCCAAGGACATCATCACCGGCAGCAAAACCGTTGCTCTCACAGAACTGGCCGATGCCAGTATGCTGCCGCCCCGGTACTTTTTGGTGATTCAGACCGCCATGCTGATTCGGGGCTACGGACTGAGCGCGGCCAACCGGCTGCTGTTTACGGAAGGGAGGGATCAGAATGAACTTCGACAGAAATAAGGTTGAGATGGTCAAAAAGCAGTACCCGGTTGGGACGCGAATCCGGCTGAACAGCCTTTGTAACGACGAGCGGGATGACGCCCTCAATATTGCCCTGCGGGCAAATTGGGCTTGTGTGGTACTGTGGTCGGTGTGGACGACCAACCGGCACTGCTCATGAAGTGGGACAACGGGCGGTCGCTGAGCCTTATGCCCTTCGAGGACAGTTTCACGGTTATCCAAAATGAACAGCAGGCTACGCCGGACGAGCAGTTCTAAGCATGTTATCAATGAAGCTGAACAGAACATCGTTCCAGAACGTCAAGGAACAAAGTGCCAAGTCATAATTCCGCACTATCTCACCCAGAAGACGCTCAACCACCTCCCACTTATCACGAGCACTGACCACATGCCCCTGCAACACCTGATAATAGCACAAGAAGCCATCAATGCCTTCAGGAATAACGATACGCCTGCCGGTTGCCGAGGGTCTGCTGATACACATTGTAGCGGTCCGTCTGCTCACCAGGGGACAGCGTACCGGAAATGATCGTGGACAGCGGTGTTACCGTCAGCGTGGTTTGCAGGACATACCAATCGTAGGGGTCGCCGTCGCTGTCATAGCGGGTTTCCACAATAACCTCCCGCGTGAGGGTGTACTGCTCCCCGAACAGCCGCGCAAGCTCCGCCTGGACCTGTTCAAAGGTGAAGGCGTTGAACATGGTGGAGAGGTAGCCCATCAGCTCATAGGGGTTGTGGCTGATCTCCCCGATGTTGTAGCGGTACTCGTCATAGCCGGGGTAATTTTCCTCGGTCTGGTCAATGTCCATCTGCAAATCCGTTTCCATTTCCGTGTAGTAGAGGTCCGAATTGCAAATGTCCTGCTCATTCGCCATGTAGGAGGCGGAGATGTAGGAGGACTGGAAACCGGAGAGCATGGCGGTAGCCCCGTCAAAAGAATCGGGGTAGGGTGTTAAGAATCAAGCCAGCAAGAAAGGAAGGCAAGAAATATCGGCCCGCCTTATTATGCCTGGCGGCAATCCTGGGAAAGCATCCGAGGTTATAGAAGGAGCGCCAAACAAATGGCGCTCCTTCTGCCGCTATGGCGTTTCTATAATTAGTGCGCTCTAGCGGCCCGCAGGGGCTGGTTTTCACAAATAAACGCCCTGCTCCCGCAATGCGCTCCGCAGCCTCTTGACGTCAACCGACCGGGGCTGCACCCCTGTTCTTACCGCCAGCGCTGCCGCCGTGCCCGCCGCCTGACCCAGGGCAATGCAGTGGGGGATCCAGTTGGCCTCCTGGTTGGCCTCCTCGCTGGAGGAGAAACAGCGTCCCGCTGCCAGCAGGCCGTCCAGCTTCTCCGGCACCAAAATGCCATAGGGCATTTCCATGCGGGGATAGGCCTCCCGGCCGTTCACCGTGGGCAGCACGGCGACAATATCCTCCCGGCCAGTGCGCGCCCCCAGATAATCCATTGTGAAGCGCTCTACCCCTTTCAGCCGCCTGCTGCCCCGGACGCCCACCTGCGATGCAAAGTCGTACAGGTACGCGTCCTCCAGGCCGGGGAAGCTCTCCCGCAGATAGGCGATCAGCCGGTTCACGGTGCGGGTGGTGAGGAACGCCGTGTCCGTCAGCCCGGCAATGGTCATGCAGTCCCGAGGAATCAGGCTGTCCACCCAGACCACGCCGTCCCGGTTGGAGGAGATCAGCTGCATCGGGTAGCCCGCGATTTCGGCCGCTTTCCTCAGCCTCTTCCCCGCATCGGGCATATCCCTCAGGCCCTGGGCGTAGCGCTCATAGCTCACGCCGCCCAGCCGGAACACCAACGAGGTCTTGGCGGTCCGGGCCGTGGACAGACTGGAGCTTTCGAACTCCGCCCCGGCTGTGGCAAAGACGTCGCCGTCCCCGGTGCAGTCAATGACCACCTGGGCCAGCACCGCCTTGCGCCCCTCCTTGCTCTCAAAAATTACGCCGGCCGCGCGGCCGTCCTCCACAATGGCCCGACATCCCAGGCAGTGGCAGTACACCACTACTCCGGCGGCTTCCGTCATGTCGTTCAGCACGACCTTGAGCATTTCCGGGTCGCAGTTCACGCCGTACATAATCCTCTCGTTCCGGATAAAGAGGGTGTGGCTGCGGTACTTTGCCAGCACTGCCGGGTCGCCGGAACCGGTCTCCTCCTTTTCCGGGCCGAACGCCCCGTTGGGGCAGGCCCGCAGGCGGCCGATCCATTCGTCCATCAGCCCTGCCACCAGCTGCTCCCTGCCGCCGTTCAGCGTTGGGTCGCTGAGGAACGGGATCAGCAGTACCTGCCCCCCCGTGGCCATGCCGCCCAAATGGGCGTAGCGCTCCAGCAGCACTACCCGTCCCGCCCCGGAATTCCGGGCCGCCACCGCCGCCGTTACCCCGGCGGGACCGCCGCCCACCACCAGCACATCGCACTGGTCATACACCGGGACCTCCCGGGCCGGCTCATAAATAGTCTGCTTCATAATCCTTCCTCCTATCGCAAGATGACGGGAAACGGCCCTGGATGTATGGATTTGGGCCCGCGGCCTCCGCTGGCCAGCAGCCGCGAAAAGTACCGGGGCCGAAGAGCCTCTGCCCCGCGGCGCTTCGGCCTGGGATAAGACAACACCGTGGGGCTAGATAAGCAGCCTGATTACTCCTTTTCGCCGGAGCCTTTCAGCGTAATCCTCTGCCAAAGGCGTAGGCTTTCCCCCGGGGAAAGCCTACGGCACCCGGGATCGTTCAGCTGGTTCACCGGGCCGCTCTGCGGTTCCACGCAGATCCAGCTCTCCCCTTCTCGGGCAAACAGCACCCACTCGGTAAACTCCTCCGATACCTGGTAGCAAAACTCCCCGATCCGCGCCAAGCGTCCCGCGCCGCCTGCTTGAGCCGTATAGAACCCCGAGACCCGCACCCCGCGAGGGCCGCAGCCCGCCGCAATGTCCCGCTCGCCGCTGTCCAGAGGCAGCAGCCGCCCGGTGGGGAGATAGCGTCCGTCCGTCTCCCAGCGCTGGGCGATCGGAGCCAGAAAATCCCCCGGAGCGGCAAAGGCAGTGTGAAACCCCACCTGCACCGGCATGTCCGCCGCGCCGGTGTTCTTAATCTCCGTCTCCCGCCGGAACCCATTTTCCTCCAAGCGGTCGCGCATAGTCACCCGGCAGGGGAACGGGAAATACTCCCCGGAATTTTCCAGCACCGCGGTCAAATGGCTGGGGCCGCCCTCCGCCACGGCGAACGCCGCGCCGGTGAACAAACCGTGGATATGGTTGTGCCGGGCGGGCTCCGTCAGAGGCAGCTCATAGGTCTTCCCATCAAACCGGAAGCGCCCGTCCGCCACCCGGTTGGGCGGGAACAAAAACGGCATGCCGTAAAGCACTGGCTCCGCCATGAGGGGGGTCTCCGGCTCCCGCAGAACGGGCCGGCCCCTGTGCCGCAGGCGCAGCACCTGGGCCCCCCGCTCCGGGTCGATGGCGGCGGTCCAGTCCCCCCGGCCAAGCTCTATCACGCGTTCCTCCTGCGGAATACCTGCACCAGCAGCTGCTGAGGCTCCATGGACTCCGGCAGCGCGGGCAGCGGGCCCTCGGTGGAATCCACGCTCCCGGCCTCCCAGCCTGGAGCCTCCAGCCTCACGTCCTGGGGCCCGCCGGAATCGTTCCACAGAACCACGGCCATCCGGTCCCCGTTTTCAAAGGCTTTCGCCAGCACCGCTTCGTTTTCCCAGCGCAGCGGCAGGCCGTCCACAAAGCGCCCCAGTCCCAGCAGGTCCCAGTGGCGGCGGCGAAGGTCCCCGGCCTGTTTCGCGTAGAGGTTTTCCTGTGCGTAGCGGCCCGAGAGCACGTCGTCGCAGTCCCCGTCGTAGCGGACCTCCAGCTCGAAGCGGAAGCCATAGGCGCAGGCATAGTTCACCGCCCGTTTTTCCAGGTAGGGCCGGGGGTTGCGGATGGTGATAATCGTCTCCGGGAAGCAGTACCGGAACAGCTCTGGGCAGTTGTGCACGCCCTTGGCGCCGCTGCCCCAATCTCCCTCGCCGCTTGGATAGGAGGAAATGCCGTGGACGCCGTCCAGATAGGCGGAGTATACGTCTGTGATGTGCTCGGAGAAGAAGCCGTATTGGGAGTCCAGCTCCTTGGTTCGGCGCTGAATCCCGTCCATCAGCAGCTTGCGCCCGCCGGGCATGGACAGGGACGGCTTACCCTTGGGGTGGGGGTGCCGCTCGTCAAAGCAGGGGCGCGGGGGCATGCCGCCAATCTGGTCGTAGAGCACGCCGTCCGGTCCAAAGGACCGCACCCACTCCGCCTTTTCCTCCATCAGCTCCCGCCACTCCGGGCAGCAGGGGCAGGAGGTGGCAAAGGATTTGTTGGTGAAGTATTTCAGATAAGTGCTGTTGTGCGCCTTGTTGTACCACTCCAAATAGGGGATGCCGTCCTTGCTGCGGCAGACGTATTGGTCGCCGCCGTTTTGGTAAAATTCGGTGGTGGTGTCGATGAGGTGTCCCTGGTAATACAGGGTGACGCTGCCGCCCTCCTCCTGCACCTGCCGGATCCCATCCTTGAGAGCCTGGGCCCCGCCCAGGCTCTCGCTGACCTTCAGGTCGGGGTACTGGTTGTCGTGGCCGGAATCGTACCAGCCGAACAGCCCCACGGTATCGCAGCCGGTAGCCTTGGCCAGCTCATACAGCTTGGGAATGGTGTGGTACGGCCACATCTCCGTGCCGAACTGCTGCTTCATAATCACCAGATAATAGCCGTTCATGTTCTTGACCCATTCCGGTTTTTCATGGCTGGGGCGCCAGGTTTTGGCCCACCCGGCATAGAGGTCCGCCCCCTTGTGCCAGCTCCCGGCATAGAAGCTTAGCACCGCGTCCGGCGCCTGCCAGGTTTCGCCCTCCCGCACAAAGGCCAGCTTGTCCAGCACCAGGGTAATGTCCCCCTCTGCCGTTGGCGCGCCCAGCACCCGCAGGTCCGTAACATGGTGGTCCGCATCCTGGCTCTGCAAAAACAGAGTCCTGCCGCTCCCCTCCAGAGCCATCCACTGCATGGAGGCATAGCCTGGGTAGGTGGTGCCGAACGAGCAATTACCGATCTCCCGGCTGGGGCCGAAGCCAAAGGTGGTGGATCCCACCTCGCTGTCCCCGTGGCCGGAGAGGAAGCGCCCCACGTCCGGCACCCGCATGCCGCTCTGGATGGGGAACAGCAGGTCCGGGCCGGCGCCGTCCCCTCCCAGGCTCCGCACCACGCCGATATAGGGGTACTCGAAGTCCGTGACCCAGGCGTCCGGCTCCCGGTTGTCAATTTCCGCGGAGAAGCGCAGATGCTCCCCGTCCAGCCGAACCGTAAGACGCAGGCCGATCTGAGCCGTGCCGCCGGAATATTCCAGGGTTCGGGCGGTGAACGTCACCGCGCCCGGCTCTTCGCGCACGGTGAAGCTTTGGCCGCCGCTCACCACCGTGTTCTCCCAGTTCTCCCCCTTCTTGAAGACCAGCTTGAAGCTGGTGGAGGAAGGGGCCGCGATCGCATTGCCGCCCCCCATGGACAGCAGGCTGAGCCGCGCCTGCCCGTCAAAGCCTATTTGAATGTTCTGGTTTTCCAGTTTCCACATTTAGCCCACCTCTTTCTGATTGTACAGGATGACCATGATCGCGCCCGGCGCGATCTCCTCCGGCATGGCCTTGAAGCTCTCTGTGACCGTGGCGGCTTCCGCGAAGGCCCAGCCCGGAGCGCGGAAGCCCTCAAGAGAAATGGGCGCAGCCGTGTCGTTCCACAGGGCGGCGGCAAGCTGGCCGCCGTTCACGAAAGCCTTTGCCAGCAGGCCGGGGTTATGGTTGTCCAGCGGGTCCGTGTCCACAAACCTGCCGCGGCCCAGCACCTGCCAGTAGCGGCGGCGCAGGTCGGAGACCGCCTTGCCGTACCGCCGGTATTCCGGCCACTTGTCCGCCAGAATATCCTCCTTATCCGCCTCGTACCGCAGCTCCATTTCCAGCTTCAGCCCATAGAGGAAGCAGAAATTCGCCACGCGCTCGGTCATATAGGGCGCGGGGTTGCGCACGGTGACGCAGGTGTCCGGGAAGCAGTACCGGAACAGCTCCGGGTAGTTGGTCATCATGGGCTCGCGGCCCTCCAGGGCCCGCCCGCGCTCACCCTGGGCAAAGGGGCTGAGGAACATTCCATGCAGGCAGTCCGCGTAAGCCGAATACAGGTCCGTAACATGCTCTGTCATAAAGGCGAATTCCGGGTCGATGGCCTTGGACTTTTTCTGGATCCGGTCCAGCAGCTTTTTTCTGCCCTGGCTCATGGAGAGCGAGGGCTTGCCCAGCGCGTGGGGGTGGTCCTTATGAAAGCAGGGATAAGGGTACATGCCGCCAATCTGATCGAACAATACGCCATCGGCCCCAAAACCAGAGATGAACTCCGTCTTCTCCTCCATCAGCTCCTGCCAGGCCGGGCTGCTGGGGCAGGCGTTGGAGAACACCTTGTTGGTGAAGTGGGACAAAAAGCGGCTCTGGTGGGCCTTGTTGTAGGCCTCGTAATAGGGCGTTCCCCAGCGGCTGACGGATTCATTGGCCGAGCCGCCGTTTTTGTAGTAGCTGGAGGTCACGTCCATCAGGTGGCCCTGGTGGTAGAGGGTGACATGCCCGCCCTCCTTCCGCACCTTTTTGATGTTCTCCATCAGGGCTTCCCGGCCGCCCATGCTCTCGCTGGCCTTAAGGTCCGGGTACTGGTTGTCGTGGCCGGAATCGTACCAGCCGAACAGCCCCAGGGCGTCAAAGCCGTGGGCCCGTGCAAGCTCATACAGCTTGGGGATCTGGTTGTACGGCCACATCTCCACCCCGAACTGCTGCTTGTTGATCACCAGGAAATAGCCCTGCATGTCCTCAATCCACTCCGGCTTTTTGTGCGCGGGACGCCAGGTTCCGGCCCAGTCCCGGTACTCCCGGGCGGCACGGCGCCAATCGCCGGAATACAGCGTCAGCACCACCGGCGCGGACTGCCAAAGCTCCCCTTTTTCCACAAAGGGCAGGCGGCACAGGGTCATATTCGCGGTCTCGTGGGTCTTCTGCCCTCCGATGACCCGCAGCTCCGAGGCGTAGAACATTTCATCCCGCCCGGAGAACGAGAGGGTGTTCTCCCCATCGGTCAGGGCCATCCACTGCATGCTGCCTCCGGCGGCGTGTCCGCCGGGGTAGGTGATGGACAAGCTGTGGGGATGGGCCTCCCAGGTGGGCGGCAGATTGTCCAGATACCTGCCGATGCAGCTCACCATGGCCCCGCAGTGGTTGGGCCACAGCAGCGCCGGGGCCTTTCCCGCGCCAAGCCCGGCCACCTCGCCGGTGATGGGATAGGTAAAGTCCGTTACCAGCGCATCGGCCTGATTCTCGATCTCCGCCGTATAGAGGAGCTGGTCGCCCTCCAGGGCCACGCGCAGGGCCACGGCAATGTCCGCCTCCACCCGCTTGGCGCGCACGCTTTTGCAGCGGAAGCAGAGGGCATTGCCGCCCTCCTCCACCTCAAAGCTCTGTTCGCGGCCGAACACGGTGTTTTCCCAATCCGTGCCCATGCGGAACACCATTTGGAAGCTGTCCCCGGCCGGGGCCGCGATCACGTTTTCGCCGCCGTTTTTTTGAAGGGACGTCAAGCGCCCCTGGCTGTCAAATTCAGCGGTAATATAGGAATTAGTCAGCTTATACATAGACCATCACCTCTCATATCTCGTCGAATACCCGCACATAATCCACCATGAAGCTGTCCGGCACATGCACTCCCGCCAGGTCCTCCCGGGGGGCGTCGCCATCCCGGTAGCCGGAGCACTCCGTGGTCAGCAGGATGAACTGGGGCGTGTGGGAGACCGGACCGTCCACATGCCAGGTCTTTTGGCCGTCCACATAATAGGTATAGCCATCGGGCCGCCAATGCAGGCCAAAGCGGTGGAAGCCGTCCTCCGTCTCCTGGATTTGGATGTCGCCGGAGCCTACATGCTCGTGCTGGACTCCGTAGCCGTTCCAGTGGTGGTTGTGGCTGATTTTTCCGTCCCGGGTGAAGTTTTCCATGACGTCCAGCTCCACCCCGGCAATCCCGGGATCCATACAGCAGCCGATGATGGGCGACTGCAGCCAGAACGCCGACCACCAGCCGGGCTGCTCCTGCAGCTTGCAGCGCGCCTCGTAATAGCCGTACCGGTGCAGGAACCGGGGCGGCTCCTGCCTGCACAGCGGCCAACTGAACTTGTTGGTGTAGAACCCCTCCCCAGCGCTCTCCACCGGGCGGTCCATATAGTTCTCGCCGGTCTGCAGCTGGGTCGAATAATACTGTCCGTCCCTTTCGATGAGCGACAACACCAGATTCCCCTTCCCGTCCAGGGCCGCGCCCTCATCGGTAAAGGTGTGGTGGCGCTTCTGCATTAAGTGCAGGCGGCAGCCCCACTTGGATGCGTCCAGCTCCGTGCCGTCGAACTCGTCCGACCACGCCAGCACCCAGGAGAAGCCCTCCGGCAGCAGACTGGATTCGTGGCCTTCTACATGAAAGTCTTGCATGATTTTCCCTCCGTTTTCGATTTGCATTTATTCCGCGCGGCGCATCCGCCGGCCTCTCACCTGCGCTGGAGCGTCTCCCCCGTGATCTGGGTGGGGGCCTCTTCCCCGGCGCAAAGCGGATACATCCTCTCCGCCGCGTGCCTAAAGTGGGCCGTCAGCTCCGCGTAAGGCCGGTTGCACACGTCGATGGCCCCGTGGGCCATGTTTTCTCCATCGAAGCGGCCCAAAAGCGGCTGGTCGTTCATCTCAAAATAGTGAATGCCCACGCAGTTTTTGTTGGCCATGGCCCCCTGCATGTAGAACTCGCAGGCCCTGCCCCGCTCCTCCTGGCTGCGGGAGAACCATAGCCCGTGGGCCAGCAGGCTCTTCTCGCCGCCGATGTGCCACTCGCCGATTACCATGGGCACGTCCTTATGCGCTCCGGCGGTTTCCAGGGCCTGGGCCGCAGAGGGCGCATAGTGGTTGAAGGAGAACACGTCGTAGTGCTCGCAGCCCGCCATCTCCCTGGGCCCCGCGCCCGCATAGCGCATTCCCAGATTCAGATGGTCCGGGTCCACACCAGTGAGGGCGTCCTTCAGAACCGTGATATATTTTTCCATCAGCAGGGCGTGCATGGCGGCAAAATCCTCTTTTGCCCCCGGCGCGCCCGCGTCCAGGCGTCCGGCGGGCTGGTACAAATCTTCAAAGCTGCCGAAGCTTTGCCCCCACCGGGCGTTTAACGCGCCAATATCCCGGTATTTTTCCCGCAGCCAATCCACCAGCGCGGCCTTGGAGCCGAGCCTGTCCGGGTGGGCAAACACCCGCTCCGCCAGATTGATGTAAGGCACCTTCCACTCCGGCTCGTTGTTTACAAAATAGCCGATGAGGTACGGGTTGCCCACCAGGCCGCGCAGCTGGGTTTCGGCAAATTCCTGGGCCTGGCTGCGGAACGTCTCGGAGTACACGTCCGGGAAGTCCCGGAAAATGCGCACGTCCGTACGGGGAAACTTCTTCAGCGTCCACACAAAGGGAATCCGCGCCTTTTCCAGATATTTCAGCACGTCCTCGTCCTCGTAGTTATTCACGCCCACGCCAATGGTGTTGAAGCCCCAGCTCTTCAGCCGGGCGGTATTGATGGCCTGCCAGGCGTCCCACCAGCCGTCCCTGCCGAACACACGGATCATGTTGGCCCTGGCGAAATTGAACATTTTCCGGTCGCGGCCCACGCCGGGGCCGTTGCGCTTGGCAAACTCCGGAATCTGGTCGGCGGTGGTCCAGGCGTCCCGGTAGGTAGGGTCCTCCGGGTCCGGCAGCCAGGAGAACAGGGTCTCCCGCCGGTCGGTGAAACCATGGACCCCCATGCGGCTGCCATAGCACATGCCGTTGGAGAAGAACGCGTAGCCGTCCGGGTCCACCAGCCACCAGCGCTTCCCGTCATGATGGGTGTGGAAGAAGCCCGTGGCGTCAAAGCGCTTTTCCAGCCAGCCTCCCCAGCGGCTCCACCCGGCGGGATATCCCGCGCTCTCCCGGGCGGCTTCACGTTCCGCCTTCAGGTAGCCGGCCAGCTGGGCTTCGCTGTGGATTTTGGTATCCCAGTCCTTCCCCATCCACTGGCCGAACTCGTCTACCATGGGCCCGCCCTCCACGGTCATATCCGGCAGATCGTCCGTCAGATACACATCGTAAATGGTAAGCGAGGAGAACCGGTCCCCATAGGGCGAGGAGACGGCCATCTCCATGGCGTCCATCTGCTCCACCGAGGCGGGCCGGCCGTTGGCGTGGCCCTCCAGCATGCCGCCCAGCAGCATGTCCAGATAGTAGCGCTTGGAGGCCAGCTCCTCCAGCCTTACGGCCACCTTGATCCGGCGCATGGGAAGCAGCCGGTAGGAGAGCATGTGGCGGCTCTCGCCGGACGGAATGACCTCTCCCTTGCGGTAAAACGGAAACTGAACCGAAACCACCGAGTCCATATCCGCCAGCATGTCCACGATCAGCCACTTGTCCGCCGACCACCGCACTCCGGCCATGGCCGCGGTTTCTCCCTCGATCCGCAGCCGCACCGAGCCCTCCTGGTCCGGGGCCAGCCTTAGAACCCCGCCGGATTCCAGCACGCTCCCCCGCAGCACCTTCCATTGGTCTATCGCGATCCTTTCCTGCACGCCGATGCACTTCCTTTCCTTAGGCCGCGTCCACGCAAACGCCCGCGCCAGCCTTTTAGGCCATTTCACCCGGCTCCGCGGTACAAAATTGGGAAGTGCGGGAAATACGCCTGCCGTTTTTGCCTGCAAAATATCTCCCCTACTCCGCTCATACGGACGCTGCCTGATTCATCATAATATAAAAAGGCAGATGAGAGTGTAAAATGCTTATTTACCCTCATCTGCCTTTCCAACCGTTTTATAAAACTACCCCAAAAGATTACTTGTTGTCATTGTACCACTGGGTGATCTCCTCTTCCCACTCAGAGCCGTGGGCCTCGGTCTCCCAACGATTCATGTACTCGTCGTAGATGCCCTGCAGGTCATCGTCGCTGCCGGCCTGGAGCAGGGCCACGTACATCTCGGAGATGACGGAGTCCATGTCGCTGCCGTAATCGGAGCGGGTCTGCAGTACGTCCTGGCAGTCCACAACACCCTCGGTGATCATGTTGTTATGCGCCAGGTCCACGCCCTCGCGGGTCTGGGCGTTGAAGCAGCGCATTTCGCAGCTCACGGCAGGCGGGCACAGCCAGCTGTAGCAGAAGCCGCCCTCGGCCCGCTGCTTAGCGCCGTCGGTGTATTCGCCCAGATACTCGTACTCGCCATTCTCCTTGTCGGTCCACTGGAACATCTCGCCCTCAACGCCCAGGTACAGCAGGTCGTTGCCGTCGTCGGTGCAGCAGAAGTCCGCAATGCGCAGGCAGGCGTCAATATTCTCCGTGCGGGCGGCAATGCACCAGCCGCCGGTGATGTTGGCGAACATGGGCGACACGCCCTTTTTGCCGCCGGGCCCCTCGATGGTGGCAAAGCCGAAAGTGGGGGTCACTTCCTCGGTGTAGCGGCCGGGCATCCAGTTATTGGTGGGCCCCACGCACTGGAACTCCATGGCGCCAGCCACGCCGTTCCACATTTTACCGAATTTATCCATGGCGGGGATCGTCAGCCAGTCGGGCTCCACCAGGCCGTCATTGATGAGCCTGCGGATGTATTTGATGGCCTCCAGGTAGTCCGGGTGCTTGGCATAGATCGAGACCGTTCCGTCCTCCAACAAAATATTATTCTTGTTGGCCGGAATGCCGTAAGCGCCAAAAATGGAGTCGAAGGACCGGGGATCCGCGTCGGTGGCCAAGCCGAAGGTATCCTTTTGGCCGTTGCCGTCCGGGTCGTTGTTGGTGAACGCGTAATACACGTCATACAGCTCGTCCAGGTTCGTGGGCATCTCCATGTTCAGGTTTTTCAGCCAGTCGGTGCGGATGTTCAGGTTATAGGCATAACCAAGCTGGCCGGTGGGCACATAGTAGATGGCGCCGTCCTTGTTGGCGGGCACCTGGCTGATCAGGTCACCGGCGTTTTTAAACCAGTTGGGAGCCTTGTCCTCCAGGCCCGCCAGATTGTAGATCAACCCGGCATCGGCATATTCCTGGGCCTCCGTCACCACGTCCAGCACACGGAAGATGTCCGGCAGGGTGTCGGACGCGGCCATGGTGCTGCGCTTGGTGGCGGCGTCATCGGTAGGCGTGTAGATCATGTTGATCTTGGTGTTGGTCATTTCGCCCAGCTTGTCCAGCACCATATTGGTGGCGTTGGGCGTATTGTCGCCGTCCATCATGATGGTGACCTCCACCGCGTCCCCGGTATTCTCCCCGGCGTTGGAGGATTCGGGTCCAGAGCTCTCGGGAGCACCGCCGGCCTGGGAGCTTTCCGGAGCCTTTGAGGACGACTCTCCGCCGTCCTTGCCGCCGCAGGCCGCGAAGACCGTTATCAGCATGAGCGCCGCCAACAGGATGGATAAAAATCGTTTCGCTTTCATGTGTTACCTCCATAATAAAAATTTTTGGGCGTGTTCCCATAAGCTGAGTATGGCTCTTTTTGAGCGGATTCCGGCAGCTTCAAGGCAAAAATTCGCAGAGGTACTAGCGTACTTCAAGAATTTTTAACGCAGAAGATGCCGAAAATCTGCCAAAAAGGCGCGTGCGGACGTTTATGGGAACACGCTCCAGCTTATCCCTTAACCGAACCCACCATCACACCCTTGGTGTAATATTTTTGCAGGAACGGATAAACGATCAGGACCGGTATGACGGAGACGGTGATCACGGTCATCTTCACGGTCTCCTCGGTCAGCCGCGAGGCCGCGCTCACGTCCGCCATCTCGCTGACGGTGCCGCTCTTGGCCCCCGCCGCCGCAATGAGCTGCCGAAGGAAATTTTGCAGAAGCTGCAGATTGGAGTCGTTCACGTAAAGCACATTGTCCATATAGCCGTTCCACAGGGCCACGCCGTAGAACATGGCCAGCGCCGCCAGGGCCGGGCCGGAAAGGGGCAGCACAATGTGGAACAGCACCTGGAACGGATTCGCCCCGTCCAGCAGGGCGGATTCCTCCAGAGAGGGCGGAATGGACTGGAAGAAATTGCGCAGGATGAACATGTTATAGGCGCTCATGGCCCCGGGCAGCACATAGACCCAGAAGGTGTCCAGCAGGTGAAGGTCGCGGATGAGCAGGTAGGTGGGAATCATGCCGCCGTTAAAGAGCATGGTAAAGAAGATCATCAGGGAGAAGAACCCCCGCCCTTTAAACCTGGGCAGCGACAGCGGATAGGCCGTGAGGGCCGTGAGCAGCAGGGCCAGCCCCGTGCCAATGAGGGTTTTCAAAATGCTGTTGCGGTAGCATATGTACAGCTGCCTGGTGCTGAGCAGCTGCTGGTACGAGAGCAGAGAGAACTCCCTGGGCCACAGGAAAATGCCGCCGCTCATGGACGCGTGGGAATCGGACAGGGAGTACATGACCACGTGCCAGAAGGGATAGATCGTGATTAGAACCATCAGGCCCAGGAACGCGCTGTTGACGATCTGCCCTGCCAGCTCCCCGCCGGTGGCCTGGCCAAGCTTGCGGTGTCTTTTGTTTGCCATTTGCAGCCCTCCTTTAAACCAGCCCGCTTTCGGGGTCGACCCGTTTCGCGATCCAGTTGGTGATGATGACCAAAATCAGCCCGGTAAAGGACTGGAACAGCCCGGCCGCCGTGGATATGCCGTATTTGCGCTCCTGCAGGCCCAGCTTATAGACATAGGTATCGATAATATCGATCTTGGAGACAATGGCATCGTTGCTGAAGACGAAAATCTGATCGAACCCGGCATACATCATTTCGCCCACCCGGAAAATCAGCAGGACGATGATGGTGGTGCGGATACAGGGCAGGGTGATGTGCCACATCTGCTTTAAGCGGCCCGCCCCATCAATGGACGCGGCCTCATACAGCCCCTGGTCTATGCCCGTGATGGCCGCCAGGTAAACGATGGTCCCCATGCCTGCGCCCTTCCACACATGGGAGATGACGATCATGGTGCGCGCGGCGTTCTGGCTTGCCAGCAGGTTCGGCAGGGCCCCCTCATAGCCAAACAGCCCCAGCACGTCCTTCAGCGCCCCGGCGTTGGGTGAGAGGATGGCGTAAAACAGGCCGTACACCACAACCCAGGAGACGAAGTTGGGCAGAATCACCGAGGTCTGCACCAGCTTTTTCATTTTAGATGAGCGGACCTCATTGATCATAAGAGAGAGGATGATTGGAAACGGGAAGCCGAACAGCAGCTTGGCAAAGCTGATGATAATGTTGTTTTGCAGCGCCCGGAGAAAGGCCGTGCGCCCAAACAGGTCGGCAAAGTGCTTCCAGCCCACCCAGGGCGCGTTCATTACGTCCATGCCGATCTTGAAGTCCTTAAAGGCGATGGTAACGCCATACATGGGCGCGTATTTAAATACTAAAATATAGACCAACCCCGGCAGGAACATGAGATAGAGCATCCAGTCCCTGCGCACGGTAGAGAGGAACCTGGACTTTAGGGAGGGCTTGGGGACAACGCCCGCCGGGGGCTTCGTCAAATTACTCATTTTCTTCCACCTTTCTAAGATTTCTTTGTCGGCTCATGAGTGTATTATAAAGCCTGCGTCTTCGATTGTCAAGACAATTTTTTCAATTTTAAGAAATAATTTTTGAAACTTATTTTCTTTCCCAGAAACCACTCCCATGGTTTTCCTAAAAATTCCAAGAATTTTCAGAATATTGCCGCGGTTCCCCCGTCAAATCTTGAATGTTGGAAGCGGGGGTTAGATTCTTTAAGAGAAAATAATTTCAAAAATAAAAAATTTTTTCGAGAAAACTATTGACTCCCCCGGCAATTTCCCTTATAGTATTTTCAAGCAACCATAACGATGCTTTACTGAAAGGGCGGAGGATTTCCTATGCAAAAAGCAAAAATGGGCGTGCTGCTCATCGCCACGGGCCGGTTTTACCACCTGGGCGAAGAGACGCCGCAAGGCAGCTATCACCAGCGCAAAAGCAAAGAGGTTCGGGAGTATATGGAAGCCATGGAGGAGTTCTGCACCCCCGTGGGCCTGGGCCGTCCGGCCTACACCAGAGAGGACCTGGCCGAAGCGCTGTCCCTGTTCCAGCAAGAAAAGGTAGATTGCGTGTTCGCCGCGTTCCTCTCCTGGACGGAGGACTTCCTGTGGGCGCGCTTCCTGCGGGACGTCGGCCCCGTGCCGGTGCTGTACGCCATGCGGGTGCAGGAATCCATTGATTTTGAAAACACGGAGGATGAATCTGATTTTGTAGAGTTCCTCTCCGCCGGCGGGCTGGTGGGCACGTTGGAGGGCTCCGGCAGCGTGGGGCGCTTTCGTCCGGAGATGTTTGAGACGGCGGTGGGCGCCCTGCCCCAGCTGATGGATAAAGCGAAATCTTTCTGCGCGGCGGCGGCCATGCGGTCCCGGCTGCGGCAGTCGGTGTTCGGGCTGCTGGCCAGCTACAACGAGGTGATGTGGTCCACCTACGTGGACCCCTACGCCCTGTTCCAAAAGGCTGGGCCGGAGCTGCGCTTCCTCTCGGTGGCTACCCTGGCCCAAGAGGTGGAAAAGGTCCCCGGGGAGCAGGTGAAGCGGGCCTGCGGCATTTTGCGGGAGCGCTATCCCGTGCTGCCCGATGTGGACGAGGCGAAATTCGAGGCCTCCATGCGGGCCTCCATCGCCCTGGAGAATGCAGGGCGCAGCGTGGGCGCGGACATGGTCGTGCTCAACGACGTGGACCCGGTGCTCCTTACGGAGCTGGGCCTGCGCCCCGGCTTCCTCCCCACCCCGGTGGGCGGCGATGTGCCCGTGGTGCCGGAGGGGGACATCGGGGGCGGTCTGGCGGTGTATATTCTGCGGGAGCTGACCGGAAAGCCGGTGAGCTTTATTGAGCCGTTCCACATGGACCTGCCCAACAACTGCTTCGCCGGCGGACATGCCGGCCCCAACGACTACACCGATCCGGCAGGTTCGGTGATGATCGCCCGGGACGTGCGCTTTGCCAAAACCGCCTATAAAAACGCGGGCGCGCCCTTTGCCTGGTACCTGATCCCGCCCGGGCGCAAAACCATGCTGCATATCTCCCAGAAGGACGGCGGCTTCAAAATGGTCTGCGGCCTGGTGGACGCCCTGCCCGCCAAGCACTTCATTACCTCCTATTCCCACGGGCTGTTCCGCCCGGTGGACCAGGACATGCCCTCGTTCTTCCACAAGCTCATCCAAGAGGGCGTCACCCAGCACTATGCCGTTGCGGAGGGCGACCGCACCGCCGAGCTGGAATCCCTGGCGGGCCTCTGCGGCTTTTCCTTTGTCCGGCTGTAGAGGAAGCGTCTAAGGCGCGCATTCTGTACGCGTCCCCCTTCCAGGCGAGGCTCAAAGCCCCGGAGCGAGTCCTTGCGGCCTGGCGCAGCCAAACCGCTGAAAAGAAGCGCGCCGAAGCCCTTTCCCCACCAGCCTTGCCCGTTATGACCCGCGGCTTCCCAATCCGCCCTCATCTCCATTTATACGCGATATTTTGCGCCTGCTTCCCTTCCTTTTCCTTGTTTTTTGAACATTTTTCCTATATAATATACTTGAGTTGGAGGTCACATTTATGAGTTTCATGTTCAATCCTTACCCCTATGACGATCCGGACGCCGTTAACCACGTAGCCATTTCCGCCGGACTGCGGGAGGCCGTTACCACGGATACCGCCGCTACCGCCCGCCGGGTGCTGGCGGACGCAAAAAAGCTCATTGCGGATAAGGGACGCTGCGTGCTGGGCATTGACGGCTATGTCAGCGCCCCCATGGACCGCCTCCGGGGCCTCATTGAGCTGCTGGCCGCCACCGAGGGCGTTACGGCGCGGAGCCTCTCCACCGCCGGGCTGTATCTGCCCGAGGACGCGCTGCACGACAAGCTCCTCCCCTATCTGCCCGAGGACCGGGAGACCGACCCGCCCCTGCTCTATGGCCGCCTCTACAAGGAGGGCCTCGAGGGGCTGATGGACCCGGAAAAGATCAAGGCGATGGCGGCGGAGGTGGAGGAATTCCGCCGGTCCGGCCAGGGCCTGCTGATTCTCTTTGGCAACGGCGCGCTCATCGACGCCCTGCTGCCCTTGTGCGGCCTGCGGCTCTTCATCGACATGACGCAGAAGCGCACCATCTTAAACATCCGCAGCGGCTCCGCCGGAAACCTTGGCTTCACGGAGCGCCGCTCCCCCAACGAGATGATCCGCCACAGCTACTATGTGGACTTTGAGGCCCTGATGGCCCACCGCGGCCGTCTGGCCCGAGAGGAGAAGATCGACTATTACCTCACCGGCGATGACCCGGACAAAATCCAGGCCCTGCCCATCCCCGCCCTGAAAGAGCTGTTCGGGGCCATGGTGCGGCAGCCCCTGCGGTGCCGCCCGGTCTACATCGAGGGGGTATGGGGCGGCTTCTATGTAAAGCGCCTGCGCCACCTGCCCGATGAGATGAAAAACTGCGCCTGGGTGTTCGACCTGATCCCCATGGAGGTTTCCATCGTGGCGGAGGACCGCGGCCTGGAGCTGGAGTTCCCGTTCTACTTCTTCGTGCAGATCACCGGCGAAAAGCTGATGGGTCGAAAGGCCCACCAAAAATTCGGCGGCTATTTCCCCATCCGCTTCAATTACGACGACACCTACCACTCCAGCGGCAACATGTCCATCCAGTGCCACCCGGACGGAGACTATGTCCGGGAAAACAACGGCGAGCTGGGCCGGCAGGACGAGAGCTACTACATGGTGGTCACCGGCCAGGAGGCCAAGACCTACTGCGGCTTCCGCAAGGATGCGGACGTGGAGGAGTTCATCGAGAAGGCCCGCCGGGCCGAGAAATACGGCGAGGGCTTCGACCACGACCAATACGTCTACTCCGAGCCCTCCCGCCCGGGCATGCAGTTCCTGATCCCTGCCGGGACCATCCACGCCTCTGGCCGCAACCAGCTCATTTTGGAAATCGGCAGCCTGACCATCGGCTCCTATACTTATAAGATGTACGACTACATGCGCAAGGATCTGGAGGGCAATCTGCGGCCCATCCACACCTACCACGGCGACAAGGTGCTGCGCCGGGACTTCCGGGAGCCCTGGGTCAAGGAGAACCTGATCCAGCAGCCCCGCACCCTCCGGGAGGGCGAGGGGTTTGTGGAGACCATTGTGGGCGAACACGGCCTGCTGTACTTCAGCCTGCGCAATGTGCGCTTCCCGGATCGCTACACCGATGAAACGACCGACCGCTTCCACGTGCTGGTGCTGGTAGAGGGCGAGCGGTGCCTGATCCGCTCCCTGACAGACCCCAGCAAGAGCTTTACCCAGAATTACCTGGACATGGTGATCGTCCCGGCGGGCTTTGGGCCCTATGAGGTCGTCAACCAGGGGGTGGGCGTCGTCACCATGCACAAGACCCAGCTGAAGGACGGCTTCGAAAATGAGTGAGCCCTGCATTTTGGCGGTGGACGCGGGCGGCACGTCCCTCAAGGCCATGTTGGTCCGGCCGGAGGGCGGTCCGGTTCCCGGCAGCTTTTTGCAGGTCCCGGTCGATTCCCAGGGGGCCGCGCGGGAGATCGCCGGAGCGTACCGGGCGCTGGCGCGGGCGGCGCGGGACGCTTCTGGCGAGGCCGGGCTGAGCGTTGCGGAGGTCAAGGTGTGCATCCCCGGGCCGTTCGACTACGCCGCGGGCATAAGCCGCATGAGGCACAAATACCAGAGCGTCTATGGAGCCCCTATGCGCCCCTGGTTTCAGGAGGCGCTGGGGCCGGTCCCTGTAAGCTTCCTCCACGACTCCACCGCGTTTCTGCTGGGCGCGGCAACGGAAGAGGACCTGCGCCGCCACCAGCGGATTTGCGGGGTGATTCTGGGCACGGGGCTGGGCTTCGCTTCCATGTATAACGGCAGAATGAACCTAACCCCCCAGGGCGGCCCGGGAATCAGCGTTTTTGCCCGGCCCTACCGGGACGGCTCCGCCGAGGATTATGCCTCCCGCCGGGCGGTGGAGAACGCCTATGCCCGCCTGCGCCCCGGCAGGCCCGTTCCCACGGTGAGGGAAATCGCCGGGCTCGCCGCTGCCGGAGACCCCGGCGCCGCCCGGTGCTTCGAGGAGCTGGGCCGCTGCCTGGGGGAGATTTTGCGGGATATTCTGGAAGAGGAGGGGTTCACCCTGCTGCTTTTGGGCGGGGCGATCTCCAAATCGGCGGGGCTGTTCCTGCCCGCGCTGTCCGGCTCCTTAAAGGGGCTGGCCGTGGAGGCGCGCCCGGCGGAGGACATCGACCTGGCGCCGCTGCTGGGCGCGGCACGGGCATAAAGACCACACGAAAGGAGCCGTCCTATGGCTGATTGCTGTTTGAAGCTAAAAGAGAGAATGGGGTCCCTGACCATCAAGGAGCAGCAGGTTGCCACCTTCATTCTGGACTACCCGGAGGAGGTCATCAATATGTCCATCAACGACCTGGCCGACTCCTGCGGGGTCAGCGTATCGTCGGTGGTGCGGCTGTGCAAGTCCATTGGGTACTCCGGCTATAAGGAGCTGTGCCGCATGCTCTCCGCCGACCTGTTGATGAATCAGCAGGAATCGGTAACCTATGAGGACGTCCGGCCGGGAGATTCCATCGAGGCCATTATGCGCAGCGTCTGCCTGGCGGACATGAAAGCCATCGAGAGCACCATGTCCCTCATCGACACGGCCGAACTGGAGCGGGCGGTGGACCTGATCTCCAAGGCCCGGCGGGTGGACTTTTACGGCGTGGGCACCTCGGGCTATGTGGCCATGGACGCGCGCAACAAGTTCCTGCGGATCAACAAGGTATCCATGCCCTCCGCCGACCCCCACGACCAGATTTTGTGCGCCTCCACCCTAAAGCCGGAGGACGTGGCCGTAGCCATCTCCTACACCGGCGACACCAAGGACATTTTGGAAACGGTGGGCATTATCAAGCGTACCGGGGCCGCGCTGATCTCCATTACCCGCTATAACAAGAACCCCCTGGCCCAGCAGTCGGATTTGCAGCTTTACACCGCCTCGCCGGAAACGATGGTGCGCAGCGGGGCCATGGGGTCCCGGATCGCCCTGCTGGCGGTAGTGGACGTGCTCTACACCTGCACCGCCAGCCGCAACTACGAGGATGTGAAAAAGTCCCTGGACAAGTCCCGGCTCATTACCGCCCGAAAGCATATGCAGCTCAATTGAAGCGCCTCCTTATAGAAAAGGATCCCCCAGTGCCGCTGGGAGGATCCTTCTCTTTCCTATTTGGGCATGCTTGATGGCCAAGCATTCTGGTTTTCAAGCGCGTTTACGAAGGAACCACCGCTCTCCTACCGGTAAACGGGGGCGGACTCACTTCCGCCAATTTTTGCTAAAGCTGTTCCCCTCTGTCTCCACATGCCCCCTATGCCCATAGACCGTACAGGCGTCTAGCGCCTTTTCCAGTCCGGCAAACTCCGCGTCCGTCAATTCCACATTCCACCCAACCAAGTTCTCCAGAATCCTCTCCTAGTTCTTGGAGCCGGGAATAGGCACGCAATTTGGATATTTGTGCAGCATCCACGCAAGGGAAATCTGGGCGCTGGTGGCGTGCTTTTTTGCTGAATATCCCGCCAGCACGTCCAGAATGGGCTGGTTTGCGGCAATGTTCTCCTTTTGCAGTTGGGGGACGAATCTGCGCACATCGTCCTTTTCTTCAAACTTGGCGTCCGTTGTGATCTTGCCAGAGAGGAAGCCGCTGGCAATGGGCGAAAAAGGCGCCACGCCGATGTTATTCTCCAGACAGTAGGGAAAGATATCTTCCTCACAGTCCCGCTCCAGCATATTATAGAGGTTCTGCACGGCGGTGACCGGCGTGACGCTGTGGGCCTTATCCAGCGTCAGCACGTGCACCTGGGACATGCCCCAGCCCCGAACCAGCCCCTCGCCGATGAGCCGGCCCATGGCTCCGGCGATCTCCTCCACAGGCACGGCCTCGTTGACCCGGTGCAGGTAGTACAGGTCGACGTAATCCGTGCGCAGGTTCTTCATGGAAGCTTCCAGGTGGCGTTTTACGGCGGCGTACACATCGCCGTTTTCAATGTCTTCCGGGGGCAGGTGCAGCTTGGTCGCCAACACAACGTGCTTACGGAAGGGCTCCAAAGCCTTGCCAACCAGCTGCTCGTTGTGCCCGGGCCAGAACTGCTCCCGACCGTAGGTTTCCGCCGTGTCGAAAAAGGTGCAGCCGAAATCGTAAGCCTTGCGGATGGCCTCGATGGAGTAACCTTCCTCCGGTACCTGGCCGTAGCCGTGGGAAAACCCCATGCACCCCATGCCAATAGGCGAAACCTCTAACTTGCCGATGAAACGTGTTTTCATGATGGATACCTCCTGTGTTTTCTGGCTCTATTGTAGCGCACATCCTCTTGACTGTGAAGTATGGATATGGTACAATACTGGAAACTACAGGTTTACACTAAAAAAAGTGGGGATGCAAGCATGTACAACAAAGCCCTGGACACCTTCAAGGCCGTGGCGGACTGCGGCAGCTTCACCAAGGCGGCGGATAGGCTGTTCATCTCCCACACGGCGGTCATCAAGCAGATAAAAGGCCTGGAGGAGCGCTTCGGCGCGGCGCTCTTTGAGCGCACCCATCGGGGTATCGCCCTTACCGCCGCCGGGGAGTGCCTGTATAAGGAGCTGCCCAAGTTCGTGCGTCACTCCGACACCCTCATCCGCAAGGTGCGGGAGGCCGAGGCCGCCGCGCCCAAGATCATCCGGGTGGGAACCTCCGCCATGTACCCCTGCAACGCCTTCATGGAGCTGTGGGGAGAAATAAGCGCCCAGTGCCCCCAGTACCGGCTCCAACTGGCGCCCATCGGAGACGACCAGCGGCGGCTGGAATTTCTGGGGCAATCATACGATGTGCTGACCGGCCCCTACGACGCCGGGCTGGAGTCTCTGTACCAGTTCATCCCCGTGGGCGGCTACCGGTTCTGCATCGCCCTGCCGCGAAGCCACCCCCTGGCCCAAAGAGAGCAGCTCAGTCTGTCCGACTTGAAGGGCTGGGAGCTCATGCTCATGCGCCCGGGCCGCAGCGCCGTCAACGACCGGATCCGCCGGGACTTGCAGGAAAAGCACCCCTCCGTGGGCATTATCGACATTGCCCCTAACTACAGCCTGGACACCTTCAACCAATGCATGGAGAGCGGCATCCCCCTGCTGAGCCTGGAGTGCTGGCGGGACGTGCACCCGGGCCTCTGCACGGTTCCGTTGACGGAAAAGTATGCTTTGCCCTACGGCGTGGTAGCCGCCCGGGACCCGACGGAAAATACGGCGGCTTTCCTGGCTCTGTTGGAAAAGTTGTTAAATAGAAATGCCTAAAAGGCATAAACTCATATACAAGCCAGGTATTGGACATTTCACTCCCTCCCGTGATAAAATGAGACCAGAAATCAACGGGAGGCATCGTCCATGTTCACAAACAAAGACCTGAAAAACCTCATCGTGCCGCTGTTCCTGGAACAGCTCCTGGTGATGCTGGTGGGCATTGCAGACACCTTCATCGTCAGCTACGCAGGGGAGGCGGCGGTGTCCGGGGTGTCGCTGGTGAACTCTTTCAGCACGATTTTTATCTACCTCTTCACGGCCCTTGCCTCGGGCGGGGCGGTCATCATCAGCCAGTACATAGGCCGCGGGGTGAAGGAGGACGCGGGCGAGGCCGCCAGCCAACTGCTGACCTCGTCCACCCTGTTCTCGCTGATCATCTCCATCGTGATTTTAGCATTGCACCGGCCCATGCTGGGCCTGCTCTTCGGCCAGGTAGAGCCCGCCGTCATGGACGCCTGCGTGGTCTACCTGCAAATTTCCGTGTTCTCCTACCCGGCCCTGGCCGTCTACAACGCGGGTGCGGCCCTGTACCGCAGCCTGGGCAGGACCAGCGTCACCATGTACATCTCCATCGCCGCCAACGCCATCAACGTGGTGGGCAACCTGATAGGCGTGTTCGTGCTGAAAGCCGGGGTGGCTGGCGTGGCCTGGCCTACCCTTATCGCCCGGGTGTTCTCGGCAGTGGTGATCACCTTGTTGTGCTTCGGCAAAAAAGTTGACATATGCTACACCTGGCGGCAAATCTGCAAGTGGAACGGGGACTTGATGAAGCGCATCCTGCGAATTGCCGTGCCCAATGGGGTAGAAAACGGCATATTCCAGCTTGTAAAGGTGGCGCTCTCCAGCGTGGTGGCCCTGTTCGGCACCTACCAGATAGCCGCCAACGGCATCGCCCAGAGTATCTGGAGTTTGGCGGCGCTGGCCGGGGTGACTATGGGGCCGGTATTCATCACGGTGATAGGCCAGTGCATGGGGGCCGGGGACACGGCCCAGGCCGAGCAGTACTTCAAGAAGCTGCTGAAAATCACCCTCACCATTTCCCTGGTGTGGAATGCCCTGGTGTTCGCTGTCACGCCAATCATGATGAACTTCTATCAGATTTCCGATGAAGCTAAGCGGCTAGTCATCATTCTCGTGCTCATTCACAACGTGTTCAACACCGTGGCCTTCCCCATGTCCGGGCCGCTCAGTAACGGCCTGCGCGCCGCCGGGGACATCAAGTTCACCATGATCGTCTCGATCGCCTCCACCATCGGCGGGCGGCTGGTGTTCTCCGTGCTCTTGGCCATGAGCCTGAACTGGGGCGTGATCGGCATCGCAGCGGCCATGTGCCTGGACTGGGTCATCCGGGCGGTGATCTTCGCCCTGCGGCTGCGGTCCGGCAAGTGGAAGGAATTTAAGGTCATTTAGAAAAAGGAGAACCCTATGGAACTGCGCGTTCTGCGATATTTTTACACCGTGGCCCGGGAGGAAAACATCACCCGCGCCGCCCAGCTTTTGCACGTAACCCAGCCCACCCTGTCCCGACAGCTCATGCAGCTTGAGGAGGAATTGGGCACGGTGCTGTTCCACCGCAGCAGCCACCGCATCGTGCTGACGGAGGACGGCATACTCCTAAAGCGCCGGGCCCAGGAGCTGCTGGAACTGGCCGACAGGACCCGGAAGGGGTTCCAGAGCCGGGAGGAGCTCGCCGGGGAGGTCGCCATCGGCTGCGGGGAGACCTGCAATATGGCGTACCTCTCCGACCTGATGGCGTCCTTCCGGCAGGAGCACCCGCTGGTGCAGTTCCGTATCTACAGCGCCACGGCGGACGAGGCGAAGGACCGCATGGAGAACGGCCTTTTGGACATGGGGCTCTTGATGAGCCCGGTGGACCTCCCCCGGTACCACACCATACCCATGCCCCACCGGGAGCGCTGGTGCGCCCTGGTGCGGGAGGACTGCCCCCTGGCGGCGCTCCCCTGCGTCACCCAGGAGGACCTGCTGCCCTACCCCCTGCTGCTCTCTTGGCGGGAGCAGGTGCTGGAGATGCTGGGGAGCTGGTTCGGAGAGGAGCACTTCCCCCGGGTACGGGTCGCGGCCCGGTTCAACCTTATCAACAACGCCGCGGTGATGGTGCACGGCGGCATGGGCGTGGCCCTCACCCTGGACAGGGGCTTCGTGCCCCACCCGGGCCTCAGGCAGGCCCCCCTCTCCCCGGCTCTTGAGAGCGGCGCGGTGCTGGCCTGGAAAAAAGAGCAGGCACGCTCCCGGGCGGTGGAGGGTTTTCTGGCGCACATCAGAAATGCTCTCGAAGCATGAGCTGAAATAGAAACCAAGTATTGGACTTTTGCCATGACCGGCAGTAAGATGAAAGCGTCCCCAGGAGGAAGGATTTCCCGGCGGGGGCGCTCATTTTCTGAAAAGAAGTCCGATCGATGGCAAAAAAGGAATACGCCGGATGAAACACAAAAAACAAATGGGAGGAATCATCATGAAGTACACAAAATTAGGCAATTCGGACCTCACAGTCTCCCGCATCTGCATGGGCTGCATGGGCTTTGGCGACGCATCGAAGGGTATGCACTCCTGGACGCTGGACGAGCAGAGCTCTAAAGAGATCGTCAAGCGGGGGCTGGAATTGGGCGTGAATTTCTTTGACACGGCTATCGCCTACCAGGGCGGCACCGGCGAGGAATATCTGGGCCGCATCCTGCACAGCCTTGCCAAGCGGGAGGATGTGGTAGTGGCCACCAAGTTCCCGCCCCGCACCCAGGCCGAGATAGACGCCGGGGTCACCGGGCAGCAGCATGTGCAGAATATGCTGGACACCAGCCTCCGCCACCTGGGGATGGACTATGTTGACCTATATATCGTCCACTCCTGGGACTATAATACCCCCATTTTTGACATCATGGAAGGGCTCAACAACGCCGTGAAAGCGAGCAAGGTGCGGGCCATCGGCATCTCCAACTGCTACGCCTACCAGCTCTGCAAGGCCAACGCCATCGCGGAGCAGAACGGCTTTGCCAAGTTTGTGTCCATCCAGGGCCACTACAATCTGATTTTCCGGGAGGAGGAGCGGGAGATGGCAAAGTTTTGCGCCGAGGACAACATCGCCATGACCCCCTACAGCGCCCTGGCTAGCGGCAGGCTCAGCAAGCGCCCCGGCGAGACCTCCAAGCGCCTGCAGGAGGACACCTACGCCAAAGGCAAGTATGACGCTATGGCGGAGCAGGATGGGAAGATTATCGCCCGGGTGGCGGAGCTGGCGGAGAAGCATGGGGTGAGCATGACGGAAATCTCTCTCGCCTGGTTGCTGACGAAAGTCACGTCGCCAGTGGTGGGGGCCACAAAGCTGCACCACATCGAGGGCGCGGCTAGGGCGGTCGACTTGGAATTGACAGCCGAGGAGATCTCCTATCTGGAGGAGCCCTATGTCCCCCACCAGCTTGTGGGGGTCATGGCCCAGCAGGTGGTATGATGGGCAGGAAAGTGAAACGGATCGTGGACCTGCTTATGACGCTGGCGCTGTTCCTGCTGACGGGCTACCACCTGTGAGTGGGTCGGGGCGGGGACGTTCCTCTTGTTCCTGCTGCACCATGGGCTGAACGCCGAGTGGTACGGCTCCCTGCGCCGGGGAAAGTGGACAGGAATCCACGCCACCCAGACAGTGATAGACGGGCTGCTGCTCGTTGATATGCTCGCCTTGATGGTCAGCGGCGTTACCATGTCCCGCCACGTCTTTGGCTTTTTGCGCCTGGGGGCATGGATCTGGCACGCCGCAGCAGGTACTTTCCCAAAAAACTGGAGAATCCCCAGGATGCCTTTGCCGTTTTTGTTCAAGCGATTTGACTTCTTTTAGCTCTGGGCTTGGACACTCATCTTCCTAAGGGCTTGACGAATTGATTTGCATGGAGTATAATACATATATCTCATGCGGGCATGGCGGAATTGGCAGACGCGCCAGATTTAGGTTCTGGTGGGCGACCATGCAGGTTCGAGTCCTGTTGCCCGCACCATCCTGTGGATATAAAAAAGATATTCGCTCAAAAAACCGCGCCACAGCGCGGTTTTTTGATGCCCGGAAGCCTGGATTTGAAAAGTCAAAAACGTAGATGAAAGTAAGCGTAAAATAGATATGAACCCTCACAGCAAGAAGAAAGCAAGA
>CAOKRG010000026.1 GCA_948471095.1 uncultured Oscillospiraceae bacterium
ATTACCAGCAATAGCAGTGTCAGCGGTAAGCCAAACCTGACCGGTAAAGGTTACAGTACCAATCACATCAGTACCGATCTTAACGTCATAGGCATTGGTCTTGGGGCTGGCAGGAGCAACGCTAGCGATCACGAAGTCTTTATAGGCAGCACCCAATTCATTGCCGTCATTCTTCTTGGCAGTACCAACCAGATCGAAAGCATCGCCGCTTGTGTACTTCAAGCCCAACTGAATGGTACCACTTGCCATATCAGCCTGATAGCCCAGCTTTGCCGCAAGAGCCGCGTCGAACTTGGTCTTGTCGGTAATAGCAAGCGCAGCCTGCACATTATCCTGCGTGTTGGAAGCAGCGCCAGTGCCAGTGCCAGCAACATTAGTAGCAGTGCCAGTGGCAGCATTGAAAGTGGGGTTACCGGGGGCATTCGCATAGAAATCGGCAGGCAGCTCGAAGTTGAAGTTGTTGTTGGTGCTGTGGTAGGTAGAATCGAACACGGTCCAAACTTTCTTGACCGGATCGAAGTAGTGCAGCTCAACCTTGCTCACGTCAACGCCAGTCTTCTTGGTGGGACGGTTGATCTTGATGGTGTAATCCTTGTAGTTGCTGCCATTGTACACGCGCAGCACGAAGGAGCCGCCCTCAGTCTTAACGTTGTCGATGAACGCGGTCGCGGTCTGGCCAGGCTTGCCAATACCAGCATTCACGCCATAGGTGGTGCTGCGGGCCATGGTGGAAACCTTGCCGTCAGAGCCGCCAACGGTCCAGAAGTTGTTGGCGCCCAGAGCGGTGCTGGCCTGAGCGGGGATGCCCACGGCGTCGCCCTCGATCAGAGCGGAGATGCGGGCAGGATGCTGGCCGTAGCCAGTGCTGAACGCGAACTGATAGTCCACGTCAATGGTAACCACGGTCTCACCAGTGGCCTCGTTCTTCACACCGATTTCCTTGCCCTGGTTCCAAACAGCGCGGTAGCCGTTGAGCTGAAGCTCTACCAGCTTCGCGTCGCCGGAAGGAGCAGTGCCCTCGGTAACGGGGTCGATGATGATGCGGGTGTTAGCATAGAAATTGGTATTCTTATCGCCGTCATTCCCAGCGTCAATGTTGATGGAGTTCACCTGCATGTTCGCTTCGGTCTTGGCGGTGATGTAAGTCTGATAGGCAGCGGCAGTCTGGTTGGCAGCTCTGCCGGGCTTCGCGTTGTTAAATACGAAGGTGTTCTTGCCGGAGGCAATGGGCTCGTCGTCGCTCTCAGTGGCGACGGAACTGCCATGAGCGGTCAAGGGCTCACAGTAAGTGGCCTCGGTGGTGCCGTCGGCATAGGCCTTATCAGTGGAGTCATGGGGATCCTCAACACGGACGGTGTTGCCCAGCTTCTCGAAGTTGATGGTGCCCATCAGTTCGCCGTTGGCTGTGCCGCCGTTGGTAGCTTTGTCAGCAGCCTCAACCACGCTCTTGGGAACTTCAACCACCAGAGTGCGGATGCCGTCCAGGTCCACGTACTCGCTGGCAACCGGATAGGTAGCCTCGTTGGTGGTATCCTTGAACAGAGTAACGGTCACGTCCTTCAGAGCGTCTTCCTGCTTAAAGCTCACCGTGTAGTTCTTGGTGCGGCCGTCACGGGCGGTCACAGTGACCTGGCCCTGAGCGGAGGTCGCGTTGTAGGTGTAGCCCACGGTGGAGTAGTCGGCAGTGGGACGGAAGACCTGGCTGACTACCTGGTCGCGCAGCTGAGCCTCAAGGGCAGTCAGACTAGCGCCAGTGCCGCGGTTCGTGACATCACCGAAGTCGGCGGAGTCGAAACCGGCAGCCGCGGGGCTGTAGCCCAGGGGCAGAGTGATGACCACGGTCTCCTTCTCATGGTCAATGTCGCCGTTAATGCCCAGGAAGGCATAATCGACGGCGTTGATCTTGAAGGAAGTGTTCGCGTTAACGGACTTCAGGGTCACGTCATCGCTGGCAGCCTCGGTCTTGGCGGTGATGTGCAGGGGGTGCTTGTACTCCTCTTTCACATCGTCCACGGTACGGGTCAGGATGATCTCCACGCCGTAAGTGATGGTCTTGGTGTCATCGTTGTAAGGAGTGACAACCTTGGCCTCCGTGGTGAGGTCCAGACGGTAGAAGGGGAGGTCAACGGTCACGCCTCTCTCTGTCAGCATCTGAGCCTTGAAGCCTTCCTGCGTCATCGGCACCCAGGAGACGGACACGGAAGTGGCGTCGTCCACGGTGGCGGTGTAAGCGTCGTCGGCCTCTGTCGGTGCTGTGGCATTGCGGTTGTTCACCGTAATGACCGGCTTGGGGGCTTCAGGAGCCGGAGTCGGAGTCGGATCCGGGCTCGGAGAAGCGTCCGTAGCCGCAGCACTGAGCGGAATCATTGCGACGACCATCAAGATGGCCAGGAGCATCGCAAGTGATTTCTTCAGAAACTTGCTTTTGTTCATTTCTTTCAACCCTCTTAAATTTTAGATTCTCGACCGGCCTGATATGCCGCCGAGTGGAAGTTGAGTATATTCTAACGCCTCCCGGCCGAAAATGCAAGTCTTTTTTTCAACTTTTTTTCGCCTTTACATAATTTCTTTTCTCCCCGGGCAAACTATAAAATTTGGCGGTTTTCCGGGCTTTCTCGGCTCTTCGCTTGTCTATTTCGCCCCAGCATCTGGCTCTTTTGCCACACTTTGCTTTGGCAGGCTCTGTTTTTATTGGCAAAATCTTCCAAGTTTTTTTGCCTGCCCCGCCGCCTTTTGCCCGCTTTTTCCTCCTCTCTTTTCTGAAATTTTCTTTTGCTCCCGGCGAAACCGGACCTGCCTTTTCAGCGGTTCGTCTCTATTTTAACACAAAAAGCGCCCGAGCACAAGCCCCCAGGCGTGCCCGCGCGCGGCTTTTCTCAATGCGCTTCCCCTTCCCCCTGCCTGCCGCCGCCCCGGGCCAGGGCCCCGCCCAGCTTTGCCACCGGGTCGCCGCTGATCTCCACGCCGTGCTCCCGGCAGTAGGCGAAGAACACCGGGCTCGCGCCCAGGCAGGCCCCGTACCGGGCCCCGGACCGGGCCAGCCTGCCCCGCATCCCCAGCCCGGCCCGGACCTGCAGGAAGTAACGCCCCCGCCACCGGCACAGCGCCGAGGGGGCCTTCGGGGCCATGCGGTAGATCTCCTCCACCGCGGAGCATAGGGCCGTAGGGCCGTCGAACCGGAACACCACCGGCTGCGGCGGCGTCTTCAGCCTCATCGGCAGCACCCCCTCCCATACCTCTAGCCCATTTTATGCGCCCGCCGCGTTCTTGTGCCTCCGCGCTCCTGGCCTCCGGCGGCTTAAGAAACTTCTTGAAAGAAGTTTCCGACTTCATTGAAAATGAAGTCGCAGAATCTTCAAGAACTTTTACACGCTTTACGGTTGGGTGACACATAGGCTTGGCGCTCGGTTTGGGGCTTGCGTTTACCACTCAACGCCTTCGCGGGCAGCGAAGCCAACGTGTGTCTCAAAGCTTGCACGCGCGTGTGCCCACCGCTAGGTGTGCTCGGTTTGGAGTCTGTTCACTTGCGCTTTTTGGGAGTTTTACGGAGTGGCCTCCGGCGGCTTAGGGGCTCTGCCCCTAAGAACCCTGCCGCCTTTGAAAAGGTGGACGAAACTTTTACTGTCACGCTCAGCAGGCTTAGCTCTTGATAAAACGCGCTCTTGGGAGAAAACGGGCTCCCGCCCGTCCAGCCGTGGGGGGAGCCCGTTCTATTCCGCTCATTGCGCGGCGCTTATATGGCCAGGCAGCGCATCTCCAGGTAGGGGTCCTCCGCCTGGAACACCGAGGTGCCGGCCACCAGAATGTCCGCCCCCGCCGCTTTGCACAGGGGCGCGGTCTCCAGGTTTACGCCGCCGTCCACCTCCACCATAAGCCAGGGGAAGCGTATTTTCAGCTCGATGATCTTCCGCAGGGGGTCCAAAAGCATCTTCTGCCCCCCGAAGCCCGGCTCCACCGTCATCACCGTCACCTGCTTCAGGTCCTCCCCCCAGGAGCCGATGGCCGACACCGGGGTCCTGGGGCTCAGGGCCACGCCGGGCCGGGCCCCGCTGGCCTTGATCGCCGCGATGATCTCCTGGGGCGGCTCCCCGCACTCCACATGGAAGGTGATCGTCCCGGCCCCCGCCTTGCGGAACACGCTGATATAGGGCAGCGGGTCCTCCATCATCAGGTGCACGTCAAAGTAGAGCTTGGTCCTGCGCCGCAGGGCCTCCACCACGGCCGGGCCGATGCTCAGGTTGGGCACGAAGCGCCCGTCCATCACGTCTACATGGAGCATGTCCGCCCCCTCGATCCGCTTGAGCTCGCTGCCCAGCTCCGCAAAGTCCGCCGCCAGCAGGGATGGCGCTATATATACCATGTCTCTCTCCCCTTCCTTCCACATATGGATTCCGGCTTTCTCCGGCCTGGCGTCCTGGTTCTTCCTTCCCGGCCGCTTTCCTTCTTCTCTCCCGTTTTTCCTATACTATATATAGTATACGCGTTTTCGTGTTTTCCGGGTGCCGCAGCTCCTATTTTTGGAGTGTTCGAGGGCCTCCGGCGGTCAAGTTCGCTTTGCGAACTTGCAGAAACTTCTTGAAAGAAGTTTCTTAAGAATCTTCAAGAACTTTTATGCCGCGATGCTTTGTGATATTTTTGGGGTGAGGGGTCGTTATTGGGGTGGGTGCTGAGCTAGCCGCAGGCCAGCTGGGAGATCACCGTCATCACCGGGATGGTCAGGATGGACAGCACGGTGGACACTGCCACCAGCTTGGAGGCCAGGGCCGAGTCCCGCTTAAACTGCACCGCGAACAGCACCGAGTTGGCCGCCACCGGCGCCGAGGCCTGGATCATGTTGCTTAAGAACAGGTCCCCGCTGGGCCGCAGGAACAGGAGCATCCCTAAAAACACCGCCGGACACACCAGTAGCCGCAGGAACGAGGCCTTGTACACGCTGAAATCCGATATGAACGAATGCAGGTCCACTTTCGCGATGTAGCTGCCCACCACCAGCATGGCCAGGGGCGTGTTCAAGTCCGCCAGATAGCCCACCGGCTCGGCGATGATCCCCGGCAGCTCCAGCCGGAGAAAGTAGATGGGCAGGCCGAAGACCAGGCCCACAATGCCCGGGTTCAGCAGAATGGTCTTTAGGTTCAGCTTGGCCCCGCCGCTCATCATGCTGTAGCCGTAGGTCCAGCAGAGGATGTTGAACACCACCACGCCGAAGGAGGCGTAGATGACCCCCGCGTCCCCCACGATGCCCTGGACCAGGGGGATGCCCATGAACCCCGTGTTGCTGAACAGCACGGAGAAGCGCAGCACCTTCTGCCGCTCCGGCGGCTCCCCGCGGAAGGCCAGCAGGCTGATCCCCAGGGCCGCGCCCATCCACAGGGCGGGCAGGGCCATGGCCATCAGCAGCTCATAGGCCCCCAGGGTCCCCGTATTGCCCAAAAAGGAATTGACGATGACGCAGGGCGTGACCAGCTTGATCAGCAGGGTGGTCACTTCCGAAGCGCCCCGCTCCGTAAACACGCCCCGCTTGGTGACAAAATACCCCACCACGATCAAGATCATGATCACGGCTACCTTGCCCACCACGGTCCCAACAGCTTCCACCTAGCTCACTCCTCCTTGTCCTTCGCCCCGGCCTCCCCGGACTTTTTCCGGTATTCCTTCACAAAGGCCCACACCAGCACCAGCAGGGCCCCGCCGGTCAGGCACTTCAAGGCCACGCCCCAGCCGCCGCTGAACAGGTCCACCGCCGGCAGCAGCGCGTCCGCCAGCCACCAGCCGCCCAGCAGCAGAAAGAAGAGCCCGGCGAACAGAAAGATTTTATTCTCCCTGGACATGGAAAAAATCAAAATCAGCCCCACGGCGAACCACAGGGCCGCGTAAAAAAACGGCATAAATTGTTCCATACTCCGCCCCCCTTATCTGTCTGTATTATAGCCTTTCCCTCGGGCAAATACAAGCCCGGCGGGGAATGAAACGGGAAATAAGGCAAAGCGCATAAGGTTTTTGGACGGGCCCGCGGGCCGCTTGGTCAGTTTCATCCAGGAAATTCTTCCTGCCCCTGCCTACGCGTCCGCTATAAAGGCGCGGGGGTACCCACTGGCGCATTTTATGAGCAGGAAAGCTCCCTAAGCGCAACAGTAAAAGTTTCGTCAACCTTTACAAAGGTTGCAGGGTTCTTAGGGACGGAGTCCCTAAGCCGCCGGAGGCCACTCCGTATGACTTCAAAAAAATGCGCCCTGTGCGCCTTACGGCCACTCCGTATTACTTCATCATAACAAAAAAAGCGGGGCCCAAGCCCCGCTTTTCCCCCCGCTATTATGGCAGCAGATAGATTACCATATCCCTGCGGCCGATGATGCTGCACTCCTCCAGGGTGTCGTAGCACAGGTCGGCGACGATGTCCCCTGCCAGGCATGCCCCGCCGGTATCCCCCGCCACGCCGTAGCCGTATACCACGCTTCCGTCCGGTGAGGCCACATACATCCGGGTCCCGTAGGGGATCACGTCCGGGTCCACCGCGATGATTCCCCGCTCCGCCGTCAGACCCACGGAGGTGGTGCCGCCGGGGATGCAGTAGGCCGTGCACTCGCCCTCCATCTTCTTGGCATAAGGGACCTCCTGGCCCCAGGCGTCGGTAAAGGTGCCCACGCCCTCCCCGAAGCTGAAATCAAAGTTGGGCCGCCCGCCAGAGCTTCCAGCTCCAGAGCCGCCAGCCCCTGAGCCGCTCCCCGCGCTTCCAGAGGAGCTGTTGTTTCCAAAGCGGTGGCTGGTCAGGCTGCTGTCGCCGGAGCTGCCGATGACCTCCGCGTCCGCGTCAAACTCCAGCTGGGGCAGTTTTCCAACGCTCCCGGCGCTGCCCGTGCCCCCGCCGCCCGTGCTTGCGCTCCCCGTGCCCTGTACGATGATCCGGTCAATGGGCTCCCGGGTCACCTCCTCGGAGACCAGCTTGCGGCTTTCCAGCTTTTCCTCCACATAGACCGCCCGGTATGTATAGGTCTTCTCCCCCTTGAGCCCGGCGGTCAGGGTGTTCTTCTCCCCCCGCTTCAGGTCCTTGGAGTAGGTGGTCTTGGTCTTATAGTCCAGCTCCTCGGTCTCGGTCTCCTCCTTCACGCGCACCCGGGTCACGGTGATCTCCATGCCCTCCACGGGCCGGGCGGTCCGGCGCACGTTCAGCCGGTCGTGCTCTCCCAGGCCCACGCCGCACTGCTCTAAGGCGTCCTCCACCGTAGCTGCGGAGACGGCATACTCCTTGGTCCCGCTCTTGGTGGTGACGCGGATGCGCACCGCCCGCAGCACCTCCAGCTCCATGCCGTCCGTCAGGGGTTGGTCCAGGCTGTAGTTGCAGCACTCGTCCTTGGCCAGCTTCACACCGGCCTCCTTTAGGGCGTCCGCCACGCTGCCGCCCAGCATTTCCAGGGTCTGGGTCTTCCCATTGGCCGTAACCCGCACGGTGCACAGCCGGCTGACCTCCACGGTCAAGGCGGCTCCGATCACGGTCTCCGGGCTGGGGCTGATCCGGTCCCCGGCCTCCACGGAGACTCCATTGGCCGCCAAAGCCTCCCCCACGGTGTCGCCCTTATAGGCGGTCAGCTGGGTGGTCTCCCCGGCCTGGCGCAGGTAGAGGTCCACGCCCCGGCGCAGGGTGATGGTGTCCGTGTTCCAGTCGGCCAGCGCCTCGTCCAATGCCCCCAGAGGGGCCAGGCCCAGGCCCTCCGCCTTCTTTAAGATCGCGTCCACGTCCCGCCGCTCCGTGCGGACGGAATAGCTCTGCCCGCCGTCCACCACCCGGGCCCGAACGCCGGAAATGAGGGACGCCGCCGCCATGCCGGTAAACAGAACAAACAGCGCCGCCCCCGCCGCTGCCAGCAGGAACAAAAGCTTCCGCCTGCTCCGGGGCCTTCCATATTGATTCCAAGCGCGCACAAAAGCCCACCTTTCCATCTTGTTTCTGCTATACAGTATACTCAAAACCCGGGGAGAAGTCAAGCTGGGAAGATTTGGGAGAGCACCCAGGCGCACATTTCGAGGGAAGCCCGCTGAACGCAACAGCAAAAGTTTCGTCCTTCTCGACTGCCTAATACTTCTATAGCAACGCTCTTCGAACATTCCCAGATTTGGAGGGAATGGCCAAAGCGAGGAGTTAATAAGGGAAACCCCCGGCGAGGGTTTCCCTCTGCAAGTCTCCGCTGGAGACTTGCATTCACCTTTCCTGCGCTATTTCCTTAGGAAAGGGGGCAAGACCGTGGGGCCTTGCCCCACACCCCACCAGGAGCCTAACGCTCCTGGACCGCGCAATGTTTTCCTACTGCTAACTGCCGGAGCAACAGCTTTGACAGGGGCCAAAAACAGCGCGAAAAGGCTGAGCCCCGAAGGGCCCAGCCTCTCTTTATGCGTTTCGAACATATAACTTAGAGCTTTTTTTAGGACTCCCGCTTCCGGGCGGTCAGGGCCACGCCGGTCAGGCCAGCGGCGGCCGCCAGGGCCATCAGGAACCACAGGCCCGCCATGTCGCCGGTCTTGGGCACGTCGGCCAGGGGTGCCTCCGGGTCGTCGATGGGCTCCTCGGGCTCGCCGGGGGCCAGGGGCACGTCCGGCTCCTCAATGGGCTCATCCGGAATGTCCGGAGTGGGATCCAGCGGCACGTCCGGCTCGTCGATGGGCTCGTCGGGCTCATCCGGACCGGGGTCCAGGGGCACGTCAGGCTCATCAATGGGCTCATCGGGCTCGTCCGGAATGTCCGGGGTGGGGGTAGGCGTGGGGTCCGGGCTCTCGGAGGGAGTAGGAGTAGGAGTGGGGGTGGGATCGGGAGTCTCCTCCGGAGCGCGCACGTTGACGAAATTGACCGTCAGCTTGCCATCGCCCAGGCTGCCCAGGTACTTGGCAACCTCGCCGTACTCGTTCTCGGTTTCAGCCAGGACCTTTTCCACATCGACCAAAGTAGGATCGCAGACGATGTAGATGGTGGTGTCCTGGTCAAAGCCCTCGGGCGGAACAACCTCCTGCAGGTAGTAGAGAATGTCCTTCATCAGGGCCTTCTCCACGTCCAGCACGCCATTTTGGGTGTAGATGGTGGCATTGGGGTCGGACACAAAGGTGAAGGCGTTCTTCTCCTCATCGAACATGCAGTACATGTTGGTCTGGGTTTCCTCATCCTTGTACCAAATCTGGAAGCCGGTCTCGCTGCCGGTGATAACCTGCCCGTCCTCATCGGTCTTGTTGATGGTCAGGTCCTCATCCCGCTGCTCCAGCTGGATGGAGTTGTACCAGGGCCATTTGGTGTCCTGCCAGTCGTTGCCCATGAGCTCGCCATCGAGGTTCATGGCCATCATAAAGGAGGTCCACGTAGCGGCCTCGGCGGAAACGCCAGCTTTCAGCAGCGCCTTGAAATAGTCGTTGGCCTGCACCCATGCGGCGTTGTGCTGCATGTATTCGGCCAGCATCTTTTCATAGTTCTGCTTGGAGTTCCAGCTCTCGTTCTCATAAGCCCAAGAGCCATCGGCATGCTGGTACTTCTTGTCGCCAGTAGCCTCGTCAATGTCCGCCTTGTCGCCGAACACGAAGGAGATGAGGTTCTTGTAGAACTCATCATATAGGACACTGCCCATGTGGGCTTCCACAACAAATTCTTCCTTGTCAATTTTGAAGTACTTGTTGCCGCTGGTTGCGGTCTTGGAAAGCTCGGCACGCGCCTCTTCGTTCTTGGCCACCAGGTCAGCGATATCTTTGTACGCAACGCCGGTCTTCTCCTGGTAATACTCCAGCAGATACGCGTTCATGTTCTCCTGAAGCGAATCGTTTCCATATTTGTCCAGGAGTTTCTTGATCTGTCGTTCATCGTACTTAGTCCAAGAACCGTTAAAGCGGCCCCAGTCGTCAATACCAGCCTCTTTCAGCAGTTCTTGAATGGGTTCCGCTCTCACCGTTACATGATAGTTCGCCTTGTCCACATACTCTTCCGGCAGTTCCTGGCCGTCAAAGCCAGTGGTGCCGCTGCCGTTTCCTTCCGTCCATCCGGGGGTAGCCAGAATAAAGCTGCCGTCCTTGTAGCGGTAGGTGTGGCCGGACTTGCTCACGATGTCGAACTGGAACTTGAGGATGTCGCCGGGCTGGAGCACATCGGACTCGGACTGGTGAATCCAGCGGTCCTCGATGGCATCAAACTGAGACTTGAGGCTGTCCGGCAGAACCGGCTTATCAGCCATCGTGCCGTATTTTTTTCGAAACAAATCAGCAATCTCATCATCGGTCATGCCGGTGAGATCCTCGCCAAAATTGGGCAAAATCTGCTTAATCTCCGCAATATCGCTCTCATAAGCAGCAAGGCCTTTTTTATAAGCCTTATAGTCCTCATTATCAGCCAGTTTGGCCTCTAACTCGGCTTTCTCTTTCTCAAGCTGAACCTTGCCGGTCTGCGCATAAGCGTTCAGCATGCCAAGCGCAATGGTCAGGTCAATGGTCTGGTCGCCCTCGGCCTCTTCGTCTATGACATAGGTAATCTTGTAGGTGTCGTTTTCCTTGTCATAGAAGATATCCCAGTTGCTCTCGCCCTCAGTGGTAACTGTGGAGCTGCCGGTGTCAATGGTAGAGCCTCCGCCGGGCGTTACGTCCGGGGTCTCCGTGACATCGGGAGTCTCGGTGACATCGGGCTCCCCCTGCTCCGGGGACGGAGTGGGAACATATAGAGGCTCGTCAGGATTGACTTCCTGGTTCTCGGGTTTGTCTTCTCCCGGCGCGGGGGTAGCGTCCGGCCCGGGGGTGGCAAAACCCTCGCCGGGCTTTACGCCAACCGTGCCGCTCTGGCCGGGGCGCTCAACGCCCGCCAGCTCCTCGTCCGTCAAGGGCGCGGGGGTGGGCGTGTTCTCGGGCGCGGGGGTGGGGACGGTTTCCAGCTTTTCCGCGTCGTCCTTGCCAACGGCGTCTTCGGTGGTAACGGTGTTGCCGTCCTCATCAGCGGTTTCGTCTTCCTCGGGGGCATCGGCATCCTCGGGAGTTTCGTCCACGGGGGCTCCGTCCTCCCCGCCGGCCAGGGCCATAAGGTCGCCAACGGTCGTCGCGGTCACCTGCGGGCCTTCCGGGGCCGGGGCCTCGGGGGCGTCTTCGGCAAAGGCGGCCATGGGCAGCATGCCCACGCACAGCATGAGCGCCAGCGCCAGGGCCAGCACGCGCTGATGGAATTTGTTTGTACGTTTTTTCATGGTTAATACCTCTCTTTGCTAGTTTGTCGGATGCAAAGTATCCGGCGGCTGGGCTGCCATAGCGCATTGCGCCTTAGGCCCCTTGCTTTGTGTCCCGGCCTTTCAGGCGGTTTACTCAGTGTTCCAGCAGCCGGGCTAACATAGCATCGTACTGATACCTTAGTTCCCATAGCTTTGCGGTCCCATCGTTTCCGATGGTTTGCCCGTGCGCCTCGCTTCGCCCGCTTTCCGGCGCGTTCCGCGGGCGGCTCTTACGGCGGCATCCCTCCTAGTTTCATTGCAAGCACCCCCTCCTTCCCTCTTGGTTTTTATGAATCAGCCCGGGGCCGTTTCTCCGGCTCTCTGGCGTATTCATCGATGAATTTGTCGTGCAGCTCGCTTTCCGCCCGCTTCCGGGCCTCCACCGCGTCCTCAAACCGGGCGTAGCTGCCCAAATAGAGGCGCTGTCCCTTGAAGCAGATGGCCGCGCGCCACAGCCCCTTGGTGGGGCGCCAGTCCACCCCCGGCACGCCGCTGGTGTTGTTCTTTCGGGCCTGCTTGGCGGCCTTGAGCATCTCCACGCAGGTGCCGTCGATGTAGGCGGGGCCCTTTCCCCGGCATCCGCAGCTTTTGGTGTGCCCGCTGCGCAGGTGGCAGGTCTTCACGACCGCCTCCCGCCCGCAGTCGCACCGGCACAGCCAGGCCGTGCGCCCGCCCACGTTCTCCGCCGGGCCGGTTACCGTCAGCGAACCGTACCGCTGCCCGGTCAAGTCCATCTTATGCCGCGCCCCGCCCATGCGTCATTCCTCCGTTGCAAAAAAGCGTACTTATTTGTAAACGAATGGTAGGGATTTTTTACCGGCAGATTCACGATTTTTTCCCTGGAAGGTATTGCCATTTGGGAGACAATGTGGTAAAATCGAACTGGAAAAGGGAAGAGTTTCCCCTTACAGTTAAGTACACATTCCTGCATTTTCCACGCAAAAAACCGGACCCAGACGCGTTTCCGCGTTCTGAGTCCGGTTCTTCTTTTTTACATCCGCTTGCTATGCTTAACACCGCTTAAAGGCGGCGTCGGCTTCCGGCTGGGCGGACTTGCCCTGTCCGTACGGGGCCTTCCCGCGGTCCGCCGGAACGGAGGGCTTTAGGCGGCGCGATTATCCGCCCGTGCGCACCCAGACGGCCATCTCCCCCTCGCCCCGGTTGGCCCAGGCGTAGTAGGGGACGAACTTCAAGGCGGCGGGGGCTTCCTTGGCCGGGGCATAGTCCGCGTAAAGGGCCGCGCCCCTTTCCGGCGGCTCCTGGCGGAAGCCGGGGAGCGTAATGGCCGTCATTTCCCGCCCGCCAATGGCAATGGGCTCCAGCCTGGCGCGGCCGACTCCGGCAGGGTCCACCCGCAGGAGGTGCAGGTTTTCCCCATTGTCCGCCTGCTCCAGGCAGTAGCAGAGGGGCCCCCGGGTAACCGCCGCTTTGCCCATATCCTCCCGCACCCGGGGGTTGGCGGCAATGAGCCGGACCTCCATGGGCAGGCGGACGGTCACGGTATCGCCGTCCTTCCATTGGCCGGTAAAGTACACATAGCCGTCCTTCTCCGTGCGCTCCATGCCCTGGGGCCCTATAAACTCGGGGGACTTACACCAGCCGGGCGCACGGAAAGCCAGCGTGTACGTCTGGGGGCAGCTCCCGTGGACCGTCATTTTCGCCTCGCCCGCCCAGGGCAGGCCGCTTTCCAGCGTCAGCCGCAGGCCGCGGCGGGTGGCCAGCTCGCCGCCCATGTAGAGGTGGGTGAACAGCACGCTCTCGTTCTCCGTAAAGGCATAGGCCCCGGCAGAGCCCACAATCCGGGCGATATTGGGCGGGCAGCAGGCGCAGCCGAACCACTTCTGGCGCACCGGCTCCACATGCCGCAGCCGCTCGTCAGCCCGGCACGCGGCGGGGTCGGCCTCTAGGGGGTTCACATAGAAGAAGCTCTTGCCGTCCAGCGCCATGCCGCTGAGCACCGTGTTGTACATGGCCAGCTCCATCACGTCCGCGTATTCCGACTTGGGCTGGATTTGCAGCATCCGCCGGGCGAAGAAGGCCAGGGCGATGGCCGCGCAGGTCTCGGAGTAGGCCGCGTCGTTGGGCAGGTCGAAGGGGTAGGAGAAGGCCTCCCCGTGCACGGTGCCCCCTACGCCGCCGGTGATGTAGAGTTTTTCTTTCACGATGCTGTCCCACAGCCTTTGGCAGGCGGCGAACAGCGCCTCGTCGCCGGTGAGCCGGGCCGCGTCCGCCATGCCGGAGTAGAGGTAGCCCGCCCGCACCGCGTGGCCCACGGCCTCGTCCTGCTCCCGCACGGGCTTGGCAGCCTGGTAATAGGCATAGCGGGAGGCGTCCTCCGAAGGGCCGGGCTTTCCTTCGTAAGCGGCCCGCTCCTTGTCCTCCTGCAAAAAGTAGTTGGGCTCCGTGCCCCGCTGGTCCAGGAAAAACCGGCTCAGCCTCAAATATTTCTCCTGGCCCGTGGCCTCGTACAGCCGGGCCAGCGCCATTTCGGCAATCTCGTGGCCCGGGTAGCCCTTGCATTTTCCCGGCTCGGGGCCAAAGCGGGAGTCCACATAGTCCGCGAACCGGCAGGCGGCGCGGAGCAGCTTGTCCTTGCCCGTGGCCTCATAGCAAGCCACCGCCCCCTCCACCAAGTGGCCCAGGCAGTACAGCTCGTGGTGGTCCTTTAGGTTGGTAAAGGCCCGGTCCATGCCATTGAGGATGTAATAGGTGTCCAGGTACCCGCTGTCATGCTGGGCGGCGCAGACCGCGTCCACGGCCTCCTCCACCATGGCCTCCAGCCGGGGGTCCGGGCGGTTCGCCAGGGAGTAGGCCGCGGCCTCCAGCCATTTGTAAAAGTCGGAGTCCTGAAACACAAAGCCATAGAATCGGTCCGGGTCCGGATGCGCCGGGTCCTCCGGCAGGGTCTCAAAGCCCCGGAAGCTGTAGCTGGGCTCCCGGAAGTCCGGGTTGGACCGCTTCTCCGCCATCTGCCGGGCCGCCGCGCGGAAATTGTGCATGCAAAAGCTGGGGGCCGCGCCCTCCACCCGGTCGTTGAGGGCCTCCCACTGGTAGGGGACCACTTCCCGCCGCACGGTCTCTTGGGCGGCATGCCAGAAGCCGTCGGTAATCCTCACGTTCTTTAGGTCCAAGGGCCTGCTGAATTCTTCCTTTTTCATGGTCGTTTCACCTCAGATGTTCTCACCATTTCCCCCATGGGCAGGCCTGCCGGAGCTTGGCGGCCCGGACCTCCGCAAAGCACCCGCATTGGGCGCACATGCCGTTTTGCAGATCGCCGCAGTTTTTGCAGAGCGCCAGCCGCCGGCCATATTCCCGGGGCGGAGCCTTTTGCTCCAGCGGGATGTTTTCGATGTACTGATAGATGGATTTGAAATATTCGCCGTCCAGCTCGTTCAGAAGACAGCGCTTGCAGTTGGGGGAACTCATTTTACAAGGAAAGCCGCCACCGAACAGGGGGGCAGCGCGGCCTGGAAGCCGTCCCCGGTCAACTCCGCGGTCAGGGGCGCGGGCTTTACGATGGGCTTTGCGCCAAAGTCGTTGTAAGCGCCGCAGCCGCCGGTCAAAACCCGGCCTCCCACGCTGCCCGGCTGGCCCAGCCCGGAGAGGGCGCAGTCCAGCTCCGCCGGACGCCGGTCGTCCAGATTGGCCGCGGTGACAAGCACGCCGTCTTTGCTCTCGCTGGCCGAGACGTGCAGATTGGGCGCCAGGCTCTCCCCTTCGCCAATCAGCGCGGTTTCCACGTAGCTCTCCAGCTGCTTGGCCCCCTGGTGCCCCTTGTACATCTCAAATACATGGTAGGTGGGGGTCAGCAGCATGTTCGGCCCCTCGGTGAGAATCACGGCCTGCAGCACGTTCACCACCTGGGCGATATTCGCCATGACCACCGTGTCGCAGTGGTTATTAAATATGTTCAGGTTGATGGCGGCAACCAGCGCGTCCCGCATGGTGTTCTGCTGGTACAGGAACCCCGGGTTGGTGCCCGGCTCCACATCGAACCAGGTCCCCCACTCGTCCACGCAGAGCCCCACCTGCCGCTCACCCTGATATTGACGGATGATGCGGCCGTGGTTCTCCACCAGCTCCTCCATGTAGAGGGTGTTGGCCAGCGTGGAATAGTACTCGCTCCGGGGGAAGCCGGTGGCGGGGCCCTTGTCCTCCCAGCGCTCCGTGCGGGGGCGGGTGTAGTAGTGCAGGCTCACCGCGTCCACACAATGTCCGGCCCGCTCCATGACCGCCTTGGTCCAGTGGTAATCGTCCACATTAGCCCCGGAGGCGATTTTATAGATCTTGTGGCCGTCATCATAGTTGCGCATATAAGTAGCGTACTGGCGGCAGAGGTCGGCGTAAAACTCAGGCCGCATGTTGCCCCCGCAGCCCCAGGCCTCGTTGCCGATGCCCCAATACTTCACGTTCCAAGGCGCGCCCTGACCGTTTTTGCGGCGCTCCTCCGCCATGGGGGACTGCCCGCCCATGTTGCAGTATTCGATCCAGTCCGAGAACTCCTGCACCGTGCCGCTGCCCACGTTCCCGGAGATGTAGGGCTCGCAGCCCAGCTGGCGGCACAGCTCCATGAACTCGTGGGTGCCGAAAGAATTGTCCTCGGTCACGCCGCCCCAGTTGGTGTTGACGATTTTCTTGCGGCTCTCTTTCGGCCCGATGCCGTCCCGCCAGTGGTAGGTGTCGGCGAAACAACCGCCGGGCCAGCGGAGCAGGGGGATTCCCATCTTTTTCAGAGCCTCCACCACGTCCGTGCGCATCCCGTTCACGTTGGGGATGTCCGAGTTTTCGCCCACATAAATGCCGTTGTAGATGCACCGTCCCAGGTGCTCGGAAAAGTGGCCGTAGATGTTAGGATTGATGGTTCCTTTCGAGCGGTTTCCGTTGATAATGGCTTTTGCCATGTTCGCTGCCTCCTAATCCGTGTCAAAATCCTCGTCCTCCCAGGCCATTCCCTCCCGGATCTCCTCATAGGAATAGCCCCGCCGCTGCAGGGCGGCGAAGGCCCGGCGGCGCTGCTTTTCGTCCTCCCGCCAGCCGGGGTATTTGGTCTCCAGCAGGGCCCGGACGTTCTCCGCCGCAAGCCCGCCCCCGTCCATCTGCCGGTACTCTTCCAGCAGCTCTTCAATCAGCTCTCCGTCTATGCCCTTGCGCCGGAGCTCCTGCTTCACCCGCATGGCCCCCCAGCGCTTGCGCAGAAACATCTCCCGGGCCCAGTCCCGGGCATAGGCCCCGTCGTCCACTAGGCCCAGCTCCTCCATGTGGTCCGCCGCCGCCTGGGCCGCCTCCCAAGAGGCGGCGGTGCGGGCGATCTTCTCGGTCAGCTCCCGCTTGGAGTGGTTCCGGTGCTCCAATAAGTACAGGGCCTTCTCCCGGGCCCGCCGGGCGTCCGAGTCCAAAATCAGCCGGTGCAGCTCCTCGTCGGAGAGCTGGTCCCCCGGCCTCAGCCCGGCCCGCAGAAAGGCCTCCCGGTCCACCTTCACCGCCTCCTCCCCGTCCAGGTAAAGCTGGACCAGCCCCTTGCGCCGGGGCTCGGCGGCGGTCAGCTCCATCAATCCACCTCAATGTCGATGGAGGGGTCGTCCACCGGCGGGGCGGGCTTTTTGGGGGCGGGGGCTTCGGCGGGGGCGGGCGGGGCCTCCACCGGGCGGGCGGCGGCCCCCTTGGGCGCGGTCTTGGCAAAGAGCTTGTCCACGTTCTCCCGCACCTGCTTTTCCACCTGGGCGGCTATTTCGGCGTTGTTGGCCAAAAAGTCCTTCACCTTGTCCCGGCCCTGGCCGATGCGCTCCCCGTTGTAGGCGAACCAGGAGCCGCTCTTCTGGATGATGTCCAGCTGCACGGCAATGTCCATCAGCTCGCCGGTGCGGGAGATGCCCGTGCCGTACATCACGTCGAACTCGGCTGTGCGGAAGGGCGGGGCCACCTTGTTTTTTACCACCCGGGCCTTAGTGTGGGAGCCGACGATGTCCGTGCCGCTCTTGATGGTCTCCCCCTTGCGCACGTCGATGCGCACGGAGGAGTAGAACTTCAGGGCCCGCCCGCCGGGCGTCACCTCCGGGTTGCCGTACATGACCCCCACCTTCTCCCGAAGCTGGTTGATGAAGATGGCCACGCAGTTGGACTTGGAAATGGCCCCGGCCAGCTTGCGCAGGGCCTGGCTCATCAGCCGGGCCTGCAGGCCCACATGGGTGTCGCCCATCTCCCCCTCGATCTCCGCCCGGGGCACCAGCGCGGCCACCGAGTCCACCACGATCACGTCGATGGCGTTGGAGCGCACCAGGGCCTCGGTGATCTCCAGCGCCTGCTCGCCGGTATCCGGCTGGGAGACCAGCAGGCTCTCCACATCCACCCCCAGGTTGGCGGCGTAAACCGGGTCCAGGGCGTGCTCCACATCGATGAAGGCCGCGTTGCCCCCCAGCTTCTGCCCCTCGGCCACGCAGTGCAGGGCCAGGGTGGTCTTGCCGGAGGATTCCGGCCCGTAGATCTCCACGATCCGCCCCCGGGGCAGTCCGCCGATGCCCAAGGCCAGGTCCAGCGAAAGGGACCCGGTGGGAATGGCCTCCAGGTTCAGCGCGGAGTCCTGCCCCAGGCGCATCACCGCCCCCTCGCCGAACTGCTTCTTAATCTGGGTCAGCGCGGTTTCCAGGGCCTTGGCCTTGTCCTCGGGCTTGCCCTCCGCCCTTGTGCTGATGGGCGCTTGCTTCTTTTCCGCCATAATAAATCCATCTTCCCTTCCATGCGGGCCCGGCGGCTGCTGGAAGCCCGGCAAGAGCGGATTTCCAGCGGACGGACTGTGCCGGCCGGCGCAAAACTTCTGATTTTTGGTTCTCTGCCTATTATATAAGAAAAGCCCCGCAAAAGCAATAGCTTTCGGAGCTTTTCGAACGCATGTTTTAATTTCTTTTCAAAGCGGGAGTCCTGCCGCTACTGGTCCCCGCCGCCGTGCAGAATCTCCCGCAGCAGCTCCACCGTGTCATACTCATGGGGGTCGCCAGCCGGGGGCGGGGCGGGGGAAGCCGGGGCCGGCCGGGGCGGCACGGGCGGGGGGAGCTCCTGGGGCTGGGGCTCTAGGAGCTGGGGCCGGACCTGCCGGGGCGCGGGGGCGGGCTGCCGGGGGGCGGCCTCCCGCCGGGGCGGCTGGGCCATCTCCTCGGGCAGCTCAAACTCTTCCGTGTACAGGAGGGCCGGAGGCGGAGGGGCCTGCCGGGGGGCTTGGGGCAGCTCGAACTCCTCCGTGTACATGCTGCCGTTCACCGGCACGGACAACGCCTCGGGCTCCGGCCGGTGGAGCACCGGGGGGCGCTCCTCATAGCCTGGCTCATACTCATAGGCCGGCTCCGGCGGCTGAGGCTCCGCGGGCCGGGGAGGCTGGGGCCTGCGGGGGGCGGGGCGGCGGTTCTCCGCCTGGTGGATCTCCTCAAAGATGCCGTCCCGTTCGTCCACGCTCCGGCGGCCCCGGATGATGAAAACCAGCAGGGTGATCAGCCCCACCGACCCCACCCCCACAAAGCTGGCCCCTCCATAGAACAGCACCACGGACATGGAGTTGTTCTTCTGGGTCAGGCGGGCGAAGGTCCGGTAGTTGGGCTCGGCGCTGCCGGGGACCGGCGTGGCGCTGGGCGCCGGCGCGGGCGTGGCGCTGCCGGGGCTGAAGCTGGGCTGGCGGATGGTCCCGCCTGTGCCGCCGGGCACCCGGGCGGGCGAGGAGCTGCTCCCGCCGCTGGAGCTGGTCCCGCCGGTCTCCTCCGGCGGGGTCCAGGGCTCATCCGGCTCGCTCACGTCTCCGGGCTCGGAAGAGCTGGGATCGTCCCCCGGCTCCGGGGTGGGCTCTTCCCCACCCGGTTCCGGGGTGGGGTCCTCCCCGCCGGGCTCCAGGTCCGAAGAGGGCGGATCATCCGCCGATGGCTCATCGTCCCCGCTGGGGACGACGTCGGAATATCCGCCGTCCCCCTCATCCCCGGCCATGGCCGGAACAGTCAGGAACAGCGCCAGCAAAACTGCGAGCAGGACCGAAAAGATAGGCTTTGCCTTCATAAAGACCTCCCTCTTGCATAAGAAGCTTTTCACACGATTCCGCGGCACGCTTTGGCCGCGGAGGAAAACGGGGCGGACCGCAAAGGGCTGGAACCTCGCGCCCTCCCTTCCATTCTTTCCCAGCGGGGCTCCGTTTATCCGGCGGATGCCCCGCCTTTGCGCGGCGTGCTCAAAAACGCCGCTCAAAACTCCCCGATCTTTTCCTTAATATACCTCGGGAGGCCCTCGATGGGCACCCGCTCCTGGGCCATGCTGTCCCGCTCCCGCACGGTGACGCAGTTGTCCGCCGGGGTCTTCTCGTCGCCCACGGTCTGGAAGTCGATGGTGACGCACAGGGGCGTGCCGATCTCGTCCTCCCGGCGGTAGCGCTTGCCGATGGACCCGGTATCGTCAAAGTCCGTCATCATGTGCCCGCCCAGCTGGTCATAGACCTCCAAGGCCTTGGGCGAGAGCTTTTTGGAGAGGGGCAGCACCGCCGCCTTGTAGGGGGCCAGGGCGGGGCTCAGGCGCAGCACGGCCCGGCTGTCGTTTTTCGCCTCGTCCAGCACCTCCACGTCATAGGCCTCGCACAGCAGGGCCAGCACGGTGCGGTCCAGGCCGTAGGTGGACTCAATGATATAGGGAATAAACTTCTCGTTGGTCTCCGGGTCCAGATAATCCATCTTCTGGCCGCTGTACTCCTGGTGGCGGGTCAGGTCGAAGTCCGTGCGGTTGTGGGTGCCGTTGATCTCCCCCCAGCCGAAGGGGAACAGGTACTCGATGTCGCAGGCGGCCTTGGCGTAATGGGCCAGCTTCTCGTGGTCGTGGAAGCGGAGCTTTTCGGCGGGCAGGCCCAGGTCCTCAAAGAACTTTTTACCGTAGTCCTTGAAGTAGGCGTACAGCTCCTCGTCCGTGCCCTGCTTGCAGAAGGTCTGGAACTCCATCTGCTCGAACTCGATGGTGCGGAAGGTGAAGTTGCCGGGGGTGATCTCGTTGCGGAAGGCCTTGCCGATCTGCCCGATGGAGAAGGGCAGCTTGGCCCGCATGGTGCGCTGGACGTTCAAAAAGTTCACGTACTCGCCCTGGGCGTTCTCCGGCCGCAGGTAGATGACGGACTTGCTATCGTTGGTCACGCCCCGGAAGGTCTGGAACATCAGGTTAAACTCCCGGATGTCCGTAAAGTTATGCTTGCCGCAGTGGGGGCAGGGGATGCTGTGGTCCTTGATGTACTGGAACATCTCCTCCTTGGTCATGCCGTCCGCGTGGGCCTCCGGGTCAAAGGCGTCGATCAAGTTGTCGGCCCGGTGGCGCATCTTGCACTCCTTGCAGTCCAGCAGGGGGTCGGAGAAGCTCTGCACATGGCCGCTGGCCTCCCAGACTCTGGGGTGCATCAGAATGTCCGCGTCCACCTCATAGCTGTTGCGGCGCTCCTGGATGAAGCGCTTGCGCCAGGCGTCCTTCACGTTGTTTTTCAGGCGCGCGCCCAGGGGGCCGTAATCCCAAGTATTGGCAAGGCCCCCGTATATCTCGCTGCCGGGGAAGATAAAGCCCCGGGTCTTGCACAGGTTGACGATCATGTCCATGGTCTTTTCACTGGTCTGCATTCTATATACATCCTTTCGCGTTTTGAGAATACGGTGTGAGTGGGGCCGAGAGCGCCACACATTCAGAAGCAGAAGGTACCCTAGAACGTTATACGCGGTCCAGGTGCGTTAGGCATCTGGCAGATTCTTAAGGCAGAGCCTTAAGCTGCCAGAGGCGGCCTTTTCCCTTCTTCCTGGGAAAACAGCGCAGGAAAGGTGAATGAAAATCTCCAGTGGAGATTTTCAGAGGAAAACCCTCGCCGGGGGTTTTCCTGCCCTTAGCCCTTGCCCTTACACTGCCATTTTATCAAATCTCGGGCCAGTTTGCAAGAAAAACCGTTTCCTTTTCCGCGAGTTTCTGCTATAATAAGGCCAGACAAGCTCAATCCCGCCCCAAACAGGAGGATTGCCGTGCGTATTTTAGGCATCGACCCCGGCTACGCCATTGTGGGCTATGGGGTCATCGAGGCCCGAAACGGGGCCTACCGCCCCTTGGAGTACGGGGCCGTTACCACCGCGCCCAACCCGGACTTCGGCCTGCGCCTCAAGGAAATTTACGAGGGCATGGCCCAGCTCCTTCGGGAGCACCGGCCCCAGGCGGCGGCGGTGGAAAAGCTCTTTTTCATCAACAACAAGACCACCGGCATCGGCGTGGCGGAGGCCCGGGGGGTCATTCTGCTGGCCCTCTCCCAGGCGGGGGTGCCGCTGTACGAATACAACCCCATGCAGGTCAAGCAGGCCGTCACCGGCTATGGCAAGGCCCAAAAGCACCAGGTCCAGGAAATGACCCGGCGGCTGCTCCGGCTTCCCGCCATTCCCAAGCCCGACGACGCGGCGGACGCCTTGGCCATGGCCATCTGCCACGGCCAGGCGGCGGGTTCGGACCTGCGGCGGGGGCTCATCCAGATCAAAGGAGGCGGTACACATGTTTTATAGCCTGACCGGAACCCTGGCCCACACGGAGCCAGGCGTGGCGGTCATCGACGTGGGGGGCGTGGCTTTCAAGTGCCTGACCTCCATGAGCACCCTGCGGGCCCTGCCCCGCACCGGCGGACAGGCCACCCTCTATACCTATCTCAACGTGCGGGAGGACGCTTTGGACCTGTACGGCTTCTATACCCAGGGGGAGCTCAACTGCTACAAGCTGCTCACGGCCATCAGCGGCGTGGGGCCTAAGGCCGCGCTGTCCATCCTCTCGGAAATGGCCCCGGAGGACGTGGCCCTGGCGGCGGCTGCGGGCGACTCCAAGCGCTTTACCCGGGCCAGCGGCGTGGGGCCCAAGCTGGCCCAGCGCATCGTGCTGGAGCTCAAGGACAAGGTGAAGGGCCTGAGCTTTGCCGGGCTGGACCTGGGCGATCTGCCCGCCGGGGCGCCCTCCGCCGCCGGAAACGCCGCCCAAGCCGCCGAGGCCCTGGTGACTCTGGGCTACTCCCCCTCCGAAGCCGCGGCCGCTGTGGCCCGCTTAGACTCCTCCCTGCCCGCCGAGGAGCTGATCCGGCTGGCGCTGAAAAGCTTTGGGAGTATGTAATGCGGAGCGGGGTCTCGCCTGCCGGCTCGGTCGGTGCTAAACGCTCCCCACCGGGGAGCAGCACCCTCCGGCGGCTTAGGGACTCCGTCCCTAAGAACCCACGAGTTATCCTTTGGATAACTCGTCAACCTCTTGAAAAGGTTGACGAAACCTTTCCTGTTGCGTTTCGGAGCCTTTCATGATTAATTACCCTGACAGCTAATGGTGGACAATATACGCGGTCCAGGTGCGTCGACCTTCGCTCTGCGAAGTCGCGGCACCTGGCGGATTCTTAAGGCGACTTGGCGAAGCCAACGTCATGAGCCTCGCAAGTTCATCGGAGATGAACTTGGCCGCCGGAGGGTGAGCGTCTGCCAGAGGCAGACACGCCGCGAGCCGACCGAGCCGGTAGGCGAGACTCCTTAACCGTACTCCCCAGGGCCGTAGGCCCTCTTCGGGGTGCAGTCCCGACCCAAACTACCTGGATAGCCCAGGGTTTCAGCATAGCCTACCGCCAAAACTGCTTGGCTTTAAATAAATTATTATGTTTTGGAAAGGATGTTTTCTATGCCCGATGTTCTCACCACCGGCGAACTGCTCATCGACTTCTCTCCCGTGAAGGCTCCCGGCTTCCCCGGGGCCATCTATCCCAACCCCGGCGGGGCTCCCGCCAATGTGGCGGTCCAGCTGGCCCGGCTGGGCGTTTCCGCCGGGTTCATCGGCAAGGTGGGCGCGGACGGCTTCGGCGCCAGCCTGCGCCGCTGCCTGGAGGACAACCAAGTGGACGTCCATGGCCTGGTCAGCGACCCGGACTTCCGCACCACGCTGGCCTTCGTCCACCTGGACGAAAACGGCGACCGGAGCTTTACCTTCTACCGCAACCCCGGCGCGGACACCCAGCTGCGGCCGGAGGAGCTGGACCCCGCCGCCCTGGCGGACTGCCGCCTGCTCCACTTCGGCTCTCTGTCCCTGACCACCGAGCCGGGCAAGTCCACCACCCTGGGGCTGGTAAAGCGGGCCCGGGATCTGGGAAAGCTCATCTCCTATGACCCCAATTGGCGGCCCGTGCTCTGGCCCTCGGAGGAGGCGGGCGTGGCCGGAATGGCCCTGGGCCTGCCCCTGTGCCACCTGCTGAAAATTTCCGAGGAGGAGCTGGCCCTGCTCACCAACACCGAGAGCATTGCCGGGGGCGTGAAGAAGCTCCACGCCCTGGGCGTCATTTTGGTTCTGGTCACGCTGGGGCCGGACGGCTGCGTGTCCTCCTACAAGGGGCAGCTGCGCCATCACCCCACCTTTGACGTAAAAGTGGTTGACACCACGGGCTCCGGCGACAGCTTCTGGGGGGCGTTCCTCTCCCAGCTGCTGCAAAACGGCGTCGACTCCCCGGAAAAGCTGGAAGCCCTGGACCCCGGCACGCTTTCCGATTTCTGCCGCTTCGCCAACGCGGCGGGCTCCACCTGCGCGGCCAGCCCCGGCGGCATCCCCGCCATCGGGGACCGGCAGGCCATTCTGGACTGTCTGGAGCACACCCCTCAATTGGAAACCGGCTTTCAATTAGGTTAAGGAACCGCGGATTCAATCGCGCCTGGCGGCTTGGCACACAACCGGCCTACATAATTTTCCGTCATGGCGCACAACTTTCGCGTTTTCCATTTGCTCTAAATTGTCAATCAAAAAGCCCCAAACCGAGCCCCAGGCCCACGCCCCCCACCCAACCCAAACGTGTAAAAGTTTTTGATCCAAACTTTTTTCAAAAAGTTTGGTCCGGTCCAGGGTGAAACCCTGGCCGCCGGAGGCCCAAAAGGCCAAAAAGCCCCGTGCCAGCACATGGCGCGGGGCTTTTTGATTTTCTAGTGGGAGCTGGCTACAGCCGGTTCGTCGTCCCAGTCCCGGAAGAGCAGGGCCAGGCACCACAGGGCGGAAATTCCCACCAGGGTGTAGACGATGCGGGCCAGGACCGCGGTCTGCCCGCCGCAGAGCCAGGCCACCAGGTCAAACCGGAAAATGCCCACCAGCCCCCAGTTCACGCCGCCGATTACAGTTAGGGCCAACGCGATACGGTCGATGATGTTCATGCAATCTCCCTCTTTTCCAATGGATTTTTTCGCCGCCAAGCCATGGGAACTCTGTTTAAAAGGTCCCGGACCCACCTTGCCGGTAGGCCGAGGCGGCTCATATCGTTAGCGCGGTTCAAGAGAGATAAAATGGGAGCGTCCCAAAGGCGTTGTTATAGAAGTATTAGAAAGCCTCCGGCGGTTCAGGGGCTTACAACATTCGCTGCGCGAAGTCCCCTGAAAACCCCGCAACCTTTGAAAAGGGCGCTAATCGCCAGTGGCGATTGTCCAACGCCGACCGAGATGGCAGTCGAGAATGACGAAACTTTTTCGATTGCGCTCAAGAAGCTTTGTCCGGACAAAACACGCGTTTGGCCACTCCCAATAAAATACCCCTTCTGAACCAGTCAGAGATCGCGGGCTTCAAAGCCCTAGCGATATTTTTAGCGGGAGCGGTAAAATAATTCCCGGAATCTTTTGGGGGATTTTTTAATTTTACAAAAAAAGGCGGACGCTTGCGCGTTCCGCCCTTTTTCAACCCAAAACCGGCTTTATCTGCCTTGCTTCTCTTTCTCGCGGATCTGCCACATGCCGAACAGGTTCGGCGCGATGAACTGGGAGGAGAAGCAGCCGGCCGCCACGCCCACCATCATGGGCAGGGAGAAGGAGACCACCGTGTTGATGGAGAACAGCCCCGCTACCACCAGCACCACCACCAAGGCCAGGAAGGTGGTCAGGGAGGTCAGCAGCGTGCGGCCCAGGGTCTGGTTCATGCTCAGGTTCATGTTCTCCGCAATGTCCGCCCGGGGCCCGGCCTTGCGCTTGTTCTCCCGCACCCGGTCGTAAATGACGATGGTGCTGTTCAGGGAGTAGCCCAGCAGGGTCAGCACAACGGCGATAAAGATATCATTGATGGGCATGCCGAAGACAACGAACACGCAGAACGCGATGATTACGTCGTGCAGCAGCGCCACAATGGCCGTCAGGCCCGCGGAGAGGCCGCCGATCTTCTTAAAGCGCAGGGCGATATACACCAGCAGCAGAATGGCCGTCAGCACAAAGCAGACCATGCACTTCTGGAAGAACTTCGCGCCCATGGTGGCGTCCACGGAGTTGGACTCCAGCAGGGTGAAGTTCGCCTGGTCAAAGGCCGCGCTCAGGGTGTCGGCCACCTTGGCCTGCTCATCGGGAGAGATGCTCTTGTTGCCCGCGAAGGAGATGGTTACCTGGTCCTTGCCGGTGCTCATGTCCTGGTTCAGGGAGACGGAGCTGTCCATGCCCAGCTGGCTGGACAGGGTGTTCTCAATGTCGCTGGCAGAGACCGCGCTGCCGTCCACCGCGTAGCGGATCATGGCGCCGCCCGCGAACTGGATGTCCAGCTTGGGCCCCATGATGGCGCTGGCAATGAGCCCCACCACGATCACCGCGCCGGAGATCATGTAGTAGGTCTTGCGGTGGCCCAGGAAGTCGATTCTGCCGGCCTTGCGGGGGGCCGCGCCCTCCTTGGCGGCGCCAAAGAGCCAGCGCTTGCGGAAGCACTTGAACTCCGCCAGGGACAGGATCATCAGCCGGGTGGCCAGCACGCCCATAATGAAGTTGGCGATGATGCCCACCAGCAAAGTGAAGCCAAAGGAGAAAATCGCGCCCGTGGTGGACTGGCCGAAGATCATGGACAAGATGTTGCTGGGGCCAAAGACCATCATCAGCATAACAGCCACAATGGCCGTGGTAATATTGCCGTCAAAGATAGCCCAGAAGCTGCTCTGGAAGCCGTTTTTCAGGGCCCCGTCCAGGGTCTTGCCGTTGTTCAGCTCCTCCCGCACCCGGCTGGCGGTGATCACGTTGGCGTCCACGCCGATGCCGATGGAGAGGATCAGGCCCGCGATGCCGGGCAGGGTCATGGTAAAGGAATTCATGCTGGGCAGGAAGCCGGACACCGCCGCGAAGCAGATGCCCATCTGGCCCGCCAGGGTGATGACCGCCACCACGCCGGGCAGGCGGAACACAACGATCATCAGCAGGGCGATGAGGATGAAGGCGATGACGCCGGCCATCAGCATGGACTCCAGGGCCTGGCCGCCCAGGGTGGGGGCCAGGGAGTTGAAGTTGGAGGTGGTGAGGGCAAAGGGCAGCGCGCCCGCCTGGATCTGCGCCGCCAGGGTGGTGGCGCTCTCGCTGGTGAAGTTGCCCTCAATCACGCACTTGCCGTCGCTGATCACCGCGTTGACCGTGGGGGCGGAAAGGCGCACGTCGTCCATCCAGATGGAGATGGTCTGGCCCACCAGCCGCTCCGTGGCCTCGGCGAACTTCTGCTTGCCCTCTTCGCTGAACTCCAGCGAAACCACATACTGGGCCGCGCCGGTGGTCTGGTCCTGGTTTACGGCGGGCTCCGCCTTCACCACGTCGGACCCTTCCAAGATAATCGTATCCGCCGTGGTCCCCGTGGGCGTTTTATAGACCTCGTTGCCGTTTTCATCGTAGTCCATGGTCTCATAGCTGCCGCCCTCCCGGAAGGTGAGCATGGCCGTGGCGGAGAGCTCGTTGATGGCCTTCTCCGGGTCAAAGTCCGTCTCGTCGGACTTCCAGGGGAAGCGCACGATGATCCGGTTGTTGGCCTCGTCGGTGTAGAGCTCATAGTCGGTGATGTTCTGGGAGACCATGCGGGTCTCGATGATCTGCTTGGCCGATTCCAGCTCGCCGCTGGTGGCCTTTACCCCGTCCGCCGGACTGAAGGTGGCCTCCACGCCGCCCCGGATGTCGATGCCCCAGCGGATGTCGCCGGCCCCTTTGATATAGGTCACCTTAAAGTCGCCGTTCTGGCCATATACGCCGAACAGGGACGTGCCCACCAGGGCGCAGATCAAGATCAGCACCACAAAAAATACAGGTTTCTTTACACGCTTCATGGGTCTTTCCTCCAATATCTTCTTTCTCCAAGCCAAAGAGCGCCGAAACGCCCCGGCTATTCTCCAACGCGGGAAAGGAAATCCAGCACGGCGGCGTTTACCTCCCGGCCCTGCTCCATGACGAACAGGGGCCTGTGCCCGCCGCCCTTTATTTCCCAGGTCTCCCCGTGGGGGATCTTTTCCGCCATTTCCGCACAGGTGCCAAAGGGGTCGTGCTCCCCGTTGATGAACAGGGCCGGGCAGGCGACAGCCGCCCATTCCTCGTCCGTCAGGGCGGGGTGGCCGCGCCAATCCGCAACCGTCTGTTCCAGGAAGGTCTTCCAGTCGCCCTTATGGGCTTCCCTGTGCCGGACTTCCATCTCCCGGATAAACTTCTGGTCGTTTTTCCGCAAAAGGCTTTCCGGCAGGAAGTCCTCCGCGCCCTCTGGGCGGGGGTAGGCCCCTGCTCCCACAGCGGTCAGGCTGCGCACCTTTTCCGGATAAAGGGCCGCCATATATAGGCCCACCGTGGCGCCGAAGCTGTACCCGAAAAGATGGGCCTTTTCTATGCCTAGGACATCCAGGAAGCGCGCCATGTCCCTGGCGATCTTCCGGGAATCCCATTCCAGGCTGGGGCAGACGGTACGGCCATGGCCCCGGAAATCCGGGAACAGGCAGCGGTACTTTCCCTGAAAGGGCTGTATCTGCGCCCCAAAGGCCAGCAGGCCCCGGCTGAAATGGCTGTGCAGGAAAAGCACGGTTTCGCCGCCTATCCCCATATCTTCATAGAACATGTCCAAATCGTCAAAACGAATGCGCGGCAAAATGTTCTTCCCACTGCCACCAAGACTTTGACACATTTGCCAATTTGCCAAAGCGGCGCATGAAATTTATAGTCACAGGGACGAAACCCCTCTACACACAAAACAGGGCAGTTTGCACACTACCCTGTGATGTATTAAAATTACTCCTCGCTGGAGGCTTCCGCTTCGTCCGAAGACTCGGTGGAATAGACGGTCTCGGTTTCGGGGGCTTCGGCCGCCGCCTCGTCTGCCGCGGCCTGCTCCTCTTCCAGCAGCACCCGAATGGACAGGGACACCCGGTGGCGCTCCAGGTCTATGTCGGTGATCTTCACCTTGACCACATCGCCCACCTTGAGCACATCCTGGGGCTTCTCAATGCGGTGGTCCGAAATCTGGGAGATATGGATCAGGCCGTCGATGCCGGGAATCACGCTGGCAAAGGCGCCAAAGGCGGTCATGCCCACAATCTTGGCCTCGCACACGGTGCCCACGGGATACTCCCGCTCCAGCTTCACCCAGGGATTGTCCTCCGGACGGCGGTAGCCCAGGGAGATCTTGCCGGCCTCCTTGTCCAGGCCCTTTACGTACACGTCCACCGTGTCGCCTACGTTGACCACCTCGCTGGGATGCTTCACCCGGTTCCAGCTGAGCTCGGAGATGTGGATCATGCCGTCCACGCCGCCCAGGTCCACGAAAGCGCCGAAGTTTGTCAGGGACTTCACCTTGCCGGTGTAGGCCTGGCCCTCTTCCACCTGCTCCCAGAACTTCTCCTGGGCCGCCTTGCGCTCCTCGCGCAGGACGCTGCGGATGGAGCCCACGGCCCGGTGCCGCTGGCGGTTGACCTCGATGATCCGGAAGCGCACGTCCTTGCCCTGCAGTCCCTCCAGCTCCTCGCCCCGGGTGGCGGTGGCCTGGGAGGCGGGCACAAACACCCGCAGCGCGTCGTGCAGGACGATCACGCCGCCCTTCACCACCTCGATGACCTTGCCCTCGAGGATCTCGTTGTTTTCCTGGGCCTCCTGGATCAGGTCCCAGCCCTTCATGGCGTCCACCCGGCGCTTGGAGAGCATGATGGTGCCCTCCTGGTCGTTGGTCTTCATGATCAGCAGCTCAACCTCGTCCCCGATTTTGAGCACGTCCTCGGGCTTGACCGAGGGGTCGCTGGAGAGCTCGGCGGCGGGGATGAACCCGGCCTGCTTGCGGCCCACGTCCACATAGACCTCGGTGGGGGAGATGCCTACGACTACGCCGTGTACCTTTTCGTCTGTATTCATGCTCTTGAGCGATTCCTCAAGCATCTCCTCAAAGTTCTGTTCCGTGCTGTTGACTTCAGCCATGGTATCAAGTACCTCCTTAATTATGCTTGCCGGGGTCGAGGCCCCAGCGGTAATGCCAACGCTCAGGCCGGCGGAAAAGACGGGCAGCTCGTCCGCCCTTTCGATGAGGTACGTTTCACACTCCTCCGCGCAGATGTCGCGGAGCTTGGCCGTATTCGAACTGTTCCTGCCCCCGACGACCACCATCCGGTCGCACTCCCGGGCCAGGTCCAGCGCCTCTTTCTGCCGTTTCGCTGTTGCATTACATATTGTATCAAAAACTGCGGCGTTTGTACATACTTTTTTCAGAGTTTCCGCGCATTTTTGCCAGTAAATTTTATGAAAAGTCGTCTGCGCCGCCGCCGTCAGGGGAGCCGTGCGCAGCTCTGGATGGGTTTTAAGCAGATCTTGTAGATCCTCCTCCCCCCTACACACAAAATATGGACCCGTGCAGTGGCTTACCGTTCCCCGGGCCTCCGGATGCTCCGGATCGCCGAAGAGAAGGAAGGTTCGTCCCCGGGCCCCGGCCTCCTCCGCCAGCTTGTGAATTTTTTTCACATTCGGGCAGGTCGCGTCCACAAAGCGCACCCCGAGGGAGCGCGCTTCCTCCTCGGTTCCCTTGGGGACGCCGTGGGAGCGCAGGACCAGCACGTAGCCCTCCGGCGTGTCCCCGGGGGACTCCACCACCCTTACCCCCCTGGCCTCCAGCTGGGCCACAAGCTGGGGGTTATGGAGGATGGCCCCCAGCGTGGCGGCCCGCTCTCCCCGGTCCAGCAGCTCTTGGACCATATCCACCGCCCGCTTTGCCCCAAAGCAGAACCCGGCGGTCTTTGCCAACTTGAACGTAACCAAGGCGGCACTTCCTTTCAAGAATAAAAATTGTTTTTTTGAAGAGTAATACGGGGCGGCCGCTGGCAGGTTAAGGAACTTTCTGAAGAAAGTTCCTTAACAATCTTCAAAGACTTTTACACGCTTTACGGTTGGGCGGCACGCAAGCTTGGCGCTCGGTTCGGGGCGAAAGGCTACGCACTGGTTCCGCCAAGTATCTGGCGGCCAGCGCCTTTTTCAAGGTGGCAGGGGAAGAGAGCCAGTAAAAGTTTTGTAGTTCTCGCCGTTGGTCGGGTTGACAATGTTAATGCCAACTTCGCGAAGCGAATGTTGGCTTCGCGCAGCGAATGCCGACTTCACAAAGTGAATGTCGTAAGCCCCAAACCGAGCGCCCAGTGTACGCCTCACACTTACGATAAACGTGTAAAAGTTTTTGAAGGTTCTTAGGGAACTTTTTTCAAAAAGTTCCCTAAGCCGCCGGAGGCCGTTCCGCCGCCTCGGCCTTTTGGGAGGGCAGGCCCAGCTCCTTAAGGGTTTCCTCCCGCAGGGCGCTGATTTCCTCCATAATCACCCGGCTGGCCCGGCGCAGCTGCATGCTGGAGTCGTCCGGAATGGCCAGACGCTGGGCCGCGATGGGCGGGCCGAAGCTGACGACGGTGCGCTTAAAGGCCTTGGGGATGCCCCCGTCCCCCGTGGTGATGCACACAGGCACCACAGGGGCCTTGGTGCGGTAGGCCAGCAGGGCCGCGCCGGTTTTGGGGCGCTGCAGCCGCCCGTCCTTGGAGCGGGTCCCCTCGATGAACACGCCCACAACAGCGTTTTCGTCCAGCAGCTCGTAGGCGTCGGCCAGGGCGTCCGCCCCGCCGCTGCCCCGCCGCACGGGAAAAGCCCCCAAGCCCCGGAGCAGCCCGCCCAAAAACCGGCTCTGGAACAGCTCCTCCTTGGCCATGTAGAAGACCTGGCGCAGCTGGGCCACGCCCAAGATCACCGGGTCCCGCTTGGCCAGGTGGTTGCTGCACAAGAGCACCGGGCCGGACTTTGGGACGTTCTCCCGCCCCCGCACGGAAATGCGGAAGACCGGGTAATAAAACAGCGCCAGAAGGGTCTGGCCAATGGCGTAAAGCAAAGTTTTCCGTTTGGCTTTCGCTTGCTTGGGCACGCTCCTCATCCTTTCCCACCGGCCCCGTCCATCCGGGCCCGGGCCAATTCCAAAATTTTCTCCACCACCTGTTCAAAAGAGAGCTCCGTGGCGTCCAGCCGCACCGCGTCCGGGGGGACCGCCTCCAGTTGGGCCGCGTCCTGCCGGTCCCGCTGGGCTACCTCCCGCAGCACCTGGTCAAAGTCAGCCGCTTCTCCCGCCGCATCCAGCTGCAGGGTCCGCCGCCGGGCCCGCTCCTCCGCCGAGGCCGTGAGGAACACCTTCAGCTGGGCCCCGGGGAGGATCACCGTGCCGATGTCCCGGCCGTCCATCACCACGTCGGCCCGCCGGGCCAGGTCCCGCTGCAGGTCCAGCAGAAAGGCCCGCACCCGGGGAATGTGGGCCACCCACCGGGAAGCCGCCATGGAGACCTCCTGGGTCCGGATGTCCTGGGACACGTCCCGGCCCGCCAGCAAGGTCCGCTGGCCCTCCGGGCCGTATTCCAGGCCCACCTCCACCTGGGGCAGCCGGGCGGACACAGCTTCCGGGTCGGTCAGGTCCACCTGGTTTTCTATCATAAAAAGGGCGATGGCCCGGTACAGGGCTCCGGTATCCACATAGGCGAATCCCAGCGCCTTGGCCAGCGCCTTGGCCACGCTGGATTTTCCCGCCCCGGCGGGGCCGTCTATGGCAATTGCAAACATGATTCTTCCCCCTCCTAATTTCCCAAAACGAGCGTTGATTAACGCACAGGCCCCGATAGCGAGCCAGTAAAAGTTTCGTCCACCTTTTCAAAGGTGGTGGGGGGGGAGGGGGCAAAGCCCCCTCCCCGCCGGAGGCCTTCTATTACTCCCCCCAAACAACTCCCCAACTATTTCCGGAACTTGAACCGAAACTGATACTCACCGTTCCCCCTCGGCTGGCTGAACTCGAACTCAAACCGGGTCAGGTATACGCAGGCCACCGCGGCCAGCGCCGCAATCAGCACCGTCAGCACTTTTTTCATCGCGAACCCCTTCCCCTCATGCTTTCATATTCCTCCCGCAGCAGCCGGTATTCCAGCCGGGTCTTCATCTCTCCCTCGTGCCAGGTCCAGCCCGGACGCTCCGCCTCCTTGATCATGCCGCATTTCTGCATGATCCGCTCCGAGCCCTTGTTCTCCGCCAGACACCCGGTGGAGACCCGGTATACCCCGTCCTCCTCAAAGGCGAAGCGGAGGACCTCCCCCATGGCCTCCGTGCCATAGCCCCGGCCCCAGAACTCCGGAAAGTAAAAGTACCCGGCATGGACCAGCTTGCCCGCCGGGGTCCGGTCCGTAACCGTGTAGCCCGCCGAGCCCAGCTGCCTGCCGCTTTCCCTCTCCTCCACCCGGAAAAAGTAGAAGCTCCGGTCCGGCTTTCTGGCGTCCGCCAGCACTCGGGCAAAGTCCGCATGGGCCTCCTTCCGGCTGTGGACCATAATGTCCCGCTGGTAGCGGCTCATAGCCCCCTCATCGCTTTTCAGCTGGTAATAGTCTTCCTCGTCCGCCGGGGTATAATCCCGCAGAACCAGCCGGGAGGTCTCCAGACGAATCATACTCCCCTTCCAGCCCAAAAATGCGTCGATCAAGGCGATATCCGCCCAATCCTTCTCCCGGCCCAGGGCCTCCTTCTGCTTTCGGACGCTGGGAAGGCTGGCCGCGCGCAGGCCCTCTACCTCCACGACCTCTTCCGTGTCCCAGTCCTCCAGCACCTCCACCCAGCGGTTCACGGCAAACACCCTCGTGTTGTCCAGCCCCTTCCGCTGAAAGGGCAGGCCGCGCTGTTCCAGCCGGTCCGCCAGCTCCTTTGTGCAGACCAGGTCCACGTCCCGGGTGGACTCCTTCACGCCGTAAAGCACCAGGGCCGCGCCGGAGGTGAGCCAGCAGTCCTCCCCGCCGAAGAAGTCCAGCCCTTGCACAATGTTCAGAACGTCCGCCCGCCTTAACCGCCGTTCCTCCATGAAATATCCCCTTCCTCTTTTAGAGACTGTATTTATAATTGCGCCGCTAATAAACAATCGGGATGCTGGGGTCGGGACTGCGTCCCGAATAGGGGCCTACGGCCCTTTGGAAGTATTATATGGCCTCCGGGCGCCAATGCCGCGCCCTGCGGCAAGGTCGCGAGACTCTGTCTCGCGCTCTGCCAGGTGCCTAACGCACCTGGACCGCGTTCTTTGGCTGCCATTAGCTGAGAGGTAATTCTTCGGCTGACGGCTTCTCATAAGTCCCCTTGGGCCAAGGCCTTTGCCATGCTCTCTCCGGCCAACCGGCCCGTGGAAAAGGCGATCTGCAAGTTATAGCCCCCGGTGGGCGCGTCCACGTCCAGCATTTCCCCGGCAAAGTAGAGGCCCTTCACCAGCCGGGACTCCATGGTCCGGGGGTCCACCTCCCCCAGGCGTACGCCGCCGGCGGTGACGATGGCCTCCTCCAGGGGCCGGAAGCCCTGCACCTCAATGGTAAAGTCCTTCAACAGGGCCAAAAACCGCCGCCTCTGCTCCTTGGTCACCGTGTTGCACCGGGTCCCGCCGGGAGTGCCGCCGCGCTCCACGGCCACGGGGATCAGCTTTTGGGGCAGCAGCCGGTCCAGAGCGTTGGCGAACTGCCGGTTTTTGTTCTCTTCCAGGTCCCGCAGCAGGCGTGCGTCCAGCTGGGCCTGGTCCAAGGCGGGCTTCAGGTCGATGTGCACCGTGTACCGCCCGGGCTCCATGGGCCGCATATGGGAGGACGCGCTGAGGATGGTAGGCCCGGACAGGCCGAAGTGGGTGAAGAGCAGCTCGCCGAAGTCCGTATAGACGGGCTTTTTCTTTCCGGCGGCGGTAACTTTCACCCCGCAGTTCCGCAGGGAGAGGCCCATGAGCTTTTGGCACCAGCCCCCGGCCTCCACCAGGGGCACCAAAGCCGGGGCAAGAGGGGTAATGCTGTGGCCCGCGCCCTGGGCCAGACGGCAGCCGGAGCCGTCCGAGCCCGTGGCCGGGTAGGAGGCCCCGCCGCAGGCCAGCAGCACGGCCTGGGCCCGGTACTCCTTCCCCGCCGCCGCTACGCCCACCGCGCGGCCCTCTTCCACCAGCACCCGGGCCACGGCCTCCCGGCGCACCTGGGCTTTCCCGGCCCAGCGGGCCAGGGCCTGGGCAATGTCCCCCGCCTTGTCCGACTGGGGGAACACCCTCCGCCCCCGTTCGGTCTTTAAGGGCACGCCCAGGCCCTCGAAGAAGGCCATAACGTCTTCGGGCGGAAAGGCGCACAGGGCCGTGTAGAGGAACTTTCCCCCCTGGGCCGCGGCCACCACTTCCTGGGGCGGGCAGCGGTTGGTCACATTGCAGCGGCCCTTGCCGGTGATGCGCACCTTGCGCCCCAGGTCCCGGTTTTTCTCGAAGAGCAGCACCGGCGCGCCCTGGGCGGCCAAAGCGCCCGCGGCCATCAGCCCGGCCGCCCCGCCGCCCACCACAATGGCCCCGGTCAAGCCTCCTCCACCTTCTCGTAGACCCCGTACTCGTCCCAGATGGACTCAATGGCCCGCAGGGACTCGGCCACCTCGGCCTTCTTCCGGATGGCCACGGTGACGATCAGGGCGTTGATCAGGCTCAGGGGGCCCACCAGGGAGTCCACAAAGGAGACCATGTCGCTGCGGGCCAGCAGCAGGTGGGAGGCCCCCTGGGCCAGGGGGGAGAGGGGGCTGTCCGTTATGGCGATGGCGGTCATGCCCCGGCTGGAGGCGTATTTCAGCGCCTTGGCGGCCTTTTTCGAGTAGCGGGGGAAGCTGATGGCGATGATGGCGTCCCCCGGCCCCACCCGGACCATCTGCTGCAAAATCAGCGCCTCGCTGGTGGCCTCGATGAGCTGCACGGTGTCGAAGATGAGCCGCAGGTAATGGGCCAAAAAGGTGGCCAGGGCCAGGGAGCTGCCCGCGCCCAGCACAAAAACCCGTTTCGCGCCCACCAGAGCGTCCACGGCCTGGTAGAAGGCGGGCTCGTCCAAATTCTCCCGGGTGCGGCGCAGAATGTCGATGTCCTGGCCCAGCACCGCGTCCAGCAGCTTTTCCGGGGGGATGTTCCGGGAGGTCATCTCCAGGCGCTGGAAGCTGGTGAGCTTGTTGCGGATCATCTCCTGCACGGCCTGCTGCATGGCCGGGTAGCCGGAGTAGCCGATCTCGGTGGCGAAGCGGACCACGGTGGACTCGCTGACCCCCACAGTAGCGCCCAGCCGGGAGGCGGTCATAAAGGCCACTTGGTCCGGGTGGTCCTGCAGGTACTTGGCGATGGCCCGCTGGCTTTTGGAAAACCCCCTCCGGCTGCGCTGGATCCGTTCGGAAAGCTGGTCGTTCATGTTGCCGATCTTCCTCTCAAAAGACATTAATAGTTTTATTTTACGTCTTTTCGGGAAGAAAATCAAGAAAAAAATGAGGCAAGCATTACAATCGTAGGTTGTAATATTAAATGCGAAAGAACACGAAGCCCCAAAAGCGGGGCGGGAGAGTTCTTCCGCATTTATTTTTTTATAC